>NZ_FNWI01000004.1:1200000-1559767 GCF_900106855.1 Varibaculum massiliense | reverse complement strand
CGTAGTGATTCTCGATTTTCACCGCCCAGGTCTTGGGAAAATCCCCGCTGAGTACGGGCTGGTCAGATTCGGTATCCTGCGCAGCTTCCTCCTCTTCTCCCATTTCTAAGAAGGGAGAGGTGAGCTCTTTGGTAGTAGCTGCCTCTTCACTGGAGGTGCGATGGATGCCCGCCAAGGTAATCCCCCCGTAAATCGCGGGTGCCAGGTTATCGGGGTGTCCCTCCAGGTAGGTTGCGATTCGTAGCATGGTGTCGGCATCTAACGCCTGCGGCTCAGAAATAATGGCGCGCGCTATCGCCAGACCGCTGACAATCGCGGAGGCAGACGAGCCCAGACCTCGTGATTGGGGAATCTGGTTTTCTTGCCAAAGGGATACCCCCACCTGGAAGGCTCCTACCGCGTCTAAACCGAGACGGATTGCCCGCACTACCAGGTGGTTTTCGTCCTCGGGAAGCTGATCTTTGCCTTGCCCACGCACATGCACCTGGGTTTTCCCCACAGTCGCCCGAAAACGCACTCGGTCGTGGAGGGAGAGAGCCAGCCCCATACAGTCATAACCAGGCCCCAGATTAGCCGAGGTGGCGGGGACTTTGACTTCTGCTTCGTCTTTTACGATCCGCATATTGCTATTTTAATCCCGGTTATTTTAAGTCTAGGGCGCGAAGCGCGGCCTGTAAGGTGGGCTCAATTACCTGCGGGTTAATATCTCGATCCCCCAGAGCAGTCGCGGTGTCTTTCAGACCATTACCGGTCACGGTACACACTATCGTGGCATCTCCAGGAACTTTCCCTTGCCCCGCAGCTTGCAAAAGTCCAGCTACCGAGGCCGCCGAGGCGGGCTCAACGAAAATACCGGTACTGGCCGCGAGGCGCGCTTGCGCCGCCAAAATAGCTTCGTCCGTGACTGCGGTGATGAAACCGTGGGAATCATCCCGGGCTGCCGAGGCGTAATCCCAGGAGGCGGGGTTGCCAATCCGAATCGCAGTCGCCACGGTTTCCGGGTTCTCAATCGGGTGTCCGGCTACAAAGGGAGCTGCGCCTTTCGCCTGGATCCCCCACATTTGCGGTACCTTGCTGGCGCGCGCCTGCCCGAGTTTAGTTTCTTTTTCTAAAGAGGCGGCAGTGCGCCGACCAGCATATTCGTTGTATCCCATCCAGTAGGCGGAGATATTTCCGGCGTTCCCTACGGGCAGCACGTGAATATCGGGGGCGTCCCCCAGGAAGTCAACGATTTCAAAGGCCGCAGTCTTTTGCCCCTGCAGGCGGTAGGGGTTAATCGAGTTAACTAGGGCTACCGGATAGCTTTCGGTGAGCTGGCGGGGAATGGTTAGGCATTGGTCGAAGTTGCCATCCACTGCCACTAGCCGCGCCCCATGCACTATCGCTTGCGCGAGTTTGCCGGCAGCGATCTTCCCGGCAGGCAGGATTACTGCACATTCCAGGCCAGCTTTCGCCGAATAGGCGGCGGCAGATGCCGAGGTGTTGCCGGTAGAGGCACAGGCCACCATCTTTTGTCCGCTAGAGACCACCTTGGTAATCGCCATGGTCATCCCGCGGTCTTTAAAAGAGCCGGTGGGGTTCACGCCTTCGACTTTGATATAGACTTTCGCCCCTACCTCATTAGACAGATCCTCCGAATAAATCAGCGGAGTGCCGCCCTCCTGTAAAGTAACGATTTCTTCTTCATCACCTACGGGGAGCCAATCGCGGTATTCGTTGATTATTCCCTGCCACAGATGCGCCATGTTTTAGCCCTCCATACTGATTACTTGGATTACTCGGCTCACCGGCTGCGCGGCGGCCAAATCTTTTACCGTTAAGTCTATGGCGTCTGCCCGCGCCCAGGCAGTTGATAGGGAAACTACCGCTTTAGCGGATTCGGCGTCATTGCGTTGGCGTACCTGCTCAATAGAGATCCCCCGGCGAGCAAAAATCCCGGCTACCTCGGCTAATACTCCGGTAGCGTCCTCTACCTCTAGGCGGATGCTGTATTTAGAACGCACCTGTCCGGCCGGCATTTGCGGCAAATCGGCGTAGGCGGATTCGCGGGGCGCACTGCCCCCGGATACCAGGTGGAACGCGGCGGCCACCACATCCGAGAGCACTGCCGAGGCAGTTTGTACCCCGCCGGCACCTTGTCCGTAGAACATTAGCCTGCCCGCGGCCTCGGCATCGATCACAATCGCGTTAAAGGCTCCCGCGATGTTTGCCAGTGGATTTTCTGGTTTCACCAATACCGGCTCTACCCGGCAAGATACGCATTCGCGTCCCTGTTCGTCTTGCGCGAGCTGGGCAATCGCCAGCAGTTTTATAGTACGTCCCGATTCTTTAGCGTCGACAATATCATCCGCGGTGATATGGCGAATCCCCTTGACTGCTACCTGGTCGAGGGAAACTCGAGTGTGGAAAGCCAGCTGCGCCAGCAGGGCGCATTTGGCAGCGGCATCTAACCCATCAATATCGGCAGTGGGATCCGCTTCGGCGTATCCCAGTTCTTGCGCGGTAGATAGCGCCTGCTCGAACGACCAGCCTTTCTTTTCCATCTGGTCAAGCATGTAGTTGGTGGTGCCATTAACAATGCCCTGTACCACCTGGACGCGATCCCCCGCCAAAGATTCGCGCAGGCCGTAGACCACGGGAATGGCGCCTGCGACTGCAGCCTCATAGTAGAGGTCTGCTTCCCGCTGGCGAGACAGATCAAAAAGTTCCGGGCCGTATTGTGCCAGCAAAGCTTTATTGCCGGTGACTACGGATTTGCCAGCTTCGAGGGCGCGGGTAATGTAGGTGCGCGCCGGCTCGATTCCCCCGATTAGTTCAATTACCAGGTCAGCTTGGTCAATCAAGGGTTCCGCCTGGTCAGTAAGCAGGTCGCGGCTAATAAAATCGGGGCGGGGGGCAGCCAGATTATTTACACAAATACCGATAATCTCCAGGCTGGCTCCGCATCTAGCCTGGTAGTCGGCGGCGCGTTCTTGCAGGAGACGCACCACTTGAGCACCCACGGTTCCGCACCCGAGGACCGCTATTTTGACCGCTTTTTTCATTTTCACCCTCTTTTCAACGCTTTCGTCCGGGCATTTTTACCTGCCGGGCTTTCTACTCTAGCGGGTATTAATGACAGAGCGCTCCGCGGATTTATCACTGAGATAAGCCGACCGCTCCGGTATCTAGTCGCAGCAGGTCATCCACAGTTTCTCGCGCGACTATATAACGTGGGGATGATTTACGGCTCAGCCCCACCACTCCGGGGCGGGGCACCATATTGTAATTGGAGGCCATCGCCCTCCCGTAGGCGCCGGTAGCGGGAATTACTAGCAAATCACCAGCATGGATATCGGCAGGCAACGCAATTTCGGGCACTAAAATATCTCCGGATTCGCAATGCATTCCCACAACGCGACAGCTGGTCGCCGGAGCATCTGAAACCCGCGACGCCAAAGTGGTCACATATCCGGCGGCATAGAGGGCGGGGCGGATGTTATCGCTCATGCCTCCATCTACGCTCACGTATTTGCGGACGCTGCCGTCCTCTAGCTGCACGTCTTTGACCGTTCCCACCTGGTACAGGCTGACGCATACCGGACCGGCCAGCCAGCGTCCGGGTTCAATCGAGATGTGGGGTATATCTGTGCCTGCCTGCTGACAGGCTTTCTTTACCGAGGCTGCCAGGGAGCGGGCATACTGGCTGGCAGTAGGCACTTCCTCCCCTTGATAGGAGATTGCTAAGCCCCCACCCAGGTCGACTTCGGGGACGGGCTCGCCAAGGCGTTGCACCTGGGCGCGGAATGCCAGCAGTCTTTCCGCCGCCACCTGGAAGGATGCTAAATCTTTGATTTGGGAGCCGATATGGGAATGCAGCCCCACCAGGCGCAGATTTGGGGCAGCAATAATTTTCTTGACTGCTTGGAGGGCGGCTCCAGATGCCAGGGAGAGGCCAAATTTTTGGTCTTCGTGGGCAGTAGCGATAAAGCTATGTCCCCCAGCGTGCACTCCGGTGGTTACCCGCACCATCACCGGAGCAATGGTATTTTCGCTTTCGCTCAGGGACTGCAAGAGGTCGATTTCAGAAAGGGAATCTACAATGATCCGTCCAATCCCGCTGCGCAGTGCCAGGCGCAGACAGTCGCGGGATTTATTGTTCCCGTGCAGCCCGATCTTCTTAGGGTCAACCCCCATTGCGGGATTGAGCGCGACCGTAAGTTCTCCCAGGCTGGCGGTATCGATTCCCATCCCCGCCCGGGCGAGGGCATCCCCTAAAGCGGTACACAGGAAAGCCTTGCCCGCGTAATAGACGCTGGCACCGGAAAATCCATACCCTTCCCAAAACTCTTCCGCCATCGCCGAAGCAATGGTTTCGGCGCGAGCAGCAAAATCATCTAGGTCAAATAGGTAGGAGGGGGTGCCAAAACGCCGAGCCAGCTCAGTTACTTTTTGTCCGGCAAAAGAAAGCTGCCTATCTTCCTCTCGCTTGACTCCCCCGGGCCACAGCACGGGATTAGCGGCAGGTTCGGGACAAGTGAGCATCGGTAACCTCTCAAGCATCTAGGTATCTTCTCTTAAAGTATCGCCAAGCCGCTATAAGCTTGCAAAACCTTTCCCGCAGGCTGGATAGAACCGGCAACGTGTAAAAAATTCATGGATTTTTTTACACGTTTTCTTGATATGTAAAACTGCTTTACATATTAAACCCCGCCCGTGACGCGAGCTCAGTACGCCGACTTAACGGTAGATTTCTCTACGATGACCCAGGTCGATAAGGATAATCACCAATTCTTGGTCACGAATTTCGCAAATAAGGCGATAGTTACCGACACGATAACGCCAATATCCAGAGTATTTCCCTTTTAGTGCCTTCCCGTATCTTCTGGGATCATCAGTGTTGTTCAAATTCTTTTCTATCCAGGCTTTAACCATCACCAAAATCGGCTTATCCAGTTTTTTGAGAGCCTTTTTGGCTTCCTTGGTGTAGTAGAGGCGATAGTTCATACCCCTAGCTCCGCCCACACGTCATCGTGAGAGTAAAGCTCTACTTCGCCAGCAGCCTTTTGCGTTTCATAATTCTCGATAACTTTAAGGTCATACTCTTCCTCAATCCGTTCCATCATGGTAGCACGGATAACTGCTGATAAGCTCTGGTTTTGGATGCGCGCATAGTCTTTATAACGAGCGAGTTCCTCCTCTGGAACCCGCAAACTAATAACCCCCATTGAATACCTCCCCGCATACGCGTACTACGATTGTATTACTTTTGGGTAATGAAGACAATACTACCAGGTACCTCAGGCAAACTAAATCCGGGAGTTAGGGGGTGGTGGCGGCCTGGTAGAGGGTGAACAGGTGGGCGGTGATTTTGCTTTCGTCACCGGCAAAGTTCACCCCGTAGGCGGCTTCCACTGCCCGGTCTAGCTGGGCGTGCGCCCGGGTTAACTCCGGATAAAGGAAATCATTGTCCGGGTCATACAGCTCCGCCAAGGTAGATGGGGCATAGGTTTTCCGCTTTTCGAGGACGAGGGCGGCGGCCTCCTCGATTGCTCGTTTTTGCTCCGGGGTGGGGTCTGGCCAAATAAAGGTGTTGTAAACGGTGGTGTTCCCGTAGTTATAGTCGCTTTTCAGCCTGCCGGCGACCACTCGCATCCAGGCATTATGAAACTGGGAGGTGAGGACACCGAACTCAAATAGCCCCGCATTTTGGATAAAAAATAATTTATTACCTGGGATCATGCCGTTATCAACAAATCCGATAGGCACATACTTGCGGCGTTCAGAAGAAACTGCAGGCACCGCAATATATTTATCTCCTTGCGGGGGACGAATTTCATCGAACAACCAGGGAGTATCCGCCTTCTTGCGGGTCGCTGCCTTAGCCGAGGACTGGCGCATCTCTTTTACCCGGCGCACCCGCTCCAGCACCAGCGGCAGGTGGGCTAACTCTGACGGCGGGCAATCAACCAGCCACAAGCAGTAACGCGGTTTACCATTAATGAACTCAGCTCCCATAGAAAAGGGGCGAATCCATTTTTCGGCTGCCGGCTCTTTTGCTACTAGTTCGTCTTTTTCTTCCTGCCACAGCAGCAAGTTTCCTCCCTCGGTGGGTTTACCACCCGCTACCATCGGAACAACCTCGCACAGCGGTTTGGTCCGTTTTTCCACAAACACATCCGGGGCGTCTGTCAGATAGCCGTTAATATGTCCTACCTGCTGGCGGCGGGATTCTCCCTCTTTAGAATGCTCAAAAAGATATTTTGGATAATCATCCTGATAAGAAAACCCGATAATCACCACGTGTACATGGGCTTGATTTTCGGCTTCGTTGTCCCAAACGAAACTGCGATGGGCGAAGTTAATGCGAATCCCTTGCTCAAATAGCGGTCGCCATAGCGGGGTAACCTGTTGGCCTTGGCAAATACTGTTGGTAGATACGAAGGCGGCCCGGATCTCGGTGTTTTGCATATAGTTGGCGGCTTTCTGGTACCAGCAGGCCACATAGTCCAGCACCCCCCCCGCTTACCAAATAGGTCTGCCCGATCCTGCTTTTGCTCCGCGGTGTGGTTCGAATAGCCAATAAAGGGAGGGTTACTAATAAAATATGAACACTTTTCCGCAGGTAGCAACTGCTCCCAGTCCATGCGGACCGCATTTGTCAGCACAATATTAGAGTCATCGTGCAGCGGTAAATCCGTTACTTCCCGCTGTAAAATCGCGGCTGTTTCCCCATTAGCCTGCAGCTCGGCAATCCACAGCGCAGTGCGCGCCACCGCCACCGCGAAATCATTAATCTCAATCCCGTAGAACTGTCCCAGATTCACTTTTATCTGGTTAGTAGCGGCGCCCTCCTGCTCAAATTCCCAAGCCTGTTGCCCCCGCTCTAGCTCCGCAATCACCTGGTTTTCCAGGCGCCGCACTTCGATATAGGTTTCGGTTAAGAAGTTTCCGGACCCGCAGGCGCTATCCATCCAGGTCAAACTGGCTAAACGATTTTGAAAAGCACGCAGTTTCGCCCGCCGCGACCTACCGGAAATCCCGGGATCAGACAGGATCCCCTCTAGTTCATTCTTTAAACCGTCAAGGAAAAGCGGATCGATTACCCGGTGGATATTTTCCGGGCTGGTGTAGTGCATTCCGGAGCTGCGGCGAGTTTCCGGATTCAAAGTCGACTCAAAAACGCCCCCAAACACGGTAGGGGAAATCTGCGACCAGTCGGTTCCTTGCGATACCTCATTAAGCAGTAGGTCACGCAGCTCCGCGGTAAAGTTCGGAATCTCTAAACTTCGTCCCGGCTCCCCCGCAAACGAAGAGGGAAATACGGTCTGAGTACCTTCCTCACCCGAACCTTCCCCCGCACCCTTGAAGTGAGGAGCGCCGGCAGCGGAGTCCCGGAACAGTCCCCCATTAACATAAGGAAAAGCCGCGAGTTCTTCCTCCAAATAGGGGTCTCGCTTCTCAAGTGGGGTATCTAGCACTTGGAACAGGCACTGCAGCGCCACCCGGGTTTGAGAAGCGTTAAAACCTCGCAGGTAACGCAGCAGCGCGTCCTTGCCAAAAAGCCCCGCGTCCTCGGCAAAAAGACAAAACACCAAACGCACACACAGCACGTTCAGACAGTGCTGCGACCAGGGAGAATCAGGGTCTTGATATTGCTCCAACAACCCGCGATGCAATTTGCCAATCAGCTGTCCGGCACGGATAGAGACTTGGCGTTCCTTTTCCGTACGCGAATATGCCGGGTCAATCAAAAAATCCAGCAGATAAGACTGCTCGGGCAGTTCCGCTAAGGAAAACTCAATAAAATCGCCGGCCGGATCCTCTTTATTGAGATCATGAATGCGGAAACGCTCGAAGTTACAAACAATAATAAAATCTGGGCGTTGCCGATTCGGCAGCGCATCGGCATAACGTTTCGCCTGCTGGAAAGGGGTAACTATTTGCCCCTGACGCAGCTCACCCCCATCTAGGTTTACGCCAGAAGATTTTTGTTCCACGATGGTTCGCGCTGATGGAATCACCACGTCAATAAAACCGCGAGTCCGGGTGCGCTGCTCAAAACGGCACTTGGTAGAAACTTCGTGCATCCCCAACACATCTTGCAGTAGGGAGAGCCAAAAACTGTGGGTTTCGCCCTTTTCGTAGCCGCGACCTGTCCACTGTTGCACGAAATGCTCCGCCGCCCGCCGCCGGCTGCCTACTTCACTCACCGCACACCTTTCTTGGTGAAATTGTTACTTATCAGTCACCTTACCTTGAATTAGCAATCATTCCCGGCTCTCTCAGAGCTACAGCCATAAACGACGTACCTTAGGTACATTGAGCGCGCGATTAGACCGGTGCCTCATTCATTTTGAGCGCGTCGACCGGGTCGTACTTAGCTTTGGCAAACGAGGAATTTACCTTGGTTTATTAGCAGATTATTGAAGGAATTTTGCGCGGGTACTACAAACAGTAAGGGAGCGGGTAGCTGGTTGCATATTTCTAGTGATTGCACCAAATATCTGACAGACGAGTTGAAAGTTATTTTCTTCGGGTTGTTCATTGCCGGTTATCAACTATCTGCCTCTATCGGAGTTTTCTCTGCCGGTTCACTAAGCTCCATCACCTAAAACATGTGGTATATATGGCAAGTGGATTTTTGGAATAACTTTAAACGCTTGTTGCCAGGGGTAGCCTACGCGGGCGTAATTGCCGGTATCGCCTGGCTGATTAACCTGTTTTTTCCCCTCCTGTCATCTATGCTGGTGGCGATCCTGCTGGGGGTAGCCGTCCGTAACACGAAACTGATTCCGGCTGTCTGCGAACCCGGTATCGCTTTTTCCGCGAAGACAATCCTGCGGACCGGGGTGGTGCTGCTAGGTTTTCGCCTGTCACTACCGGCTATTGCCGCGCTCGGCACCGGTGCGATTGTGACTATCATCTGCGCGGTTGCGGTCACTATGGTGGCGGGTTACCTACTTACTTATTTTATGCGGGTCAGTCACGCCACCGGAATCCTGACCACCTCCGGTACCGCTATTTGCGGGGCTTCTGCCGTCGCCGGGATCTCCCCGGTGGTGTCTGCCCGCAGTCGCGAGGACGCCGATGATGCGGTCGCGACTGCTATCGCTTGCGTTACCCTATTCGGGACGCTCTCCCTCGTCGCTTTGCCGGCTGCCGCCCACGCACTGCACCTGTCCCCCACCCAGGCAGCCGTCTGGCTGGGCGCCTCTATTCACGAGGTAGGTCAGGTAGTAGCAGCCGCAAACATTTATGACCCGGCAATCTCTGATTTGGCTACCGCCACCAAGTTGGGACGGGTAGCCTGCCTGGCAATCGTAGTGGCGATTGTGGGGATTATCGAACGGCGCGTAGTGGAAGTGCGCCACGAACAAGCAGAAAAAGCTAGCTCTGGTAAGCGCCCGCCCCTAATCCCCGGGTTCGTGCTGGGATTCCTGGTTGCGGTCGTGCTAGCTTCGGTGTTGGCCGGCATCCCCACTGTCAATAGCATTTTCAACACCCTAGGAGGCACGGTTGCTACCCTGCTCCTGACGGTAGCGATGGGCGCGATGGGAGCCGGGGTAAACCTGCGCAACGTGATTAAATCCGGAGGGCGCGCCCTCCTCCTCGGAATCATCCTAAGTGTCCTAATCGCCGCAGTCTCGTTGGGAACCGTACTTTTGTTAGTCGACTAGGACGCAGCTGGGAACACGTAGGCGAACGGGAGCCTCCGTTTGAAACCCAAAAATTCCAGCGACACCGAACAGGTCGCACTAGCTGGCAGAAATCTCAATCGTTTCCATATGGCGCAGCTTTTCTGGTCTCTACCGTGAACAGATTCCACAAAACGGTAATGCCAATTCGGGAAAGGAGCAGTGAGACATCGGTAAGGGGACTTCTCCAGATGCAAGAACCGCTGCCTGTTTATCTTTGCATGAGTATTTTACTGTTGCTCATTGGGCAATCGGGAGGAAATTATTTTCCCTGTTTTGGGCGATAAATCTTTCAAGATTCGCTTTACCGTTTCCTTTAGAAATCTTCGTCCTAACTGCATAAGGTTCACATACAACAGATAGCTCCGTAACCGTGCAGCTAGCTGTTCGTTTGAGCGTTTCTGCGAGACATAAGAAAATCGCACTAAACGGGATGGGGGAATCACTGTAACATAGCAGGTCTAGGCATAAACCTTTAGCTAGAAAATCACCTTCGAGAAGAGAATAGTCGTTGTAGACAAACTGGGTAACACATAAACCGGCATAGCTATCTGGGACTCCCTAAAACCCCAAAGAGCGGAAAAGACGGGCAAATTCGTCGGCAATATCCAACTCTTGCCCATCGCTGGTAATACCATCTTGTGCGCTCCCCTTTATCTGGAATTGCAAAGAATGAAAACGCATTAACTACCCCTTCTCCCAGCGCCTATTTTAAGGCTTCAAAGAGAGGGGTAATTCCCGTTTGGATCCCCCTCCAATCCGAACTCATCCCCAATGTTCAAAATGCTGTTACCTGCCTTGTACCGGGGATTTCCTTCGAGTAATAACACTTTATTTTGCGCTAAAAAATTAATTATCCGCTGATTTATGCAGCGGGCGGGATGGTGCATAGGGGGATGAGGTGAGCGTGAATCTAAGATTTCCAGACAACGGTATCCAGCTCTAAAAAATACAATCGAAAATCGAACTAACCGGCTAGATAAGCAGATAATGTCCAATCGTATCGGCGTAACTATGCTATTAAGACGGACCCCTACCACCAGCCGATTATTGCGTATATCCAAATTTTTCCAGCCATTCGGTAATGAGAAAACGAAAGATTTTCATTCTGTCTCCGCACAATCTATCTGGGCGAACGACATCACCATAACTAGCTTTTGAAGAGTAACCACAAGGACCACACATTCCACGGAAATCGCAATCATTACACAGATAAATATCGTTGCTAGTTCGGCTACGGAGTTCAACAACCTCTGGTTTCTGAGCCATAGCATCGTAAGACTCAAGTTGGATGTTTCCCATTCTTACATCTGTATCCCCGCAATAACCGTCGCAAGGATAGCAGTCGCCATTCGGATCAATGGCAATAAGGGTATTTGCGGCACCACAGGGAATCCTCAGACAAGCATTTGAGCGATCGCCAGACCAACAGTTTTTCTTGAATGATTCGACGGTTCGTACGTAAGCAACGCCAGCCTCATGTTGCCTGTACAGTTGAACAAAAGCAGTGAACCATTCTCCAGGATCAAGTGATAAACCACTAGAATCTCCTCTACCTCGCGGAGTCAAAGGTCGTGCTTTAAAAGGTAGGGACAAACCGCCAAAGAATTCACAGACCTCTTTAATTTTACCAAAATTATGTTTTCCTAAGGTGCAGATTGCTCCCTCAACTGAGACCCCAGCTGTTCTCATTTTCGCCAATCCATCTAAAACAATTTCACCCGTCTGTCTCCCAGAATGAAAACGCCGCGCTATATCGTGAATCTCCGGAGGTCCATCGAGACTCAACCCCACCCTAATCTGGTATTTAAGAGCAAGTTCAATAAATTCGTCGCTTATAAGAGTTCCGTTGGTCACAATAGAATACCGAACTACTTTACGGCTGTTCTTCCTTAGTTCTTCCGCTATTTCGAGGAACCGACGAAGAGTTATAAGGGAGAGAGTAGGTTCACCCCCGTGAAGATCAAAAACAAAGTGCTCTCCTGACCTATTCAACCCGGCTGCAGCAACAGTCCGCATAACCTGCGGAGACATCATCTCAGTTGGAGTTGCTTCAGCTGATAAAAAGCAATATGCACAGCGCATATTACAACTACGGTTTAGGTTGACAATTATTCTTTCAAGCGGCTTGTTTCGCCAGGGTGCGGAGAGATCTACGTATCGGTCATTTAAATCTGCTAAAACTCCCATAGCTTGTAGCCGTCGAGTGTTTACCGGTTCAAGACGATTTTGTTGCCAGTCAGTTTTCTCTGTTTCGGATAGTTCTGCCCACGCACCAGTATCTGCATTTAGCAGTACACAGTGCTTTACTCCCTTTGTATCAACCACGGAGATAAGTTTGGGGGGATCTGCTTTTCTAATGGTGGTAAGAAAATCACAGCGCGGAGACTTCATATTTATTGCCTAAAAAGTAACCTAATTTTTCCTGATTTGTATATGGAAACGTACAGTTTTAGCCAGGACTCATATATTTTCTTGTTGGACTCACAGAATACTTTTCCACGCCCAAAATAATTACCTAAACCAGAAACGGGACAGCCACCAAGACAAAGTGACTTTGCCCAGCAGCAGGTGCAGGGAGAGGCATCAATCTCCCAAACGAAAGTAGGCCGCAACTCTATGTAAGTGTGTAAACTACCTAGAGAATAATTCCCGTCAAAAGCCAACCTATGGCAGGCATAAACATCGCCGTCCACATTTACCGCTAACTTCGTAGGTTTAGTGGCGCATATAAGACAGCGCTTCGCCGCAAAGTGAATACGCTTCAGGACACTCCAGGAATAGGAGAGCTTACGTATCGTTTCGTACCGTCCTTCATCAGCCAAAGAAGAAACCCATGTTATCAAACTATGCACCTGCGATTCCCATTCCTGATAGTCGCTCAAATCACGAAAATCTGAATAAGCCGGTTCAACACGAACCGATTGGAATCCCATATCAAGCAAATACTTGTGTAACTCAACAATCCCTAATCCAGAACCGGGCAACCAAGTCGCACGCGCGCCTATTCGCTTACCTTCCTGCTGAAACTGTCGTATATTCCGTATGATGCGACAATGTGTAGGCTTTCCAGATCGAGTGCGTCGCTGACCGTCATGGATCTCCTTTGGCCCATCAAGGCTCACGGAAACAAAGAAATCTGGACGCCCCAAAAGATCAAATTTCTCAGGTGTAAGTAAAGTCCCATTGGTGGTCAAAGAGAATCGATACTTAAAGTTTTGCTTTGATGAACAGTACCGAACAATCTGTTCGATCAATCCATAGGCCAAAAGAGGCTCGCCACCAAAGAACTCAATGCCCAACATCGAACCTTGGACAGCATGCTCGGAGAGATATTCAACTGCCTTCATCGCTGTATCTAAAGGCATATTACGCCTATCCTGGACTCCCTCATAACAATACTTACAGCGCAAATTGCAACCTTCGGCAACGAAAAGCGTCAGCGAACGCATCATGGGCTCACATATAAAATTCTTTTGCCGTTTCTTTCTGGAAGAAGTTTGCATCGGTGGCAGGGACTTATTCCCTACCACAAACAGGCCTCCAGAGTCTCCATCGAAGATATAGTTTTCTCCACAGAATTTGAAAGAATGGGAATTCAGATTTGTTGGGAATGACCCTTCATCCCCCAATACCCTCGTCTGCAGGTTAGTCTCACCATCCGGCTTCATTGTCCCATCCGTCCGGTGTATCGCTGTAATCACACGCAGCTACAGTATCTTTGGATGAACAGTTAATTTGTTCCATGACACTCCCTCCTTTCCCGCTCAATCATAACGGTTTCCTACCACGATGTCCTGCATTCGGCGTGCCTTGAATATGTTGAACGCGCAAATTTTTTGTGTGGGTCAGCAAATTTTTTCTATCGATAATCATGTTGTGGTGGATGAGCGGTCATGCCTGGCATAAACCTGCACAACGTGATCAGAATCAGAGGGTATGTCCCGACCCTAGGGGTGGTGTTGAGCACACTAATCGTGAATAATCGCTAGGAACCGCAATCCATTCATTGGATAGTAAACATTTGAGAGGACGCGAGCGACAGCGAAATCTACGTTCGAGGATTAGCTCAAATACTTACTTAACCCGCAACAAGCACACTCGCACCAACTTTCAAAGAGCAGGGCAATCTCACCACTTTGAGTGTTAGTTATGAACTGCACTTTTGGCAAGTATTGCGACCGGTTTTTGCCGCTCCTGTAGCAAGACGTTTAGATACTTTACTCTCTCTTGATTTAATCTTTAAAATTCGTAGACGATGGTTCATTTTACAGGCTCCTTCTCGTGGTCGTATGTCGAGTCTGAGACTTGCGCACTCGTGCATGCCCGATATCTCAAATGATACTTCAATCTACGCAAAATAGTGCGGTAGCGATTGGCTCTGTTCGCAATATTTTAGGTTTTCAATTTCAGGGTGCAGCACATAGTCGTTACCGAAACCAAAATTTATCGGTATTAGTGTGGGGCTAAAGACTCTGACTACCCATAAAGGAAGCGATGTATCAGAAAGATTAACGGTGATGATTTCTTTCTGACGTTTCAATTCGTCAGCGTAAGTATTATCTGCTAACCGCTTGTCAAGATAATCTCCACTCCACAACCATGAAATCTGCCCTGCGTGTTTGAAACTTGAATAGTATTCCGCATGATGTATGGGATCGCGAACTGTTTCTCTCCTTCGTGAACGTCTTCTGCCGACTTGGATTGCGCTTAACAAAGCAAACTCGGCTTCTTGAAAAGCTTTCCTCAGCGCCCCAAGATAGCTTGAGTTGTCATTTCGAATAACCGCCGATGCGCCATTCGCAAACGCAGGAAAATGTCTTCCCTCGATTATTACTTGGATGATGTCAACCCCACTAATACTGTGATCAAGGACGTGGACGTTGCGATCTTCATTTTCCCAGTGACGAACTCTTCTTAACCAGTGTTCAGTAAGATAATCAGTAGAAAGTCTCGGCGGAGGACTTTGTTCAAACCAGCATCGCATAATTGCATCGCGCTCGATTAATTCAAGTAATGCCCGAGTCTCAGCATCAACAAATGTGGTGGAAGCTGCCACGCCAGAGGAATTGGAATCGCACAGTAATTTTCTGCCAAGTTTTTTGTCATCAATTGGGTAAAATACCATGTCAATTGGCATAAGAACTTCCTGCATGTCCGAATAACGTTTACCTGACACCCATTGATACGGCTTCTCCTCAGAGAACTTTTGCAAATTGAGTTTTTGTCGTTGCAGAGTAGTCATCGGGACAAAATCAGTTGGATTAATCCAAGGAATCGTAATGCTATTTGCTGTCCCTGAATAATCTACTCGGATTCGCCCGCTTTGATACCGTTCATATGCTTCAGCGATTGCTTTGACTTTTGCCATCGCAATCGAATTGGCGACACCGAAGGAAAAACGATTTGAATACGAGCTCTTCGCATCTTCTCCAGAAACAACATTTGCCAGTCCGGAGGCAAAGAAAAATCCATCGGCCTGAATATCTTGTACTACATCTACTTTACGAACAATTTTTTTGTACCCCACCATTGTGGTGTCTAACTTATAAAGAAGGTCATAGGAATCTTCAACCTTCTCGTCTGATTCATAACCAAGGGCAATGCTCAACAGGGGAAAAACCTGATCCCCTAGTTTTAGTTCCTTCTTTAACGGATCGTCAAGGGCACCACCTAACTCACAACTCCCCAACCCCTGTTCTACGCATGAAAGGGTAATGTTTTGCGCTACCGCGCCACATTCCATAAGCGTAAATCGGTATCCTCGATTGCCATATTTATACGGCTGTCGAGACAAATCTCCTGCGATTACAATCAAAATCGGGGCCTCGAAAGGGATAGTTTCACTGTCGTAGATGTATTTGATTTGTTCGAGATCAATCTTTTGGTCATAAAGAACAATCTCCTCACGATCACAGTCGTACTCGTAGTAACCGGCAGGAAAATCATGTTGATTCCTAGTCACGATTACGAAAAGCTTCAACGGGAATAAGGCGCCACCTGAAGGTACTGGACAGATTTCTGAAGAATACCCATCAGCTAAAATAGAACCTAAGGTTTCAATATCCAGTTTCTTATCACTGTAACTTCTAACGCTTGTTCTTTGAGACCCAAGACGATATATACTGGACTGCTTGTGGGATTTAAACGGGAATCTGGTTCCGTTCTTTACCGGTACTTTCCGGCTATTTACGTGGTTAGCAATATCTGTCGAAGTTAGATCACGCCAAAATCGCGCAGGATTATTTGAAATTTTATGAAAATGTAAGTACTGCTCTCGAGAATCGTATGCGAGACCTAAATCCATCAAATCATTTACAGCAGCAGATACCAGTTTCTTCTCAATTTTTATTTTTCTCGATATGTCTGCCACTGAGTTTCGACCATCGCACTGCTCAATTATTTGCCAGAGATATGGGAACGCTTCAATGACGATAGTTTCATCTAAACCAGAGAAAGTGATACTTTTATTGTCTGCTGATAAGGAAACCCCTGCCACCATAATGGGATATATATTCTTCAATTTGTTCCACGATTCTCTCGTGAAAGACTCGACATGCAGACTCATTATTTGTTCCCTCCAAGAGGTGGATACTATCCCGGAATTAGGTTACTCGTTGGCATTGCTGAACCTCATAATTTCAACGGTTATTAACTCAAATAAGAGCTAAATAACATTCCGACATTAGGGGCTAAATCTAGGGCTTCAATTTAGTGCAACCAACATGAAGTGTTGCAGCAACGAAGTGGAGCTAGCGGGAATCGGCGGTGCTGCGCACCAGCAAGGGTTTTCGGAGCACAGCCCCCGAAAACCACTGACGCGGACGAACGCTCAACCCGCGTCCGCAACCTCCCCGCGCCAGCCCTCCCGGGTTCGATTCCCGGGCTGAAAACACTGATGCCCCGGCACAAGACCGGGGCATCAGTGTTAGTTATGTAGCTGCTGAAGATGATACAAAATGTTCGGCTCGAGGGCGACGGTGCAAGCAGGCTTTTCCGCCTGATAACAAGCCAAAATGCCGATTACAGACTTGAGTCGGAAGGCATTGGTTTGGTCGCAAATGATCGGAGCACATCACTAATGGATTTTCTGTCTACGAATTTTGGAGCGGGCTTTACCCCACGAAAGCCGTGCCGCGAAAAAGTTACTCCTCCCGCGCAAAGGTTGCTCCACATTCTTCTGCCGGATCATTGATTCTTCCGTAGTGATTATTACGAGCACTACATCAAAAACCACGACGGCTGGCAATACGTTGCTATTTACACTGACGAGGGAATCTCTGGCACTTCCACGAAACACCGGGAGGGATTCAACCGCATGATAGCTGACGCTCTCTCAGGAAGAATCGACTTGATCGTCACCAAAAGCGTCTCCCGGTTTGCTCGCAACACCGTCGACTCCCTCACAACGGTGAGGAAGTTGAAGGATAAAGGTGTGGAGGTGTTTTTCGAGAAAGAAAACATCTGGACACTCGATTCCAAAGGCGAACTGCTCATCACCATCATGTCCAGCCTTGCCCAAGAAGAATCCAGATCTATCTCCGAGAACGTCACGTGGGGTCACAGGAAGCGTTTCCAAGACGGCAAAGTTTATATGCCCTACGGTAACTTTCTCGGCTACGATCGCGGCGAGAACGGCGAGCCTGTCATCAATCCTGAGCAAGCCGAAATCGTGCGCCGGATCTACCGCCACTACCTCGAAGGCATGAGCATCCCCCAAATCGCGGCATCATTGGAAGCGGACGGACTACTAACCCCACGGCGTAAACACAAATGGAGCCACACCACCATCCAATCCATCCTCACCAACGAGAAATATAAAGGCGATGCTCTGCTACAAAAATCCTATACTGTGGATTTCTTGACCAAAGAGGTCAAACCCAATCACGGCGAAGTGCCCCAGTATTACGTGACCGACTCCCACCCAGCCATCATCGACCCTGAAACGTGGGAACTCACCCAAGCGGAATTCGCGGCTCGAGGTAACGGCCGGCGCGAGCGAGTGTTCACAGGCAAGGTTTACTGTACCCACTGCGGCTCAGCCTATGGCAGCAAAACCTGGCACTCCACTGATAAATACCGGGCTATCATCTGGCAATGCAACGAGAAATTCACAGTTCCTCACCCAAAGAAAATGCCCGTACTACGCGATAATCAGCTGCAAGCAATCTTCCAAACAGCGCTCGCCAAGCTCATCAAAAACCAGCAGCTCATCGACTGGGACTACCTGATTACCACCACATCAGACACCACCGATTTGGAAGAACAAGCCTTACAGCAAGCAAGTGAAATCGAGGTAACTACCAGGCTCATCAACCAAGCCATCACCCACAACGCTCATCACTCCCAAAACCAAGACGACTACCAAGAGTGCTTCACCCAGCTCAAAACTCGCCAACGTGAAGCCATCACCGCCTACGAAACAACTCAGGTAGAAATTGAGCGCCGCCACGGCATCAAAGTCAAACTGACTAGGTTTAAGAAAACCATCCAAAACGCCACCCTCAGCCAAGACTTTGACCTGGCAACCCTGCGTGCGCTTTGCCAGCGCATCGAAATCACACCAACAGGCGAGGCTAGCATAATCTTTGCTGACGGCACCAAAATAGAGGGTTAATACCTTTTAGGTATTAACCCGCAAATCACGCCTATCTGGGCGTTATTAGTTTACTCCCCGCTATATATATGTTTTGGTCACGCCATCACTCGGCGTAGATTACGCACCTGGAAGCGTTCTAACAGTTTTCCGCCGCCGTAGATTCCCCCCACCAGCACCGCAGCGGTAATGAGGGCAGCTATCAAGAGCGAAACCCAAGAGGTATCCAAAAGGACGCAGACCAACACAATTAATCCCGAAGGGAGAGCACACAGCAATAACGCCGCCATTGAGGAGACCATGGTAGCCAGCACAGATTTCCCACTTCCTCCCGAATTATTACGCAGAGCCGACTGTCCCGGCGCCGGACCGGGGATAGTAACTACCGTAGAAATCAAAGAATTTGCGCCCAAAGCCACTAACAGGTAGCAGCAGGCTAAAAAGACAGATTTCAAAATCGCGGAGGTGTCCATTTTCAGCGCTAAACCAAAAATCAAAGTAATCGCCACCATTACCGGAAGTTGATAGCTAGCAAGAACCCCAACACGCACGGTTCTGTCAGTTTTACCGGCAACCCCGCCAATAATCTGATACCAGTAGGCGGAAGAATCATTGGACCACATATTCAGCAGCGCAGTTGCGGCCGTCACCGCTACCAGCAAAATAGTTCCGTTCAACGCCCAAAAAACCATTTCTCCCGAGGGATGGTTTGCCCACAACATAATCCCAAAAATAACTGCCACATACAGTATCGAAGATAGGGAAATAATTTGGCGCGGGTCTTTTCGCTGGTAATAACTTATTCTTGCCCAATGAATCTGCCCTACCGGCGACAGGGGTAACACTCGAGCTAACAGAGGAATCCTCCAGACGTCCTCACCATTTTCGTTAAAGGACGCATCTAAGTTCTTGGCAGCGGATACTTCCGCTAAAACCTGCCCCCGCCCCATTAGAGCATTCGCAAAAACCTTCGGCCACGCCCTCAAGATTAGAACTCCATAAAAGCAGGTAGAGGCGAGGGAGAGCGCCAGCCCCCAATAAAAGTGAGCCATCACGAAAGGAGCAAGCAGGAAAGGAGCAAGCGGAGTAAGTGCCAAGAAATACCAAAAAATCTGCGCCGTGCTTCCAGTCAGTTTTTGCACCAGCAGCGGGAAAAACGCGGTTGCGCCACCACTATCGGCAAACCAATGCTGAATCATAGTCACTAGCAAGTATCCCAAAGCGATTACCACCAGCATACCGATACCGGTAAAAAGCTGGCGAGAGCTAGCGCGCTTGGCAGTTAATCGCGACACCAACCGAGTTTGCAATATCTGAGTGAGCGCTGCAATCAAAAATACCCCTAGCAGCCCACTTAGAACGGTAAGCACACTCGCACCAAGGCTACCGGCAGCTAGCCACCCCGCCAGCGACACCTCGTAGATAACGAAAACTATACAAGAGGAAACACTGACGATATTAGCCGCGAGCAATCCGTAGGCTGAGCGCCGGGTAGGGCCGATATAGGGGCTTAACGCCTGGGGGGTCAGGCTTTGTTCACCAGCTACCGATGCCGATACCATCATCATCCAAATCAGGACGATAAGCAGCGCGTAATAGATTTGAATCGGAGCGGTAAGCCCCGCGCGACCTGCTTGCCAAAAGCCGATTGCCACCCCAAGTAATATAAATGCCACGTAGATGATAGCTAGGACACCGAGGACTATTCGCCACCACTGTTTAGTGAACTGTTTGGTTTGCAAACGCAGGTTTAACCGGATTAACGTCCCAACCATGACAGGTCTCCTTCGCATTGCTGATGTCCCCCTACCAACTGTAGGAAGCGCGAGTTGAGGTCTTGCCCTGCCGCGACTTCTTCGGTGGTTCCGGACACCAGAATACGACCCTGATTAATCACTGCCACATGGGTACATAATGATTCCACGGTCGCCATCACGTGGGAAGATAACACTACTGTTCCCCCTCGCTTCACATATTCTTTTAACACCTGTTGTAGGGTGTTTGCCGAAACCGGATCGACCGCTTCAAAAGGTTCGTCCAAAACCACTAGGCGCGGGGAGGTTACCAGCGCTAAAGCTAAACCGATTTTCTTGCGCATACCGGTTGAGTATTCGCTTATCGTTTTCTTTTTATCTAGCGGCAGTTCAAATGTTTGCAAAAGTGAACGGGAGCGCTGAATTGCACTCTGTTTATCAAGACCGCGCAGCTGAGCGACAAATGTTAAGTGTTCAATCCCGCTGAGACGGTCAAACATATGCATCCCATCAGGTAATACCCCCAACGCTCCCTTTGCCGCTACCGGTTCATCCCACATACTGATGCCATTAATGAAAACTGTGCCTCTATCAGGCTCTAAAAGACCGGTAGCGATAGACAGAAACGTGGATTTTCCAGCCCCATTAGGACCTACCAGCCCGAAAAATGAACCAGCCGGTATTTGCAGATAAAGATGATCTAAGGCAAGGTTATTGCCGTAGAGTTTCACCACGTCCTGAGCATCTATCGCATTAACTATCCCCGCGGGTTCTGGTGCGAGCCTCTCCGGTTTTTCTAGTGAATCCAGCTTAGATTTGGGGAGTTCATGTTCCATGAGTAAAGACTAACAGCCCCCCCCCAATCGCCAACTGTGCGACAGACGGATTCTGGGTTAATACCCAAAACAAAAGGGCTGACCACCGTTCAGGTAGTCAGCCCTATTTTTACGTCTGCGAGCAGGAGCTTTAGATTTTGCGCGCGTTTTCAAATTTTGCGCGCACCTTTGCGCAAAACCCTAGTTTTGCGAAATTGTATCAACTCAGTGTGCTCGTAGTGGAGCTAGCGGGAATCGAACCCGCGACCTCTTCCATGCCATGGAAGCGCGCTACCAACTGCGCTATAGCCCCAAGCTATTTCTACCTTCGCAATGCTGCTCGGTAGGCACCAAATAACTCTAACTAACCGGGTGCCTCAACTTCAAATCTTTAGCCTGTGTATTGCGACATACCCACCCCGAACCAGCGTAAACCACCCCAAAAGTGATTAAGCCAGGGAAGGCAGCGCCGCACCAGCAGGATCCGCCACCCCGAGATTATGGGAGACCAAACGCCATCCGGGTTCACGCGAATAAGGAATCAACGTAGACCAGTGGCAGTTATCTAAACCGCGCAACCCTTGCCAGGCAACTGGATCCAATCCCAGAATCTTCACCAGCCCTTGGGTAAGCGCCGAACCGTGGGAAACCACCACTAACGTGCCTTCAACCTGCTCAAAATATTCAAGCACGCATTTAGCGACCCGCGAGCCCACTTCCGCACGCGACTCTACTCCCGCCACCGGGCATTCTCCGGTAGCTCGCCACTCCTCATAACGCGGCGCAAAACGTGCCTTTAATTCTTTCGCGGACAATCCCTCGAAATCTCCGAATGCCCGTTCTCGTAACCGTTCATCGGGCAGCGGTTCAACCTCCTGGCCACATATATTAGCCAGCGCCTGGGCAGTTGCCTGAGCGCGTCGCAAATCCGAACAGATAATCCGCTGCGGATTCATTTTCACCAGTTCTTTCGCCGCCGCCTCAGCTTGGGCGACACCCGCCTCATTAAGAGGAATATCAACCTGTCCTTGCACCCGTCCTTGCAGGTTATAGTCGGTTTGACCGTGTCGCCAAAAAACAATCTTAGTAGCCATGAATCGCCTACTCTAAACTAACAATCATATTTTCAGCGTCCTGCTGCGCGTCCGGAGATTGCGCCTGCGCCCTCCCCACCTGAGCGGCCTCCTCCAAATCTGGTAAATCTATGCGTGGGCAGTCATTCCATAGACGTTCCAGACCATAGTATTCTCGCTCTTCAGCTAGGAAAATATGAACAATTACCCCCGGCAGTTCCATTAGCACCCAGCGAAACTCGTCATTGCCCTCGATGGTCAGCGGGTCGGCACCGCAATCGTGACAGGCATGGTCAATCTCGTTCATGATTGCCCGCACTTGCCGCGGATTATCCCCAGAGCAGATCACAAAAATATCAGTAATGATGGTTTGCTCGTGAACATCAATCGCCACCACATCAGTTGCCAGCTTGCTGGCGGCAGCCTTGGCGGCTATCTCTGCTAGTTTGCGTGGGTCAGGCTTATCGACCAAGAAGAACTCCTATATCTGTAAAACGCTTACCCCATCTACGATACCGGGTTGCACCATATCCTGCCCCATTGTCTGAGAAATAACCGGACGATCCATGGTCAGCACCATTCCCAAAGCGATAATCAGCAAGATTGACAACCGTAACGTCCAACGCAAGAAGGTCTGGATAAACGTTAGCGGTTCTTCCTCGCCCTGGTCTTCAGGGGATTCTAGCGATGCCCCGTAGCGAGTGTCCTCCTGCTCCGGGGCCTCAGCTTTTTTTGCTTTTCGCTTCCGCTGCCACCACCGGGTTTTTTCCTCCCCAGCAGGCTCCTCGCTGTCGGAGGTAGCTGGCGAAGCGCTCCTTTCACTTCCCGAGGGCGCCTCTGTAGTTACTGGCGCTGGAGTTGCTACCTGCGCGGGTACAGTTTCCGATGCGGGTGCTGTAAGCGCTGTAACCGCCGGAGCCACAGCCTCCGGAGCTGCCGAAGGAGCGGGCGCCAGCTGCCCACCAGTAGGTGCGGTTGCAGCCGGGGCAGCCCCTACAGGTGCCGGGCTTGCAGGAGCCTCAATAATAGACGCCGGAGCCACGGCAGGTACAGCCATCGGATTCATTTGCAGCCCCTGGCTTCCGGCAGGAGCTGCTAGTGGAGAAGGCGCAGGATGCTGTGGTTGTACGGGAGCAGCAGGTTTGGCGGTAACCGCGGGCTGAACCGTGGGAACCGGCTGCCCGGAGGTAGGAGCCACAGCTATAGTGCTTTGAGTTAACGGTGTTGCCTGCCCTACAACCGGAATCTGCGCAGAAGCCGGTTGCACTATCGAGGCTGATTGCGCGGCAGCAGGGGGAAAGGTAGCCTCCGGTGCCTGTCGCATACTTGTAGCCGGAGGGGCAGGAGCCGGACGGGGGGAAACCTGGTTGCCACTTTGCCCCGCCAAACTGCCGGTGCGCGGCGCTAAGGAAGCTCCCGACAACTGAGCTGATGATACCCGCGCTGCCGTGGCGGCTACTGTCGGTGAGGGTGCTGCTTGGAGAGCCGGTACCGGAGCCGTCAAGTTCGCGGCAATCGCTGTAGCAGTATCCGCAGGGATGGCAGTATTTGCCCCGCCCAAACGAGTTTGTGCCAAAGCCTGCTGGAATAACTCGGCGGCAGACCCAGCTCCTGCTGCAGCTATGCTTACAGGAGCACCCCCTGCACTTTCACCTTTAATCTCCATTCCGGCAGGGGCGTTGACCTGGGTAGTTACATTAGCTGGTTGCTGTAGACGCTGAACAGTGGTCGCCGAACCGGCAGGATATTGGGGAGTGCCACCCCGTTGCTGGGAAGAGTGCGCGGCTGGCGCCTCGTACCGCGCAGGCAGGGTACTGGGAGCGGGTTTACGGGGAGCAGCGGTAGCCGGTGCCGGCATGAAAGCCGGTGGCGATACCGGCCTTGCCCCCGAGGCTAAGGCTAGTTGATCTGCCAAAGCGCGATCATCAGCAGCATCGGCTAAAGAATCAATCGGACTTACTTTAATCGGTTGTGTCGAGTCACCATCGAGCTTGCCTCCAACTGCCGCATCTGATTGCGCAAAGCTGCTAGCAGCAGGCTTAGAAGTTGGTTTCAGACCCGTAGCACCGTGCGGATCAGCAAAAATACGGGAAGAGGTTCGCGGCTGTCCCGAAACTGGCTGTACCTGCGGGACACCCTGGGAGCTTTGCCTGGAAACTGCAGGTAGTGGCGCCGGAGATGTAGATACCTGCGGTAGGGACTGCGGTAGGGCGGGTGTTGGCGTGGTTGGCGCTTGCGGAGCCACTCTCTCAGCTACCGCCGGCGCGGTAGGCGCTACAGCCGGTTTCACCGCGACCTGCTCATAAGCGGGCGCGTGCGCAATCGGAACCGCGGGCTCTGCCGCCGCCGGGCGCTCGGTTACATCGGGTTTACTCGGGGCAACCTGAGGATTTTGGAAAGATTCCAGCAGCTCCGCCATTTTTTCGGCTTCGCTTTTTGCTGCCTCCACCTGAGCATCTAAAACTCGCTGTTCGCGGCGTTGCTGATTTCGGGCGGCAGTGCGCAGTGTCTCTTGCTCGGCCTCCTCTAACTTACGCAAACGCTCCGCTGCCTCAGCGGCCAAACGTTCCTGTTCTTGCGCCCGCGCCTGTGCTTCCTCGCGCTCTTTCAGCAGTCGCTGCAAATCTGCCTCGGCTTGTGCCCGCGCCTCCTGCGCGACTTTACGCATCCGCTGTTTGTCGCGGTACTCCTGCACCCAGCTACGTCCATCCTGGTCAGGACTGAGGGGACGCTGGGGATGGCGGGGTTCATCCGGGGGAATCTGCCGCAACTGCCATGATAAATCGCTCTCTACCTGGCTAAACCCCTCTTGGATTTGTCCCCATTGTGATTCCGGGGAAGGCGCCTCCGGTCGATAGCTCGGGCGATGCCCTCCGGTGCGAATCTCCTCCAGGCGCGCCAGTTGCTCGGCAATGGAAATCTGCCCGTATTTAGAAATCGGCGAATACGCCTGCTGCTCTAGGGCGCGGGAGGGAAAGTCTGACTCACTCATTACTTGCCATCCTCTCGATAAAGACCGTATTTCGCAATATATTGCACCACCCCATCTGGAGTTAAATACCAGATTGGAGCCTCGGAGGCCACCCGCTGCCGAATATCGGTAGAAGAAATTGCCATCGCGGGCACCTCTAACAGTGATACCCGTTCAGCAGGTAACTTATCAGTGTTTCCCCAGCGGTGACCGGGGCGGGTTACCCCCACAAATCGCGCCAACTGGAACAGTTCCTCAGCGTTTTTCCAATCCATGATTTGTCGCAAAGCATCGGCACCGGTAATAAAAAATAGGTGACAGCCCGGTCTTTCTCGTTTCAAGTCACGTAAGGTATCCACCGTGTAGGTAGTTTCCCCGCGTTCAATATCCACCCGGGAAACCGTAAAACGCGGGTTGGAAGCGGTGGCAATAGAAGTCATTAAATAACGGTGCTCCGGGATGGTTACCCGCCGCCCCCTCTTGAATGGTTGGGTAGCAGTGGGCACAAAAATTACTTCATCCAGGCCGTAGCGGTGTTGCACCTCGGAAGCGGCCACCAAGTGACCATTATGAATAGGGTCGAAGGTTCCCCCCATTACCCCGATGCGCCTGCCGTCGACGCCGACGCCTACCGTCATTGAGTTCCCCTTTTTGCCAGCTTGCCTGCTACGCCGGTTGTTCCAATCTTAGCAAAGGTGAGCGAGTGTTAATATCCATTACCTCGCTTCCTGACTTATGTATAGATATTGTCTGCAAAACAGCTGCCTGGGGAAAGATGCCGCTTAATCTGCAGAAGGATCCGTCCATAATCCAGCCTCCGCTTCCGCCTGCAGATTCTGGCGCGCCGCCTCTTTCCCATCCATCATTTGGTGGTATTGCTCGCGCCTTTCCTGGTTAGTGCGCCGCGTGGATCCCGCTAGACGTAGATCTTGTCCCCGCGCCCCCAATAGTTCAGCCCCAGCCGACTGTAAAGGCTCGAAATCAAAGATTACTCCACCTTCCATTGGGCCAATCACCACGGTATCCCCACTGGTAGCACCGAGTTTTGTCAATTCGGTTTCTACCCCCAGGGTGTAAAGTCGATCCGCGAGGAACCCGATCGCCTCATCATTGGCAAAATCGGTCTGCTTAACCCAGCGTTCCGGTTTTTCTCCCCGCACTTGATACACCGGTCCTTGCCCAGTCTTTTGGACGGTGACCGTAAACCCGGTTCCTCCTACGGCTGGAGGTCGCAGTACCTGCAAGGGTTGAGCTTCGGTTTCTGGCTCTTGTTCACGCAGCTCCATAACCATCTCTGCCAGGGCAAACACTAAGGCTTCCAGGCCGCGCCCACTGACCGCAGAGACCGCATACATCGGCCACCCGAACTCTGCGAGCTGTTTTGCCTGCAGTTTTACCATTTCGGGGGCGTCGGGGATATCCATTTTGTTGAGGATGATTACCCGGGGACGCTCAGCTAAAGGAATATAGCCGGAGACTTCGTCTAGGTCACTTTCGTAGGCTGCCAGCTCAGTTTCCAGGGCTTTAATATCATCGACTGGGTTGCGGTCAGCCTCCATATTTGCACAATCCACCACGTGGGCAAGCACCGCGCAGCGTTCAATATGGCGAAGAAAATCCAGCCCTAACCCTTTCCCTTGGGAGGCTCCCGGAATCAGACCTGGCACATCCGCCACCGTGAATCGCTCATCACCTGCCTGTACTACCCCCAGATTCGGAACCAGGGTAGTGAACGGGTAATCCGCAATCTTCGGTTTTGCCTCGGAAATCGCTCCGATCAGGGAAGACTTGCCAGAGGACGGGAACCCAACCAGCCCCACATCAGCGACAGACTTAAGCTCTAGGATGAGAACGCGAGATTCTCCTTCCTCACCTAAAAGGGCAAAGCCAGGGGCTTTACGTTTGCGGGTAGCCAGCGCCGCGTTACCTTTACCGCCAGTTCCCCCGCGCGCAACCTCTAGACGCGAACCTACTCCTTGCAGGTCGGCGAGGATTTCGCCATCTTCAGCCTTAACCACCGTCCCAGGCGGAACCCGCAATACCAGGTCTTCGCCGTTCGCTCCCTCACGGTTGTCCCCCATTCCGGGAGTGCCGTTGGTGGCTTTAAGATGCGGCAGGTGGTGATAATCGAGCAAAGTGTGGGACTGGGGATCTACTTCTAGGAACACGCTGCCGCCGCGTCCCCCGTCTCCCCCATCGGGACCGCCCAGCGGCTTGTATTTCTCGCGCCTGACGCTGACGCAGCCGTTTCCGCCATTACCGGCGGTAACATCGATTTTTACTCGATCTACAAAACTGGCCATGATTACTCCTTAGCGCCCAAGCTGAAAGCCATTATCAGCTGCCCACCTGTTGCTATATAAGTGTAGCGGGGTCGCTAAGCGACCCCGCTACCTCTAAGCTATTAGCTTTGCGTTAAGCCGAAACTACGTTTACGACTTTACGACCGCGCCGGCGACCAAATTCAACCGACCCGGCGGTCAGAGCAAAGAGGGTGTCATCCTTACCCATCCCCACGTTCATTCCCGGGTGGTATTTGCTGCCCCGTTGACGAACCAGGATTTCTCCGGCGTTTACGCTTTCTCCACCGTAACGCTTGATTCCCAGGTACTGCGGGTTAGAGTCACGGCCGTTAGAAGAGGAACCTAGCCCTTTCTTATGTGCCATTTTCTTTTCCTTTCTTGCCTGAGGTTAGGCGATCTTAGTGATCTTTACCTGGGTCAGCTTTGCGCGGTGGCCCATGCGGCGAGTATAACCGGTCTTATTCTTGAACTTCTGAATCCGAATCTTCGGTCCTTTGGTCTGTTCTAAGACCTCTGCCGTTACCTTGATTTTCTCTAGATCAGCGGCGTCGGAGGTGACTTTGTCACCGTCAACTACCATCACTGGCTTGAAATCGACAGTGTCGCCAACTTCTGCCGCCAGCTTGTCGACGACGACTACATCCCCGACGGAGACCTTTTCTTGACGTCCGCCCGCCTTGACGATCGCGTAGACCACTTTGCTGCTCATTTCCTTAGTCACGTACATTTTCTTTTGTCCGGAAAACCGAACCCAGCCGGTCTTCCAAACAACCAGCACCGACTAACTAGGCTAGTCGATACCGGCGGCGTTTTTCAAACAAAATCCCTGTCCAGACAGTGTGTTATCTGCCACCGCAAGCCCAAGGAATCATTTGAACCACCTATCGGCAAACTGCAAAACAGTTGCCGTATGGGGTGGCTGACGGGGCTCGAACCCGCGACCTCCTGGACCACAACCAGGCGTTCTACCAACTGAACTACAGCCACCATTTATCGCATAGCGACGAATACCCACTTTATCTAACCGGGGGCGTCAGATGAAATTATTGCGACGCTTGCGGGCTATGTATCCGCTCACACCTACTATCTTTGCAGGTAAGAATCGCGCTTTACCAAAAAACGCGGTTACAAATCGCGTCCGCGAAAGTGCCGATACCGTCCTCACGGGTGCGCAGGTAAAGAGATCCGTCAACTGGCGAAACTTCCATCAGGTAATAGGAACCTTTTCCGTCAGGAACAATATCAATCCGCAAAAACAGCAGATGTTGATCATGTCCCAGGCGATCCTTAATCATGCGATGAATCGCGGATCGTACCTTTTCCCCGAAAATCCACTCTTCGGAATTTGGTTGCCGGTTACCAGTAACTGTTTCTTGTGCCTGCACCTCAGTGGTATTCGGGTTAGTGAGCATAGCGGCTTTTTCTACCGAGTGCGATAAAACTCCGTT
This sequence comes from Varibaculum massiliense, assembly GCF_900106855.1. Classification (NCBI taxonomy): domain Bacteria; kingdom Bacillati; phylum Actinomycetota; class Actinomycetes; order Actinomycetales; family Actinomycetaceae; genus Varibaculum; species Varibaculum massiliense. Next base: position 1,531,130 of record NZ_FNWI01000004.1, on the reverse strand, counting down.
CATATAGACCAAGGAGTATTCACCGTGTTCATCAACTTCCGACAGGTAACGCTGCACCATAACCGAGCGCCCTTCCTGTAACAGGCTGTAGGCATGGGTTACTGCTGCCATCCGTGCCATCCCGTTATTCGCGTCGTAGCGCCCCATTTCGCGCCCTCCGGAAGAAACCGCCGGCTTCACTACGAACTCACCGAAAGCAGGAAAACGCGTATGTACCTGATGTTTATTCAGATTCTGTTCTGGCTCTAACCAGGTAGTAGGAATCACCGGAACCCCTTGCTCTTGCAGATTGAGCAAGTAGTGTTTATCGGTTGCCCATTGGACCACATCTGCCGGGTTTAACAAGCGGGGAACTTGATGAGCCCACTGCACGAACTCCTCCCGGTGAGCGGCATAGTCACGCACGGAACGGATTATGCACACTCCCGCTTCTTCCCAATCCACCTCGGGATCGTTCCAAACTGCAATCCGGGCATCAACTCCGCGCGCGTCCAGTTCTTCAACCAGCCCCGCCTCGTCCTCGGATAAATTCGGATACTGTGCACAAGTTACTAAGGTCACGCGTTTCTTCGCCATATCTCCAACCCTAATTGTTTAGTCCTTCGTTAGCTTAGGAAATGAACTCCGCTTTCCGATGTTTGTTATCTCAACCCCACCGGACGCGCCAACGCTAGGGAGATCAATTCCTCCATAAGCTGGGAATACCCGATACCCATATATTCCCATAATTTGGGGTACATAGAAAACGGGGTAAACCCAGGCATCGTGTTCACCTCGTTAATTACCACTGAGTCCTTTTCCGGATCCACAAAGAAATCCACCCGCGCCAGCCCTTCACACCCCAGGGTCTCGAAGGCCTTGGCAGCAATCTCGCGCACCTGAGAGGCTAAATGCTCGGGAATCTTCGCCGGGATCTCTAAACTGACGGCATCTTCCCCGAAATACTTGGTTTTATAGTCATAAAATGCCACGTCATCTCGCATAGCAATCCGCCCCGGCTCGGTGGTACGAGGGCGCCCATCGGCTCCTTGCAATACCGCACACTCTACCTCGAAACCAGTTAGTTCTTGCTCCACAATTACCCGAGGATCCACCGCCTGCGCCTTGGCAATCGCGACCTCCATATCGGCTGCGGCACTCACCTTAGTAATTCCGAGAGAGGAGCCGGCGCGTGCTGGTTTTACAAATACCGGCAACCCCAGGTGTGCCAAGCGCTCCAGCACCCCGGCGCGGTCATGTTTCCACTGTCCCGCAGTCACGGTTTCCCATTTCCCTGCCGGCAGATTTGCCTCATGCAAAAGCACCTTGGTGGTGGGTTTGTCCATCGCGGCCGCCGAAGCCAGCACTCCGCATCCCACATAGGGCAGATGCATCATTTCTAGCAGCCCCTGCACAGTGCCATCTTCGCCAAAGGGCCCATGCAAAAGCGGAAACACTACATCGAAACCGCCTAGATCAGCAAGGGAAAATTCTGACCCCAACTGGGTGGGCAGGCTCACCACATGTCCATCTCCGGGGGATAAAAATAACTGCCGGTTAGCGGCAGGAACCTTAGCCACCCCGTCCTCGGATATCTGGAACTGGTCGGAACTAAAATCTACCGGTACCCACTGACCCTGCTGGGTAATCCCAACGGTAACTACCTCGAAACGGTCATGGTCGATGGCCTCTACCACCCCGGCCGCGGTCGCACAAGAAATCCCATGCTCCCCCGATTCTCCCCCGAACAGCACTAATACCCGAGGTTTACTGTTATCTTTTGGCGCCATAGCCTGTCCTCTCTATACCATCCGCGCGCTGGGCCCGTCAGTTACCCGCGGCCCGGTACTCAAAGATACTAACGCTTCTTCTAAAGTCTGTTTGCCACTGATTACCCGATAGGCAGCGGAGTTGATCGGCATAGATACGCCCTTCTTATGCGCCAAATCGCGCACTACCGGACAGGAACGCGCCCCTTCGACAGTTCCCGCCGAAGCCTGAAGTGCCTGAGAAATATCCATCCCCTGCCCCAGACGGTAACCAAAAGCAAAATTGCGGGAGGAGGAAGAAGAACAGGTTGCCACCAGGTCGCCAAGTCCTGCTAGTCCCAAGAAAGTATCCGACTTGCCTCCCATAGCTACCCCGAGACGTACCATTTCTGCCAGCCCGCGAGTAATCAGAAACGAACGGGAGTTGACCCCCAGCCCTAAACCATCGGCGGCACCTACCGCCATAGCGATAATGTTCTTTACTACCCCACCGATTTCTACCCCCACTACATCTTCGGCAACGTAGGGACGGAAATAGTGGGTGTGGATGCGCGAAGCCACCAGCCCCGCACGCCAGGAGTCTTGCCCGGCCACTGCTGCGCCCGTGGGTTCATGGCGGGCAATCTCCCCGGAAAGGTTCGGCCCGGACACTGCCACGATTCGGGAAGGGTGTATTCCTCCGGCCTCAGAGATTACTTCCGTCATCATTTGCAAGGAGCCCGCCTCTAGCCCTTTTACCAGGGATATTACAGTGGCGTTTAGGGGTATAAAATCGCGTACCTGCTCCAACAGAGCTCGCACCCCGTTTGAGGGAATAGATACCACTACCATCCCGGCTCCCTGGCATACCCATTCCAAGTCGCTGGCGGCCTTGATCCCATGAAGTTTTATGCCTGGCACATAGCGCGGATTTTCGCCCGCATTAATCTGTTCAGCCAGTTCTGCACGCCGCGCCCAAATCCGCACCTGGTTGCCAGCATCAGCAAGTATTTGCGCAAATACGGTTCCCCAAGCTCCGGCGCCTAGTACAGCGACTTTACGAACCGAGGAGGCGGACATAACAATCTACCCTTCCTGCTTAGATTTAGGGTTAGTGCTGGTAAAACCACCTTTAAGATAAGGGTCAAGTTCTCCGAGGGCGCGCGCAGTCACCGGCTTTTCGGGGTGGTCTGCTCGCCAGGCTTTCGCTGCCGCCCCTAGTTGTTGCTTGGTAGGCATCCGGGCAGATTTTCGATCTAGAGGACGGTGCGGCATTTTCTCGCCCCGGATTTCCTCCACCCCGCGACAGATTGCCGTTTCTATCCTTTCGGTTGCCTGATACCAAACTTCTGGATCATCAGCCCGATCGTACAGGTCAGAGAGGTCTACCGCCGGCAAGGCATGTACCCATACATCCTTTTTGCCCTTCAGGTCTGGGCGACGAGCGTAACGATCCAGCACGTCTTGCGCCCCCCACTGCACCACCGGCACTAGCGGAACGCGCGCACATAGCGCCATCCGCGCCGCTCCGGTTTTCATCCGCATCGGCCAAAAATCAGGGTCTCGAGTCAAGGTTCCCTCTCCGTAAACGGCTATGCATTCACCGGCTTGTAAGCCCTCAATCGCGGCAGCAAGTGCGTCCCGGGAGTGGGTGGATTCTCGGTAAACCGGAATTTGTCCGCAGGAACGCATAATTGACCCTAAAATCGGAACCTTGAAAAGTTCTTCTTTACATAGAACCCGCACTGGATACCCGGCGCTGGTCATAAAGTGCATCATGGTCATGGAGTCAAACTCGGAAATGTGGTTAACTACCGCAACAAACCCGCCTTCTTTGGGCAGGTTTTCTTGCCCCTCCCAATGCCGGCGGGTAACCGCCCCTACCGGGATACGCGCCACGCGCACAGAAAACCTATAGAAGCGAGAAAACTTACCGGCCATGCTTACCCCTTATTTTTCCAGCTTAACTTGCGCACCTAATGCTCCCAGTTTAGTCAGGAAATGCTCATACCCGCGGCTAATCATATCGATTCCTCGCACGGTAGATTTTCCTTCGGCGGCCAGTGCCGCAATTAAGTGGGAGAAACCTCCCCGCAGGTCAGGAATAGTAATATCGGCGCCATGTAACGGGGTCGGCCCGGAAATCGCTGCCGAATGGTAATAGTTTCTTTGCCCGAATCGGCAGGCTAGCCCGGTTAAACATTCCCGATACAACTGAATTTGCGCCCCCATCTTATTGAGGGCGGCAGTAAACCCAAAGCGCTGCTCATAGACAGTTTCATGCACGATGGAGAGACCGTGAGCCTGAGTGAGTGCCACTACCAAGGGTTGCTGCCAGTCAGTCATGAATCCCGGATGCACATTAGTTTCTAACACGATCGGTTTTAGTTCCCCGCCGGGATGGTAGAAGCGAATCCCATCTCGTTCCACCGAGAAAGCGCCTCCTACCTTGCGGAACACGTTTAGGAAGGTAATCATTTCTGGCTGGGAAGCACCCTCCACAAAAATATCGCCGTGGGTGGCGAGGGCTGCTGATCCCCAGGAGGCAGCTTCGATACGATCGGAGAGGGCAGTGTGAGTGAAACCTTCCAGGTTTTCAACCCCTTCAATCTGGATAGTGCGATCAGTATCTACGCTGATGATGGCGCCCATCTTTTGGAGGACGTTAATTAGATCCATGATTTCCGGTTCGATGGCGGCGCCCCGCAGCTCCGTAATCCCTTCGGCTTGTACCCCCGCCAGCAGGGTCTGTTCAGTTGCCCCCACCGAAGGATAGGGCAACTCGATTACTGCTCCCCGCAGTCCCTGTGGGGCGGCAATATGAATACCGGATTCCAACTTGTCTACTTGTGCCCCGAACGAGCGCAGAATCGAAAGGTGGAAATCAATAGGACGCGTTCCAATCACACATCCACCCAGGTCAGGTATGATTGCTTCCCCTAGGCGGTGCAGGAGCGGTCCACAGAATAGTATCGGGATTCTAGAAGATCCTGCCAGGGTGTCGATGCTGGCTACCTGAGCCGCCTCGATATTAGAAGGATCAATATACAGCTGACCGCTCGCAGAGTCGTATTCGGCTACCACCCCGTGCAGTTCCAGCAGACCACAGACGATATCCACGTCCCGAATCAGTGGCACATTTTTCAAAATGGAAGGGGTTTTCCCCAGCAGCGCCGCCACCATCGCTTTGGGAACAAAATTTTTTGCCCCTCGCACTTTAATACGACCTGTTAGCGGGTGTCCGCCTTGTACTTCTAGAACCGGATCCACGTGTTATTTCCCCTTCCGCTTTTCCCAGTGTTCCCAGTCTACCTGCCTGTGCGGCTTCAAGTAGACACCTGGGAGAAACTACCCTATTAACAAGGGTGTTTTCACGAAAACTAGGCTAAGAACAAAGATAAACCTTAGGGAACGCTACTTGGACAGGAGCAGGTTTTACGCCACGAGATTAAGAGCGCTTGACCTCAGGCATCCCGAGGGTAACTTCCCGGGCAGAAACTACCTCGGCTGGTGGCAAATGCTTAGCGGGCAGGGTACGCGGCATGAAATCTGGTCTTGCCTGTTCGTAAGCGCTAATCGCGTCCTCATTCCGTAAAGTGAGGTCGATATCGTCTAGCCCTTCCAACAGCCGCCAGCGAGTGTAGTCGTCAATTTGGAAGCTGCAGCTAAAAGAACCGCAAGTAACCAGTTGTTTTTCTAAGTCAACTGTGATTTCTTTGCCCGGCTCCGCCTCTAACATTTTCCATAGGGTCTGGCATTCCTCCGGACTAATAACTGCCGCTACCATCCCGTCCTTTTCACAGTTACCACGAAAAATATCGGCAAATTTGGGCGCCAAAACCACTTTGAAACCATAGTCCCGCAGTGCCCAGACCGCGTGTTCCCTGCTGGAGCCGGTACCAAAATCGGGGCCGGCTACCAGAATAGAGCCGCCTCTAAAGGGAGCGAGATTTAGTACGAAGTCTTTATCTTGCCGCCAAGCCGCAAAAAGTCCGTCCTCGAAACCGGTTTTGGTTACCCGTTTTAGATAGACGGCGGGAATAATCTGGTCAGTATCGACATTAGAGCGCCGCAGTGGCACCCCGATACCGGTATGAGAGATAAATTTTTTCATCGCTTATACCTCTTTCCTGCTAGATACCGCCGGTAAATCCGGGGGACTAGTTAGCTTCCCAGTGACTGCAGTGGCCGCGGCAATCGCCGGCGACACCAGGTGGGTTCGCGAATTCTTTCCTTGCCGCCCCTCAAAGTTCCGGTTCGAGGTAGAAGCCGAGCGCTCCCTCTCCCCCAACTTGTCCGGATTCATCCCCAAGCACATTGAACAGCCAGCATTGCGCCACTGCGCCCCGAAACTGGTGAAGATTTTATCCAGCCCCTCAGCCTCGGCTTGCAGTCGCACCCGCGCAGACCCTGGTACCACTAGTACCCGTACATCCTTAGCTTTTTTGCGCCCTTCCCAAACCTGGGCAACGGTACGTAGATCCTCGATTCGCCCGTTGGTACAAGAGCCGATGAACACCGTATCCACCTTGATATCACGCATCGGGGTACCTGGGGTTAACCCCATATATTCGAGGGCGCGTCGGGCGGAATCTCGCTCACTATCGGTATTCATCTGCTTAGGATCCGGCACTTTCCCACTGAGCGGTACCCCCTGTCCCGGATTAGTTCCCCAGGTAACGAAAGGTTCGATACTTTCGGCAGGAATCGTGACTTCCCGGTCGAACTTGGCGTCCTTATCGGTTGCTAGGCCCTGCCAGTAGCGCACAGCTTTTTCCCACTGTTCGCCCTGCGGAGCGTGCGGACGCCCTTTAATATAGTCAAAAGTGGTTTGGTCAGGGGCAATCATCCCTGCCCGCGCGCCTGCCTCAATCGACATATTGCACACCGTCATCCGGCCTTCCATCGAGAGGTTTTCGATAGCTTCCCCGCGGTATTCGATTACGTATCCCTGCCCGCCGCCGGTACCAATCTTGGCAATAATCGCCAAAATAATATCTTTAGCGAACACTCCCGGGCGGAGCTTCCCGGGGATATTAACCGCCATAGTCTTAAAAGGCTTAAGCGGCAGCGTCTGAGTGGCCAAAACCTGCTCTACCTGCGAGGTGCCGATCCCGAAAGCTAAGGCCCCGAAAGCTCCATGCGTAGAAGTATGGGAATCTCCGCACACAATTGTCATCCCCGGTTGGGTCAGCCCCAGTTGCGGACCAACTACGTGCACGATTCCTTGGTCAGCGTCCCCCAGGGAGTGCAGCCGGATTCCAAACTCTTTAGCATTTTCCCGCAAAGTATGAATCTGGGTGGCGGAAGTCTGGTCTTTAATTGGCAAATCAATATCCACCGTGGGGGTGTTGTGATCCTCGGTGGCAATCGTAAGGTCAGGACGACGCACTTTTCGCCCCGCCATCCGCAGCCCCGCGAAGGCCTGGGGGCTGGTGACTTCATGGCATAAATGTAGGTCTATGTATAGCAGGTCAGGCGCTCCGTTTTCCCCAGGCTTAACCACGTGAGCAGCCCAAACTTTTTCTGCCAAGGTCTTAGCCATGCGCACCTCCTATATTTTGTGTCCCCGAACGTGTCATATCTTTCGAAAGTGTAGTTGGAATTCCACGCTCTAAGATGGCAGTATCAGTACATGGACAATAAAAGTGAAGGAAGTGGGGTCGGGGTTCTCGACAAGGCCACCCTCGTCCTAAGTGCGCTCGAGGCGGGGCCGGGCACCCTGGCGCAATTAGTTACCAGTACCGGTCTGGCACGTCCTACCGCCCATCGTCTAGCGGTTGCTTTGGAGTATCACCGTTTCGTGGCACGCGATGTGCATGGGCGCTTCATACTGGGGCCACGCATCGGGGAACTAGCTTCCGCTGCCGGTGAAGATCGCCTTTTAGCTTCGGCTCGCCCGATCTTAAAGGCGCTTTGTGAACACACCCAAGAATCAACGCAAATGTATCGCCGCCAGGGAGACCAGCGGATTGTGGTTGCCAGTTGTGAGTCCCCTCTGGGGCTGCGCGACTCTACTCCTACCGGTTCGGCACTGTCCATGAAGGCTGGTTCTGCCGCTCAGATTTTGCTCGCCTGGGAAGAGCCAGACCGCCTGCACCGCGGCTTACAGGGGGCTTCTTTTACCGCCACCCAGCTTTCGGTAGTCCGCCGCCGCGGCTGGGCGCAATCTATTGGCGAACGTGAACCCGGGTTGGCGTCAGTTTCTGCTCCGGTACGTTTAGCTTCTGGGAAAGTGGTAGCGGCTTTGAGTGTTTCTGGCCCGATTGACCGCATGGGACGCCAGCCAGGCAGAGTTCACGGCCCTGCGGTAGTTGCGGCCGCCAGTAGGCTCTCAGATTTTATGCGGCGCGCGGAAGGGATCATAGCGGCAAAGCGGCAGCAGGCGGAAGGAAAGTTGCCTTAATGCGCCGCTAGGGTTTTGGTGAGCTGATAAGCATCAAAAGTGGCTTCCAGGCAGCGTTCCCATGAAACCGGACAGGGCTGCCGGCAGCAGTTTTCCTGCATTTTTCTGAGGCTTCCGTCCAGGAGGGCACTAGTAGTTTTTTCCGCTAATTCCCGGTCGCTACCAGCACTAATCCCGGTGACGCCATCGGTAATAAAATCGGTGATTGGGCTTTGCGAGCGCACGATTACCGGTAATCCACTGGCACGTGCCTCGGCGGCGGCAATTCCGAAACTTTCATGCAAGCAAAGAGTTATAAAGAAGTCGGTCTGTCGGTAAGCGTTTAAGAGGCCATCGGCATCCTGCCGCCCCGCTAAACTAACCTGGCCAGTGGCAAGTTGAGGCTGGCGGAGAAGCAGGGGCAACAACGCGCCCTCCCCAAAAATTTTTAGGGAAAAGTTGCCGCGACTACCCAACAGATCGTTTACGGTTTGGGCGAACTTGATGAGGGCGAAGGGGCGTTTGCGGGGCATAAGGCGAATAGCGCTCACGGCTTCAAAGTTCAACGTCCCGCCAAGATTGGCAGTTTCCGTCGGCAAGCCTTCGCTATTTGCTGCCGGTGCAGGTTTGGCAGATTTTTGCGCAGTCTGGTCATTCGCCGCCCAAAAATTAGTATCGACTCCATTGGGAATTATTGGCCAATGCCGCCGATTCCGCGGCTGTAGTACTTGGTTAATTTGGGTGTTCATTAGGGAGGACACTCCAGAAAATAGCACCCCAGCCTCAACTAGGCGATCAAAAAATCCGCTGGCACGCATTAGCGGAGCCCAAGTCGAAAGCTCACAGTGGAAAGTCGCCAAAGTGGGAATGGTACCTTGTGCTGCTACCTGCAGTGCCAGGTGCGCAAAGGGGGAAAGTACCCCGATATGGACATGTAGCAAGTCAAAATGGGGAAAGATTGCGCGAAATAGGGGACCGGCAAAGGGGTTCATGGGGGTAAAGCCAATGGTGGGCATCCCTAGGCGATGCACCGGAATTTGATCTTCAATCCGCCGACCCACAAAGGATCCTGCGCGGGTAGCGGTAATCACCTCTACCTGGTGCCCCGCTTGTTTTAGCTGTTGCGCCAGGTTATAGGTTTGGGTTTCGATTCCGCCTATATGGGGAGGGTAGCAATCTGTAACTATCCCGATACGCATATCCTCATCCTATCTGTGTTCGCACTTTCATAATGTTCGCAGCTAGCATCGAAACTTCTTTAATCCGAAATTTGTTTTCTTAACTTACTTCTATATCTGCATATTAAAAGACAGGAGGTCAAGCCGTGCGGCTTGACCTCCTGTTTAATGTGGTTGTGGTGGTGTCTTACTCTCCCGCGCTCGTTGGGGCGTAGTACCATTAGCGCTGCCTAGCTTAGCTTCCAGGTTCGGGATGGGACTGGGCGTGTCCTAGGCGCTATGACCACCACAAGACTATGTGTTTACCCCCTTGCTTGTTCTTCTTGAACCGGTGATTGTCTTTTAAGGACCGGTTTTTTGGGGGGTACCGTTCTTGTAGACGGTGTTTGAGAGTGGGTGTGAGCGTCTTCGTGACGACAATTTTGTGTGGATGCTTGAACACGTGTTTTAGTGTTGTGATTTGTTTTTTTATGGTTGTTTAGTACCAGTCAGCTTTGCGTTTTACAACGTGTACACTTCTGGCCTATCTACCCAGTAGTCTGCTGGGAACCTGAAAGACCTTATCTTAAAGCAGGCTTCCCGCTTAGATGCTTTCAGCGGTTATCCTTTCCGAACATAGCCAACCAGCCATGCACCTGGCGGTACAACTGGCATACCAGAGGTTCGTCCATCCCGGTCCTCTCGTACTAGGGACAGGACTTTCTCAAGTCTTAACGCGCGCAGCGGATAGGGACCGAACTGTCTCACGACGTTCTGAACCCAGCTCGCGTACCGCTTTAATGGGCGAACAGCCCAACCCTTGGGACCAACTCCAGCCCCAGGATGCGACGAGCCGACATCGAGGTGCCAAACCATGCCGTCGATATGGACTCTTGGGCAAGATCAGCCTGTTATCCCCGGGGTACCTTTTATCCGTTGAGCGACAACGCTTCCATAAGCCATTGCCGGATCACTAGTTCCTACTTTCGTACCTGCTCCACCCGTCAGTGTCACAGTCAAGCTTCCTTGTGCACTTACACTCGAACCCTGATTACCAACCAGGATGAGGAAACCTTTGAGCGCCTCCGTTACCATTTAGGAGGCAACCGCCCCAGTTAAACTACCCACCAGGCACTGTCCCTAACCCAGATAATGGGCCCAGGTTCAGATAACCAGCAACATCAGAGTGGTATTTCACTTGCCGACTCCACAACCACTAGCGTGGCTGCTTCAACGTCTCCCACCTATCCTACACAAACACAACCAGCTACCAATACCAAGCTATAGTAAAGGTCCCGGGGTCTTTCCGTCCTGCTGCGCGTAACGAGCATCTTTACTCGTAATGCAATTTCGCCGAGCTCGCGGTCAAGACAGCACAGAAGTCGTTACGCCATTCGTGCAGGTCGGAACTTACCCGACAAGGAATTTCGCTACCTTAGGATGGTTATAGTTACCACCGCCGTTTACCGGGGCTTAAATTCACCGCTTCGCCCAAAAGGGCTGACAGTTCCTCTTAACCTTCCGGCACCGGGCAGGCGTCAGTGCGTATACCTCGCCTTACGGCTTCGCACGCACCTATGTTTTTGATAAACAGTCGCTTCCATCTTGCTATTGCACCCCACACCCCCTAACCACGCAAAGGCAGTTTCAAGGGGTGGGGCCTCCTTCTCCCGAAGTTACGGAGGCAATTTGCCGAGTTCCTTAACCACGATTCACTCGCTCGCCTTAGTATTCTCTACCCAACTACCAGAGTCGGTTTAGGGTACGGGCGGAATAACACCTCACAACGCAGCTTTTCTCGACAGTACAGACCAACCCTGTTATCAACCCAAAAGGGTCTCACCATCACCCCTCACCCTTATGCGTCTTCCGGATTTGACCTAGAAGACAGGCTACAGGCTTGAACACGGTAAACCACCACCGCGCCAGGCAATCTCACTGTGTCACCACGAAGCTAAAACACTCAAACCAAAAACCCAAAACCCAACGACCCTTATCAACCCGAAGGAAGACAAGAACCGGAAAGGGCGTCAAGCTCAAAGAAATGAGTACTATATACGGTCTTATCCCGGTAGCAGAATATCAACTGCTCAACCATCGACTACGCCTGACGGCCTCGCCTTAGGACCCGACTAACCCAGGGCGGATAAACCTTCCCCTGGAACCCTTAGTTTATCGGCGCCAGCGATTCTCACGCTGGACTCGCTACTCATGCCTGCATTCTCACTCCCACACCACACACGACCCATCACCAGGCCGCTACAACAATGCAGGACGCTCCCCTACCCCACAACACAAAAAGCGTTGTAGTCACAGTTTCGGTGGCATGCTTAAGCCCCACTACATTATCGGCGCACAATCACTCGACCAGTAAGCTATTACGCACTCTTTCAAGGGTGGCTGCTTCTAAGCCAACCTCCTGGCTGTCAACGCAACTACACATCCTTTCCCACTCAGCACACACTTAGGGACCTTAACCGATGATCAGGGCTGTTTCCCTCTCGACAACGAAGCTTATCCCCCGCTGTCTGACTGCCCCACCAACTTAACGCGCATTCGGAGTTTAGCAGATCTCAGTAACCAACAAGGCCCATCAACCAACCAGTAGCTCTACCACACGCAAGCAAAAAATGGGACGCTATACCTAAATATATTTCGGGGAGAACCAGCTATCACGGAGTTTGATTGGCCTTTCACCCCTACCCACAACTCATCCCCCAGGTTTTCAACCCTGGTGGGTGCGGACCTCCACGACGTTCTACCGCCGCTTCATCCTGGCCATGGGTAGATCACCCCGCTTCGGGTCTATACCACGCAACTAAATCGCCCCCAGGACTCGGTTTCCCTACGACTACCCCACAACGGGTTAACCTCGCCACGCAACATAACTCGCAGGCTCATTCTTCAATAGGCACGCCACCACCACACCAACCCAAAAAGGATCCCATGGCTCTGACGGCTTAAAAACGCTTGGTTTCAGGAACTATTTCACTCCCCTCCCGGGGTACTTTTCACCATTCCCTCACGGTACTAATCCACTATCGGTCACCGCGCCCGTCCAGGCTTACCCAATGGTCTGGGCAGATTCACACGAGATTCCACGAGCCCCGCGCTACTCGGGAACAAAACCCGACGCCCTGCATGCGCAACCAGCTACCCGACTGTCACGGTCTACGGCCAGGCATCCCAACCTGTTCACCTCACACACACAATGACGCCCCAAGAACCGGCAGATTCTCAACGACTTTGCCCCACAACACCGACTGCGCAACCCCTGCCGAGTATCACACGCAAACGGTTTAGCCAACACCCGCTATCGCTCACCACTACACACGGACTATCTCACAAAAGGCGGTACTAAGATGTTTCACTTCCCACCCTACCAACACACACCTATCAAAACTTCAGTGCGCGCCAACCACACACAACTATGGTTAGGTTACCCCATTCGGAAACCCCCGGATCAACGCTCGCTCGCTAACTCCCCGAGGCTATCGCCAGCCACAACGTCCTTCATCGGCACACGATGCCAAGGCATCCACCAAACGCTCAAAAACAAAAAACAAACCAATAAACAAAAAAACACCAACCACCCAAAGGTGGTCAACGAACAAGATTCTCACTTTCAAAGCATCACAAAGACACTCACATCCACTCTCCAAAAAACAAACAACCAACCCAAAAAACCCCAAAACCCAAAAGCCTTGAAAGTTAATGAGCCAAACAAACAAACCCACCGGATCTGATTGTTCCTATACCCGACAGCCCCCCAAAACCCCAAAAAGCCTTGGGGGGAAAGTGTTTCCCTGTTCCATTTGCGTTTTAAACAATAAATTCTCCCTAGAAAGGAGGTGATCCAGCCGCACCTTCCGGTACGGCTACCTTGTTACGACTTCGTCCCAATCGCTAGCCCCACCTTCACCCGCTCCCCCTCAAAAAGAGTTAGGCCACAAGCTTCGAGTGTTACCAACTTTCGTGACGTGACGGGCGGTGTGTACAAGGCCCGAGAACGTATTCACCGCAGCGTTGCTGATCTGCGATTACTAGCGACTCCACCTTCACGGGGCCGAGTTGCAGACCCCGATCCGAACCAAGACGCCCTTTAAGAGATTCGCACCACCTTGCGGTATCGCAACCCTTTGTAGACGCCAATGTAGCATGCGTGAAGCCCAAGACATAAGGGGCATGATGATTTGACGTCATCCCCACCTTCCTCCGAGTTAACCCCGGCAGTCTCCCACGAGTCCCCAACACAACTTGCTGGCAACATAGGACAAGGGTTGCGCTCGTTGCGGGACTTAACCCAACATCTCACGACACGAGCTGACGACAACCATGCACCACCTGCACACCAGCCAAAAAGGAAAACCCATCTCTGGATCGGTCCAGTGCATGTCAAGCCTTGGTAAGGTTCTTCGCGTTGCATCGAATTAATCCGCATGCTCCGCCGCTTGTGCGGGCCCCCGTCAATTCCTTTGAGTTTTAGCCTTGCGACCGTACTCCCCAGGCGGGGAACTTAACGCGTTAGCTACGACGCAGAAGACAAAAAAGCCCCCCACACCCAGTTCCCAACGTTTACAGCATGGACTACCAGGGTATCTAATCCTGTTCGCTCCCCATGCTTTCGCTCCTCAGTGTCAGTAACAGCCCAGAGACCCGCCTTCGCCACCGGTATTCCTCCTGATATCTGCGCATTCCACCGCTACACCAGGAATTCCAGCCTCCCCTACTGCACTCAAGCCAGCCCGTACCCACCGCAAACCCACAGTTAAGCCATGAGCTTTCACGACAGACGCAACCAGCCACCTACAAGCCCTTTACGCCCAATAATTCCGGACAACGCTCGCGCCCTACGTATTACCGCGGCTGCTGGCACGTAGTTAGCCGGCGCTAATCAACCCCTACACTCAACACACCCAAAAGTGCGCCTTGTTCAGAGCAAAAGAAGTTTACAACCCGAAGGCCTTCATCCCCCACGCGGCGTCGCTGCATCAGGCTTTCGCCCATTGTGCAATATCCCCCACTGCTGCCTCCCGCAGGAGTCTGGGCCGTATCTCAGTCCCAATGTGACCGACCACCCTCTCAGGCCGGCTACCCGTCAAAGCCTTGGTAAGCCATCACCCCACCAACAAGCTGATAGACCGCGAGCCCACCCAAATCCGGCCAAAGCCTTTCCCACCCACCCCATGCGAGGCAGACAGAACATAAGGTATTAAACACCCTTTCGAATGCTTATCCCAAAGAAAAGGACAGGTTACTCACGTGTTACTCACCCGTTCGCCACTCTCACCAAAAAGTGCAAGCACCCCTTGGATCCCGTTCGACTTGCATGTGTTAAGCACGCCGCCAGCGTTCATCCTGAGCCAGGATCAAACTCTCCAACAAAAACCAAAAACAACCCACCAAAAACAGCAGGCAAAAAAACGATCCAACCAAAAAAGCCAGACCAAAAATGGTTCAAGCCAGAAAACAATCCAGCAAAAACAAACACCAACAATCAAAAAACAAAACGTTCCAAAATCATCAGCATCAAAAAAACAAAAACAAGAAAAAACCAAACCCACCCCAAAAACAAGGCAAGCCCAGTCCAATCCCACACAAACAAAACAAAAAAACACACTATCGAGAACACAAACAACCAAACCACAAACCAACCAAAAACAATCAGTAAAGGTTACTGCGCGAAAAACGCGCGAGTCTCAGTCTAACAGATTTGACTTTCGGCTTTCAACTTATTTCTAAGTGAAACAGACCATAAAAACCAAAGTTCTATTAAATACTAAGTCAAACAATCTAGCCCACTGACCCGGAACTAAAGTTCCTTGCCGGGGCAACAGGTAATAACTTACCCACTGCGTTCAGAAAACTTCAAACTGAGACGCGGTGACCTCTCACACATTACCAAAAACAGGCTATTACTGCAGGTGAGCGGCAGCTAAGTTGCGCTTGCCTTTCCGGAAAAGTACCAAGGAACCCGGCAACACGTCCTCGGAAGTAATAATCCGATCCGGGTCGGTAACTTTTTCATTATTTAGATAGGCGCCGCCGTTCTTAATAGTGCGCATGGCCGCTCCGCGCCCCTTCTCAAAACCCGCCGCTATCAGCAGATCCACCAGGTTAGTTTTCCCGATTTCTACCTGGGCACTGGGCAAATGGGCAGTTGCTCCCTTAAGGGTCTTGCCGTCCACGGAACGTAAATCACCACTACCCCACAGTGCTTCGGTGGCCGCTAGCACCTGATCCAGCGCCTCTTGACCATGAACCAGGCGGGTGACTTCTGCAGCCAGCGCCTTTTGAGCTTCCCGTTTATGAGGACGCTCGGCTACCTCGACTGCCAGCGCTTCGATTTCCTCGCGGGAAAGGAAAGTAAATACCTTGAGGAACCTGATTACATCAGCGTCTTCGGCACCCAGCCAGAACTGGTAGAACTCGTAAGGGGAAAGCATCTCCGGGTCTAGCCAAATTGCTCCGCCCTCGGATTTACCAAACTTGGAGCCATCGGCCTTGGTGATCAAAGGGGTGGTCATAACATGGACGTCTTTGCCCTCTACCTTGTGGATTAGATCCATGCCGCCCACCAGGTTGCCCCACTGATCGTTGCCCCCAGTTTCCAGGGTGCAGCCATAACGGCGGTAAAGCTGCAAGAAATCGTAGGCTTGCAGGATTTGGTAGCTGAACTCGGTGTAGGAAATGCCTTCTTCGGACTTCAGGCGCCGCGCCACCGCATCTTTAGACAGCATGGTTCCCATCCGGAAGTTCTTCCCCAGGTCACGCAGAAGTTCGATTGCTCCCAGGTTCTGGATCCAGTCCATATTGTTGACCATGATTGCCGGGTTGTCGCCCTCGAAATCCAGGAAACGGCTGATTTGCCCGCGCAGGCGCTCTACCCAGCCCGCAACTACCTCTTTAGGTTGCAGCTGCCGCTCGGCGGTCATCCGCGGATCCCCGATTAAGCCGGTAGCTCCCCCTACCAGGGCAATAGGACGGTGCCCCGCCTTTTGCAAATGCCGCATCATCAGCACTTGCACCAGATGTCCGTGATGCAGAGAAGCAGCAGTAGGATCAAAACCGCAATAGAAAGTGACCGGCCCAGCGGCTAGTGCCTGGCGTAGTTTTTCCAGATCCGTGTGCTGGGCAAGTAAGCCCCTCCATTTCAGCTCATCAATAATATCGGTCACGATATTCCTTTCTTATGCAGGTTAAACCCGTGGTTCGTCCTCTTGGGCGACTACGGCGGTAGTCTTCTCGGGCTTAGTCTAACCTACCTACAGATGCGGCTGGTGGTTTGCTTCCTATCCGGAATACTGCCTATTTTTCGAGCAGCATATCCCCGGTCTTAATCCAGCCCTTCTTCCGCATAAATTCGGAGAAAAGCAGGGACAGCGCGGCGGGAGCAATAAAATGCAGTAGCAAAATCATTCCCAAAAGTACCGGCCAGGAAGTGGTTGACCCCATAACGTTCCAGGTCATAATCTGTCCTACCAGGCCGGAAGTTCCCATTCCAGAGCCGGCAGCATTCGATTCCATTTTGAAAACCATAGTGGCGATGGGGCCGAGAATCGCGGATGCCAAGGTGGGGGGAATCCAGATTAAGGGATGCCTCATAATATTGGGGACTTGCAACATGGAAGTGCCGATACCCTGCGAAATAAGACCGGAAACTTTATTTTCTCGATAGGACGCGACTGCGAAACCTACCATCTGCGCACTACACCCCACGGTGGCCGCCCCGGCTGCCAGCCCAGATAGCCCCAAGACGATTCCCAGAGCTGCTGAGGAAATCGGGAGCGTTAAGATCATCCCCATCAGCACCGACACAATAATGCCCATTAGGAAGGGCTGTCGCTCAGTTCCCCAGTTAATGATGGCTCCTAAAGCTGTCATTAGCTCCGAGATGCCTGGCCCGATGGCCAGACCTACGATAGCACCGCTGGTAACCGTAACGAAGGGGGTAACCAATATATCTACCGGAGTTTTACCTGAAACCAGCAGACCAAACTCAACAGCTACGAAGGAGGCGATAAATGCCCCCAGCGGCTCGCCTGGTCCTTTCAACTGCATAGAAAGACCGTCCACGATTCCGCCGCTCAAGATTTTCGCAGCATGGGCGCCAATCATTCCGGCTAGACCGGTGCCTACCACCACAAAGGTAGAGGCCTTCAGACGATGAGCTACCCCTATCCCGATGCCAGCGCCGGTAAGTACCGAGGCTACCGAACCGATCAGTACCAGCCCTCGCCCGATTATTCCCGGAATGAAACCGCCTACTTGCACCATGATGGTGCCGATAATCAGGGAGGCGAATAACCCATGCGCCATGCCAGTCATCGCATCGATGAAAAATAGCGATAGCCAGCCTTTAATACGTTGTTTCATCTTGGAAACTTTCCTTCTCGCGGTAACTCTTTCAGTTTTCGCCTGATAGTCGAAAACTGAAATTTAAGCTACCATAAGATTTTGTGAGAACCCAATTGCGAGACGCCGAAGGAGCTGCCGTCTACCGGCATGAGGCGCTGAGCGTAGTCTTGCAAATCCGTGGAGATTCCCCGCAGCTAATGGTGCTGGTTGCGCGCCGAGAGCACCCACCTTTTCAAGGCTTGTCTGCCCTCCCCTCTGGTCCTTTAGAGCCAGCAGAAAACCTCGGCGCCAGCGCTTTTCGTCATCTTTCCGAAAAAATGGATATTGCCGCGCTTGCCTATATGGAACAGCTGGGCACCCGCTCTGATCCCCGCCGTGACCCCAGCCAACGCACCGTAGCCACCGCCTATTTAGGGCTAGTACCTGCCCACGTGACTACCGCAATTCCTCCTCACGCCCAGTGGGTGCCGGTAAACAACCTGCCGCAAATGGCTTATGACCACGCCGATATTATTTCCGAGGGCATCGACCGGCTGCGGGCAAAACTCTCCTATACCAATATTGCGTTTGCCTTGGCTCCCCCAGATTTCACTATGGCGGAACTAACCCGCCTTTACCAGGCAGCCTTGGGACATGAAGTTTCCCCCACCAACTTGCAGCGGGTGCTCAGTCGCCGCGGGCAGCTCGCCCCCACCGGCCAGTGTAAAGCCCCCGGCACCAAAGGAGGGCGTCCGGCTCGCCGTTTCCGCTTCACTAAGCAAACCCTGCAGGTAACCGACCCCTTCGCCATCCTCCGCCCTTCCTGAAAAACGCAGAGCGCAGACGCTAGTTTTCTCGCAAGTACCCGCGAGGACTAGGTTTTCCCTTCCGTAAGCCCGGGGGCAGATTCTTCATGATCAGCGTTTGCAGCGGGTCTGGCTCGGTAAAAGCACTCCGGGGACCCCGTGACCGGCTTCGCCGGTCAAGCCCCTCTCGTATCTTTTACCGGCCGCGACCCTTGCTATCTCTGCCATAACCACACCCTCACATGTAAGGATAACGGTGCTATGTACTGACTGATCGCGCTGCACTATGAGCTCTAGAAGAACTTCTCTCCCGGGCAAAACGCTTTCTAAACGGTTACTGAACACGCAGATACGTACCGCTAATTTCGGCGTAAGAACGTGTTTGCGTAAGGAAAAAGGAACATAGCCGACCGAAACATCGTCTATGTAGCCAGTGGGCTGAATTATTCCTCCAGCGCGCAAGCAACCGATCTCCGGAAAACAACGACGGGATTAAAAAGTAAAAACTCCTGACACCAGATAGGACTAGGCAGCAGCTATTTGGAAGTACGCCTGAAGCAGAAGTTGTTTGGTCGAAGAATCGCCTGAGCGCGGGGGCTAGGTTTTATCCGAGTAGGTGCGGTGGGCATAAGAATTCGGGAAGCGTCGCTACGTTTCCCGAATTCTTGGGCAGGAGGAAAAACCTAGCCCCCGCGTGCACAAAAATCAAAATGATTATTTAAATTCTAGGTGTTTGCCGGCGAAATCGGTGCGGATGCGCGCTATCTGCTGCTCGGCGGATTGCAACTGCCGCGCAACCTGCGCGGGCGCCGTCCCTCCGCGTCCGGCACGCGCCCGCACGGAACCAGCGGGACTAAGCACTTCCCGCACCTCGGGGGTTAGCAGTGGGTCGATAGCGGCGAATTGTTCGTCGCTCAAATCCGCCAGCTCTATCCCGTTTTCTTCACATTTACGTACGCAGGCTCCGGATACTTCATGTGCCTGCCTAAAGGGCATGCCCCGCGCCACTAGCCACTCGGCGATATCGGTGGACAGCGAAAACCCTTGGGGAGCGAGTTCTTCTAGGCGACCGTAGTCGATCTTCATAGTGGCTATCATCCCGCTGACTGCAGGCAGCAGGACTTCTAACGTGTCGATCTGGTCGAAAACTGGTTCTTTGTCTTCTTGTAGGTCACGCACGTAGGCGAAGGGGAGTCCTTTGAGGACTGTCAGCAGACCAGTTAAATCCCCAATCATCCTGCCGGCTTTACCCCGCGCCAGTTCTGCCACGTCCGGGTTCTTCTTTTGCGGCATGATTGACGATCCGGTGGAAAACGCATCATCCAAGGTGACGTACCCGAACTCTTTGGTATTCCAAATAATGATTTCTTCCGCTAGAGAAGAAATATCAATCCCGGTCTGGGCGCATACAAACGCAAACTCGGCCACCACATCGCGGGTGGCGGTCCCGTCAATGGAGTTTTCCACTACCCGGTCAAAGGCCAGATCCTCCCCCACTTGCACCGGGTCAAGCCCCAGAGTATTGCCCGCGAGCGCCCCGGAACCGTAGGGACTGGCGGCGGCGCGCCGATCCCAATCCTCAAAACGCTGAATATCACGTAGCAGCGGCCACAGGTGGGCGAGTAATTGGTGGGCGAGCAATACCGGCTGGGCGTGCTGCAGATGAGTGCGCCCCGGCATGACCGTATCCCCGGCAGCTTTCGCTTGGCTCAAAAGCGCCTCGCCTACTTCGATGATGCGCTCGGCGAGGGCGCGTGCCTGGTTTCGCAGGTACATGCGGATGAGGGTGGCAATCTGGTCGTTGCGGCTGCGTCCAGCGCGCAGCTTTCCCCCTAAATGCGCCCCCGCCTCGATCAATAGTCCTCTCTCCAGGGCGGTATGCACGTCCTCGTCACCGGGGTCAGGGCTGAAGGCACCGCTTTTAACTTTTTCTTCCAGCCGCCCCAGAGCCGCCAACATCTGCGATAGTTCTTCCGCGTCTAGCAGGCCGGCTCCCGCGAGCGCCCGGGCATGGGCGCGTGAACCGGCTAAATCGTAGAGCGCCAGGCGCCAATCGAAATGGGTGGATACTGAAAGTGCCGCTAAAGCCTGGGAGGGTCCGCCCGAGAAGCGTCCTCCCCATAGCGATACCTGCTCGCTCATATTATTTCTTGCTTTCTTTTTGTTCCCGCGCCGCTGCCAACTGGGTTGATAGCCCATAGATTCCGATGAATCCGCGCGAGAGAGACTGGTCGAAGCTGTCTCCTGAATCGTAGGTCGCCAGGTTGAAGTCATACAAGCCGACTTCGGAGCGCCGTCCATCAACTACTGCCCGCCCGCCGTGCAGAATCATCCGAATATCGCCGGTGACATACTTTTGGCTGTCCTCTACGAAGGCGTCGAGGGAGGCCTTCAGCGGCGAATACCATTGCCCCTCATAAACCAGTTCTGACCAGCGCTGTTCCACTTGGCGCTTGAAACGTCCTTGTTCGCGCTCCAAGGTCAAGTTTTCTAGGTTTTGGTGAGCAGTAATCAGGGCGACAGCGCCGGGAGCCTCATAGATTTCCCGCGACTTAATCCCTACCAGCCGATCTTCTACCATATCCAGGCGGCCTATCCCCTGGGCGCCTGCCCGGCGATTCATTTCCTGAATGATTTCCAGGGGCGACATTTCTTGTCCGTCCAAAGCGACCGGAACGCCTGCTTTAAAACTAATAACTACCTGATCTGGCACCGGCGGATAGGCGGGGTCATCGGTGTAAACATAGACGTCTTTGGTAGGCGGATTCCATAGGTCCTCTAGGTATCCGGTTTCTACTGCCCGTCCCCACACGTTCTGGTCAATGGAGAAGGGGTTGTGTTTGGTGGTTTCGATGGGTAGATCGTGTTCTTCGGCGTAGTTAATCGCCACGTCCCGGGTTAGCGCCAGATCCCGCACCGGAGAAATGCATTTAATTTCCGGGTTTTGGCTGGTGAGCGACACTTCAAAACGTACTTGGTCATTACCTTTCCCAGTGCAGCCATGAGCCACGGTGTCGGCGCCGAACTTATTGGCGACTTTCACCAGGTGTTTACAAATCAGCGGACGAGAAAGCGCCGATACCAGCGGATACTGATCCATGTAAAGACCATTGGCTTTGATTGCTGGCAGGCAGTATTCTTCGGCGAATTCATCTTTCGCGTCAGCCACATAGGCATCGACTGCCCCACAATCGAGGGCGCGCTGGCGGATTACTTCCAGGTCTTCCCCGCCTTGCCCTACGTCAACCGCGCAGGCGATCACCTCTTTGCCGGTTTGTTCTCCGATCCAGCCGATGGCTACCGAAGTGTCCAAGCCGCCCGAATATGCCAGTACTACCCGATCTTTACTCATGGTTATTCTCCTTTTTCTAGGTCTAGTTCTACCTGCGCGAGCGCTTCTTTTAACGCCGGTATCAGGGTTTTTACTTCTTCAAGTTCAATAATTAGGGGCGGCGCCAAGCGGATAATATTCGCCGCTGGAGCGTTTACAATAAACCCCGCCTTAAACAGTGCTTTTGCAAGCTGGGGGGCAATATTTTTTTCGAGGACGAGGCCGCGCAGCAGCCCTTGTCCCCGGGTTGCCTTCACCCCCGGGATTTGGGCATCTGCAATCTCCTGCATCCAGGCGTCCCCAACTTTGGCGGCGCGGGTCGGCAAATCCAGTTCCTCCATCAGGCTGATGGTGCGCGCCACTACTGCAGTTACCAGCGGGTTCCCCCCAAAAGTGGTGCCGTGACTTCCCGGTTTTAGGGCGCTGGCGGCGCGTAGGTTCATCGCTACGCAAGCCCCCACCGGCACTCCGGCACCCAGTCCTTTCGCCAGGGTCACCACATCCGGGATTATTTCTTTTCCGTCACGATAAATCCCCTGGTGGGCGAGCCATTTTCCGCATCTACCCATACCCGTTTGCACTTCGTCAAAAATTAGCAGAGCGCCGGTCTGGTCGGCGAGCTGGCGCGCTGCCGCTAAAACTTCCGGTGCTAGGGGGATTACGCCCGCTTCACCTTGCAACGGTTCCAGGAAAATCGCGGATATTCCTTTCGGATCTACCCCCTGGATGCCTGCTACCGAAGCCTCCACAAATTCGGTGGGCCCCACGAAGGGAGCAAAAGGCTCGCGGTAGGGAGCCTTATAGGTCAGTGAAAGTGAGCCCAAGGTGCGCCCGTGAAATGCCCCTTTCAGTGCAATCGCTCGCCCTCCCGGCTGGGCAGCTAGCGCCATTTTCAAGGCGGCTTCATTGGCTTCGGTTCCGGAATTCACAAATAGCACCCGTGCCTGGGAAGTAATTTCCGCCTCGACCTCGCTACCCCAGCCGGCAGCGCAGATTTTCTTTACTGCCGCCGCGGCCTCTACCTGCTGCGGGGTGGTGAAAAAGTTAGAGACGTGGGTAAAGCGGCTGGCTTGCTCCCCGATAGTCTTCACTATTTCTGGATGGGCATATCCGAGGGCGTTTACCGCGATCCCCGCCAGCAGATCCAGGTATTCTTTACCATCGGCGTCCCACACCCTACTGCCTTTACCGTGGGTGAAACAGGCCTGCGGCTGCCCGAAAACCCCTAATAGGTTTTCCTGGTAGGCACTGATCCATTCAGCGTTATTCATAGTTATCTCCCTTCACCATGGTTCCAAATCCGGTATCGGTGAAGATTTCTAGCAGCATCGAGTGCGGCACCCGTCCATCAATAATGGTGGCTCGGGGTACCCCCTGCTCACAGGCCTGAATGCAGGCTTGCACTTTGGGTCGCATTCCCGCTTCTAGAGTAGGAAGTATTTCGGCGGCCTCACTGGCGGTTATCTGTGAGATCCGGGTATCGGGGTCTGGCCAGTTGCGGTAGAGCCCTTTCACATCGGTGAGGACGATAAGTTTCTTCGCCCCTATGGCTCCGGCTACTGCCGCGGCCGCCAGATCGGCATTGATATTTAACACCTGGGTGGGGTCATCTTGGTTAACCGCGATAGATGACACTACCGGGATCCGTCCGGACTGCAGAAGATCTTCTATCGGTCCGGGATCGACTGCGGTTACTTCCCCAACTAACCCCAGTTCAACCGGTTTTCCCTCAACACTAGCGCTCTTTTTAACAGCCTGTAGGAACGCCCCGTCCTCTCCAGAGATGCCAATCGCCGCAATCGAAGTTTCATTCAGCAGGGAGACCAGCTCGCGCTGCACCATCCCGGTGAGCACCATCCGCACCACTTTCATTACTTCCGGGCTGGTGACCCGAAGACCAGAAACGAATGGAGCCTCGATTCCCAGGGTTTTTAGCATGGAACTGATTTGGGGTCCGCCGCCATGCACGATTATGGGTTCAATCCCCCATTCATGCAGGAAAATAACGTCCCGAGCGAAGGCGGTCTTGAGTTCTTCTGAAATCATGGCGTTGCCGCCGTATTTGATAACAATCCGCGAGCCCGAGTATTCCCGCAGCCACGGCAAGGTTTCTAACAGGATTCCGGCTTTATCCCAGGCAGATAGGTTTTTTACACTCATGATGAATAGTCCGCGTTGATATGAATATATTCGTGGGTAAGGTCATTGGTTAGTACGCTGGCCTGGGCTTTTCCTGCCCCTAGGCGCACCTCTAAATGCACGTCTCGGCTATCAAAGGGAACGTCTTCGCGGCTGCCCCAGGCGGCGCCATCTTTGCATACTTGCACTCCGTTGAACAGTACTGACACCTGCGCCGGGTCGTAGGGGCAAACGCTTTCGGGTACGGTTCCCAGTTCGGAAACGATCCTTCCCCAATTGGGGTCGCACCCGGCGATAGCGGTTTTCACCAGGTTTGAGCGGGAAATAGTTTTCGCCGCGATCAAAGCGCCGGCTTCACTTTCGGCTTCGGTGACTGCGATCTCTACGGTGTGCTGTGCGCCTTCCGCATCATCAGCGAGCTTACGCGCCAATTGGGCGCAAGTTTCGGTCAGTGCCTCGGTAAATCCGCTGGGAGCTTTTCCGCTTTCCCCGGACGCCAGCAAAATCACGGTGTCGTTGGTGGACATGCAGCCATCGGAATCTAGCCGGTTAAAGGTTTTTGCGCAGGCAACTTCCAGCGCCTTTTGGGCAGTTTTGGCATCTAGGAGGGCGTCGGTGGTGATTACACAAAGCATGGTCGCCAGGGCCGGAGCTAACATACCGGCTCCTTTCGCCATCCCCCCGATTTGGTAACCGTCTGCCTGGTAGTGCACGGTTTTCGGCTCGTTATCGGTGGTGAGAATCGCCCAAGAAGCATCAGCGCCCCCCTCTTCAGACAGGCTCTCGGCGGCAATTTCAATCCCGGAGAGCATTTTGTCCATCGGTAGGGGCGTCCCGATCATCCCGGTGGAGCACACTAGGACTTGCCGCGGATCGATTTCCAGGGCGTCCCCGACTGCCTTCGCGGTGCTAACCGTATCTTTGAGACCGTTTTCCCCGGTGCAGGCGTTGGCGCTACCGGAGTTAAGCACTACCGAGCGCATCCCGGTAGCCCCTTTGCTGAGCATTGCCCGCGAGTAAAGTACGGGAGCGGCGGCGAAACGGTTGGAGGTGAACACCCCGGCGGCCACCGGATTTGCCCCGGTGTTGAGGACGAGCGCTAAGTCTTTGCGTCCGCTGCGGCGCATCCCGGAAGCAATCCCGCAGGCTTTGAATCCGGGTACGCTAGTTACGCCCTGGAGGCTTTTTTCGTTTTTCACAGCGCTACTCCAATCTGGTTAATACCGCTATATTCGGGCAGGTCTAGCGCTAGGTTCGCTGACTGCATTGCGGCTTGCGCGGTGCCTTTACCTAAGTTATCGAGGGCGCTGAGGGCAATGATCTTGCCCGAACGCTGATCTAGCGCCACCTGTACCTGCAGGTTTGCGCTGCCGGTAACGGCTTGGGTTTGCGGCCAAATACCGGCGTCAAGTACCTGAATCAGGCTCTCTTCTTGATAAAAATCCTGATAGAGGGCGTGCAGCTGCTTCGTAGAAGTTTTTTCGCTAGCCTCGGCGGTTACGGTTGCCAGAATTCCCCGCGACATCGGCACTAGTACCGGGGTGAGGGTGATTTTATATTCATCGGCGCTTTTTCCGCTGCTAACCGCGAAGTTCTGTGCGATTTCAGGGATATGCCGATGGGTTCCGCCTACCGCATAAGGTTGCGCATTTCCCAGGGCGGAAGTGGCTAAAAGGTGCGGTTTTAGGGATTTTCCGGCTCCGGAATACCCCACCGCTAAGGTGGCCACAATATCTTCCGGATCTATCAGCCCGCTGGCTACCAGGGGCTGGAAGGCCAAGGTGACAGCAGTAACGTTACATCCGGGAACCGCGATTTGTTTGGTTGTTTTTAGCTGCTCACGCTGAGATTTTCCGCTCGCGCAGCTGAGTTCCGGCATCCCGTAGGTCCAGGCCTGGTGATATTCCCCGCAGTAGTAGTGATCCCAGGCTGCTTTAGAAGTGAGCCGATGGTCAGCGCCGCAATCTACCAGCAGACTTTCCACCCCGGCTTCGCGTAGCTGCCCCGCTATTTTTCCCGATTGTCCGTGCGGGAGCGCCAGAAAAATCACGGCACTTTCTTTTAGCGTCACCGGGTCAACTGCAGTTAATTTCCGTTGCGCTAACTGAGGAAGTTGGGGATGGAATTCCCCTAGTTTTTTTCCTACGGAGGAGGACGCACATAGCTGGTCAACCTCAAAGGCGGGGTGGGCAGCGACTATCCGCAGGATTTCTCCGCCCGCAAATCCGCTAGCACCAATAATTGAAACCTTCATAGTGAATATTTATATCAAGTATTGAATACTTATGCATAACTGAGGGGCTTCTATGTGACTAGCGATACTTTCTTTGCCGCGACAATCGGAAGGTAGCTACGAAATCCTGATTTTATAAAAACCACAAGTTTCCTAGTCGACACCTAAGAACCTGCGTGAAACAGCAGCAGTTGTGGAATGACCGGCGGGGAGATTTTCTCCCCGCCGGTCACCGGTCAGTAAATTATTTTATTTTGGCTCTGTGCCTAAACCAATCAAACAAGATCATTCAGACTGCTCAGTGAGTTCTTGATGAAAGGCTACTCCAACTCGTTGGCGTAAACCGGAACCGTTAAGAATGTGGGGAACTCCCCTTGCATGCAGACCTCTTTGAAGATCCGCGCAGATTGCTCCGCCCGTTCCTTGCCGGCCCCGCCGACCTCTTCCAGGAACTTCCCGTACTCCTCGGCGAATAGTTCCTCTACTAGATGCTGGGTGACTTTGCGTCCATCATCTAGTTCGCACTGGTAACGCAGCCACTGCCAAATCTGGGAACGCGAGATTTCCGCAGTTGCGGCATCCTCCATCAACCCATAAATGCCAGCTGCTCCGTTTCCACCCAGCCAGGAGTAGAGGTAGCGCAGCCCTACGGCCACATTGGTACGTACCCCTGCCTCGGTAACAGCGCCCGGAGTAGAAGCGAAGTCCAGTAGCTCTTTGGCAGTCACGTTTACGTCATCGCGCTGCCGATCTACCTGGTTAGGGCGATCCTTGAGGTATCCATCAAAGACTTCCCGTACATAGCCAACCATTCCCGGATGCGCCACCCAAGAACCGTCAAATCCGGCCTCGACCTCGCGGGTCTTATCCTCGCGCACCTTACGCTCAGATTCGGCGTTTACCGCCGGATCCTTTGAGGGAATAAAGGCGCTCATTCCTCCGATAGCGTGGGCGCCGCGCTTGTGACAGGTCTTGACTAGCAACTCGGTATAGGCATGCATAAACGGAACCTGCATGGTGATGTCGGAACGATTCGGCAACACCCAGCTAGGACCGGAATCGCGGAACTTCTTAATCGCCGAGAAAATGTAGTCCCAACGACCCGCGTTTAAACCGGAAGAATAATCCCGCAGTTCATAGAGGATTTCTTCCATTTCGAAGACTCCCACAATGGTCTCAATCAGGCAGGTTGCCCGAATGGTGCCATGGGGAATCCCCAGGTATTCTTCCGAGAAGTTGAATACTTCTGCCCAGAGGCGCGCCTCTAGGTGGCTTTCCATCTTCGGCAGGTAGAAGTAGGGACCACTGCCCCGCTTAATCAGCTCTTTCGCGTTGTGGAAGAAATAGAGACCAAAGTCGGTGAGCGAACCGGATGAGGAGTGCCCCCCAATCCGGATATGCTTTTCCGTCAGGTGCCAGCCACGCGGACGCACAATAATGGTGGGCAGCTCGCCCTCATTGAGCTGGTAGTGCTTGCCATTGGCCGGGTTGGTGTACTCGATGGTGTGCCGAATCGCATCATAGAGGTTCACCTGACCGCCGATTACATTGGTGAAATGCGGAGTGTTGGCGTCCTCTAAATCTGCCAACCAGCATTTCGCTCCACAGTTAAGGGCGTTAATGGTCATTTTCCGCTCAGTCGGGCCGGTGATTTCTACCCGGCGATCTTCCAAGCCAGGAGCAAACGGCGCCACTTTCCAAGAGTTATCCTCACGGATAGCTTTGGTTTCTTCCAAGAAACGTGGCAAGTAGCCATTGGCGAGGCGCTGGCGCCGATCATGCCGCTCCTTTAGTAGTTCTGCGCGGGTAGCACCAAAACGCAACTGCAACTGGCGCAGGAACTCTAGAGCTTCATCAGTTAATATTTCGCCGAAACGGTCGGTGAGGTTAGTCCCCGGATCTTCATGCTGGGGGTAGCGAACCTCGACCTTCCCTTCCTTTAGATCAGTATGGTTATTCATTCTTTTTATGCCTTTTGGTTTAGAACTGAGCTTCTTCGGTTGAACCTTTGATCGCCAAGGTAGACGACTCCGGGTTAATAGCGGTGGCTACCATGTCAAAGTAACCGGCACCCACTTCACGCTGGTGGCGATGAGCGGTGTAGCCATCCTTCTCGGCTGCGAACTCTTTTTCTTGCAGTTCTACGAATGCGCTCATATCGCGGCTAGCATACCCCTTAGCCAGGTCAAACATCCCGTAGTTAATCTGGTGGAATCCGGCCAGGGTGATGAACTGGAAGCAGTAGCCCATCGCCGCCAGATCCTTCTGGAAGGAAGCAATCTGGGCATCATCCAGGTTGGCTTTCCAGTTGAAGGAGGGCGAGCAATTGTAGGCCAGCATCTTGTCCGGGTACTTTGCTTTAACTGCTTCAGCCACGTCCCGAGCCAACTGCGGATCCGGGGTGGCGGTTTCCACCCATACCAAATCGGCGTGGGGAGCAAAGGCGAGCAGACGGGCGATAACTACCTCTTTACCGGCCTTGGTGTAGTAGTGACCTTCAGCAGAACGCTCACCGGTTAGGAACTGGCGATCCAGTTCGTCTACATCGGAGGTAATCAAGTTGGCACCCAGCGAATCGGTGCGCGCCACGATCAAGGTCGAGGTGTTTTGCACATCCGCCGCTAGACGAGCAGCATCTAGGTTACGAATCGCCTGGGAGGTGGGGATCAAAACTTTCCCGCCCAGGTGACCACATTTCTTTTCTGCCGCCAACTGATCTTCGTAGTGAACCCCGGAGGCACCGGACTTAATCATGTTCTTCATTAGCTCGTAGGCGTTGAGGGCGCCCCCGAATCCGGCCTCGGCATCGGCGATAATCGGGGCGAACCAGTCAAAGTCCACATCTTGATGCTCCGACCAGGTGATTTCGTCGGCGCGCTTGAAGGCGTTATTGATGCGGCGCACCATCTTGGGAGCGGAATCGTAGGGATATAGAGACTGGTCGGGATAAGTGTTATCGGAGGTGTTGCCATCGGCAGCCACCTGCCAGCCGGACAGGTAGATAGCCTTTAGACCCGCGCGCACCATCTGCACTGCCTGGTTACCGGTGATGGCACCCAAAGCGTTGATGTAGTCTTCCTCGTGCAGCATCTTCCATAGCCGCTTGGCACCCCGCTCCGCCAGGGTGTGTTCCTCGACTACGGAACCTTGCAGTTCGGCTACCCGCTGCGCGGAGTAGGGACGAACTACGCCCTTCCACCGGGGATTGGTCTCCCATTCCTTTTGAATTGCTGCTGCCCGCTTCTGGATTTCTTCCGCAGTGCTCATGATGTTCTCCTCTAAGTCTTGAGCCCTTTCTGACCAACCTCTCACCGGAGGCCTTAGTTAGAGTATTACGCAATAGAATCTCTCGATATCTAGCGATTTACTGTAAACTATTTAAATAATTCACACACTGCGAACTTTTGAGGAATCTATGGCTAGTGAGGAAGAAAAGTTGGCGCTCTCCCCCAACGCCATCCTGGGGGCGAGGATTCGTCACGCGCGAAAACAGCAGCACCTCACTTTAAAAGAACTGGCAGAAGCGGTTGATCGCGCACCCTCGCTAATCTCGCAAATCGAAAATGGCAAACGTGAACCCCGGCTTTCCCTGTTGAAAGCGATTTCCGAGACGCTCTCGGTTACTCCCTCATACCTACTAGAAGACAAGGCGCCAGACGAGCGCGCGCGGCTGGAACTGGAACTGACCAGCTACCAGGCGCAATCCTCCTATCAGAAACTAGAACTGCCGCAGCTAAACCCTTCTTCTCGTCTACCTACCGATGCCCTGCGAGTAATCGTGGGACTACAACGGGAGCTGGCGTCCTCCCGACGTGTTCACGCGGGAACCCCGGAAAAAGCCCGCGCAGAAAATCGCAAACTACGTGAGGAAATGCGCGCCCACGATAACTATTTAGCCGAAATTGAGCAGGTAGCGGCGGATATTCTCACTGCCTTGGATATGGAAAATGGTCCGCGTGCACCTGGCGATTTAGAACGGATTGTCCGCCACCTGGGATACACTCTGATTCGCACCGATGACCTGCCGGCAGCCGCCCGCGCTATTCGGGATATGAAGAATCGAAGAATCTATCTGCGCCCCAATCAGCCGGGGGAAAAATATGTACGCTCCCTGGGGCTGCGTTCAATAGCCGGAGTGGCTCTTGGACACGATACCCCTCACAGTTTCGGAGAGTTTCTGCGCCAACGCATCGCCGCTAACTATTTCGCGGCTGCTATATTGCTACCGGAAAAGCCGGTAGTAGCTATGTTGCAGGCAGCGAAGAAAGCGCGCGAACTGGAAGTGGGAGCGCTGGTGGATCGCTACGGGGTGCGTTATGAAACCGCCGCGCACCGCTTCACCAACCTGGCAACGCGGCATCTGGGAATCCGCCTGCATTTTGACCGGGTATCCACTGCCGGGGTGCTCACCAAAATCTACGCTAATGACGGGATCAGTTTTCCCGAGGACGTGTCCGGAGCGATCGAAGGGCAACTTATATGTCGTAAGTATGCTTCTATGCAGGCATTTAAGCAGGAGGACACGAGCCTACCTTACCGACAATATACCGACACCCCGATGGGAACTTTCTTTTGTAGCGCCCAGATAGTAACCACCTCCACCGAGAAATATTCCATCGGAATCGGGGTGCCCTTCGCAGAATCTAAATGGTTTGCAGGACGTGACACTAAGAATCGCTTCGCCTCGACTTGTCCCGACCCTAGGTGTTGCCGCCTGGCGAATCCGCGCCTGGCTAGCGAGTGGGACGGAAAAGCCTATCCGGAAGTGAAAACCCATTCCCACCTTTTAGCGGCGGTACCGCCGGGGGCTTTCCCAGGAGTAGATGACGCGATTGTCTACGAGTTCCTAGCCCGGCACGAGCAGGATAAATAAGCGCCCCCCCTTAGACAATACTGTCCGCAGGTTTGCCTCCCTTGAGGAATCCCCCTACGGGCAGCAAACCTGCGGACAGTAATGAAAGCTTAAGAAAAAGGTCTAGGCCTTAATTTCTTTAATGATTTTCTTTGCCCAGTCACGAACCAGCTGGTCATCACGGAAGTCACCTTCGACTGCGCCTCCTAGACGGGCCACCGTGCGTTCCCGCAAAGACAGCTCCTCTGGATCCAATTTGCCCGGGAAAGTCACATATTCTTTGGGTTCAATATTCAAAAGCACCGGTCCCACCCGGGAGGGATCCTGGACTTTATCTTGCGGTACTCCGGAAAGTCCCACCGAGAACGCCCAAAGCGGGGTGCGACGCAGCTCCGAAGCAAAGCGGCGACAAAAATCGCTGGCATTATCCATCCACTTGGTTAGATAAACCGCCGAACCAATAACCACTGCGCCATACCCGTCCAGGCTGTAGACTTCTTCTGGTTTTTCCAGATCCACTTCCAGACCGGCGTTTTCCAGTTCTTCGGCGATAACTTTTCCGACTTCTTCCGTTGCTCCATGCTTGGAGGCGATTGTTACTAAAACCTTCATAGTTCTAGTATGACCATTTTTCCGCTTTCTTGCCATGAAAAGACCAGAAAATCTGGAATTCTCTTAGACTGGAAACCGTGGCGTTGATCGAATCTTCCTCTAATAAAGGGCGAAAGCTCACCGATCTCGCCGTGGTGTCTAAATACTCCGTGGATCCGGTGGTTCTGTGTCGCGGAAACGGTTTGCACCGGGTTTCCGAACTAGGTCGAGGTTCTACCCGCGATGTTTCCTGGCTGTTTTCTCTTCCCGAGCAAAACTTCGATGGTTTCATAGCATCTGAGGAGGGGGAGCGCTTCTTGAGGGAACTGCGCTGGGATTTGCAACGCGCCCTCTCCGTTTGGTTAGGCGGAGGCAGTAGCGCGCAGGCCGAACGCCTCGCTCATCTGCTAGGCAGCTCCACATTAGTGGATGCCGCCCACTACCCCGGTGGCATGGAATATCGCAAACGTCTCGTAGGGGCGATTCCCTCTGCTGAGCGGGAAAGCGATCCGGCACGTCCCTGGATGCTAGATCCGCGCAACCTGGTAGGAGCAATCATTGACCGCTGGGAAGACCTGAGTGAAAACACTAGGCAGCGCATCCGGCAAGCATTCCTGGGAATCGATGCCACCCGCCTACCTCCGGAACTTTCGGGAGCGCTTAAAGCGTGCGGGATTACCCAAACCCACCGCTCCCGCCTGGTGAAATGGTGTACCGACCCTAAAGTGCTGGCCTATCTGGTGGTTATCACCTATTCCAGTTTGCGGGTTCTGCCGGTGAGCCTGGTGAAAGAGTTTCACGGTTCCCTGCTGGTGCTGTGGACTATGGATATTGCTACCGCCATCCCCTACACCTGGGGGG
Organism: Varibaculum massiliense; assembly: GCF_900106855.1. NCBI lineage: Bacteria > Bacillati > Actinomycetota > Actinomycetes > Actinomycetales > Actinomycetaceae > Varibaculum > Varibaculum massiliense. The sequence continues at coordinate 1,498,711 of NZ_FNWI01000004.1, read as the reverse complement.
TGCTGGCCATGTTTACTGCCAAACGCCGCTGGGTACGGATGGTAGGCACCTTTACTACCGCGATTACTTTCGCCGCCCCCTACGTGTATTTTGCGATGACCGGCAGGGACTATCCCACTTATGTGATAGTAATCGTCATTTTATTTATTATTTCCGGTTTCTTGGTGGAAGGCACCAAATACTTACGGGAACGTTACCTCGTAAACTTCCTGTTAAAACCGCGGTAGCGGCACTAGCGGTTCAGCTAGCTACTTTTTTAAGCGGAGCTTGGGGACCTACGAAAGTGCGCACCACTCCGTTGCCAATAAAGTAAATGCCGCTAATCCACCATGCCCACCAGACCAGCGGGTTGCGCTCCGGGAAATAAATGGTGAGCCATACAATGCAGGCCAGCCAGATAACTACCGACAAGATATTGAGCCAGCGCAGTTTTTCCACCCGGAAGGGGTGGCAGAAAGTAAGCGGAGAAAGTGTTAACACAATAAACAGCAGCACGATTGTCAGGTTGAACCACCAGGGCAGCGCCACCAGGTACAGATAGAGGATTACGATATTCCAGGCAGCGGGGAACCCTACGAAATAGTTATCGGAACTTTTGGCTTTCTTGTTGCAATAACAGAACATAGAGGACGCACAAACCGCTACCATCAGCACTTCCGTCACCACTAGGTCTATCCCCTTACCAGGAGTTCCCGGGGCGAAAACTAAGGTTTGCGACATGAAAATGGCGGGAATAAACGTCCAGGTCAAGTAATCAACTATTAAATCGAGGGCGGATCCATCGAACCAGGGAACCACCTCTTTTACTCGGTAACGCCGCGCCAAGGTGCCGTCTAAACCATCAACAATCAAACTAATCGCCAGCCAGCCCCACATCTGCAGATAGTCGTGGCGCATCAAAGCTAGCACCGCGCATCCTGCCCAGATTACTGCCGAGGCAGTAAAAGCATGTACCGCCCAGGCTTTCAGATAATCAAGACGGGTGAACTCTGAATGGACTGTTGTTGGGGTCTGTTCCATAGCCCCTATTTTGCCCTAGGGTTTCGAATACGCGAAAACCTGAAAAATGAGTCACCTAATTTTCTGATTGGCGCACACACCTATGCTTTGGCTACTGAAACGGTTTGACCAGTCGGATTATCCCAAACTTCGGTGGGTAGTTTCCCGGGTAGATAGGGATTGTCCTTAGCTACGAACACCGGCACCCCGTTCTTGTCCCGCCGCCGCGATGCAGAGTAATCCTTTAAGGCGCCTACTGCCCACTTCCAAAGCAGGGTAATCGCAATCAGGTTAGTAATGGTCATAACCGCCATGGCAATATCCACTGCGTTCCACACCAGCGGCAGGGAAACCACTGCCCCCAACACCACCGAAGCCACCGAGACTATCCGCACCAACCAAGATGCCCAGGGCTTAGTGGTAACAAAAGACATGTTTACATCGGAGTAAACATAGGCGGCAATAATCGAAGAGAACGCCAGCACCGAGATAATCAACAGCATCAGGTAGGTTGACCAATCCCCTAACTGGGAGGCTACCGCCACCGTAGTCAAAGAGGCTGCCTGAGAGGGATCGGTACCGGTCAGCACCGTTTTGGGGGCGCTCAAAATAATGATGGCAGTCGCGGAACATACGATAATGGTGTCTACAAAAACTCCTAGCGATTGGATGAGCCCTTGGCGCACCGGGTGAGAAACTGTAGCAGTGGCGGCCGCATTGGGGGCAGTCCCCTGCCCGGCCTCGTTAGAAAAGAGGCCGCGCTGCACCCCGTTGATCAGGGCAGCGAAGATTCCCCCACCGATTCCGCCTCCAAGCGCCCCGCCGGTGAACGCGCTTTTCACGATTAACGCCAGAATCGCGGGAATCTGCCCGATATTCATGACCAGGATAATCGCCGCGATAATCACGTAAACCACCGCCATAATCGGAGCCATCCATTCGGTTACCCGTGCCACCGAACGAATTCCTCCTAAAATAATCGGAGCTGCGAAAACGAACAGGATTACCGCGATTATGGCCGAATGGGTGCCCTGTTGGGCTTCAGTAGTGCCGAGGGTGGTCATAATCGAGCCGGCAATCGCATTGGACTGCACCGAAGTGATTACGAAACCGCAGGTGATAATAGCGATGATTGCAAAGATGGAACCAAACCAACGTTTGCGCAGCCCCAACCACATATAGTAGGCCGGACCTCCGCGGAAAGTACCGTCCTCGTTCCTGACCTTGAAGAGCTGCGCCAGGGTAGATTCCATAAAGGAGGTGGCCATCCCTACTAGCGCCACTATCCACATCCAGAAAATCGCGCCGGGACCGCCGATGATTAGCGCGGCCGCCACTCCGAACACGTTGCCTACCCCTACCCGAGCCGCTAGGGAAATAGTGAAAGCCTGGAAGGAGGAGATTCCTCCGTGCGAGCCCTGCCGAGAAGCGAAAACTACTTGCCACATATGGCGGAAGAAACGGAATTGCACTCCCCGGGTAACTACCGTGTAGAAAATCCCCAGGCCGATCAGAATCCAGATTTCGGCGTAGAGGGCGATAGCATCGGCTATTTGCTTGACGATTGCGGCGGCTTGATCCACGTTATTTTTGTCCTTTCAGGCGCCCAAAACTGTTTTGGACGTCCCTCTTAGAACAGTCTGGGAGGGGCTTTTAATGCAAACGTGTCCACACTGCGGAAGCCGGTTAGAATAGCCGCATGAGTATTTCCCCCCTAAATCAGCTGCTGGACGATTTAGAGGACGCGGGGAAATTAGATGACCCCTTAGAGGTCCTCGCAGGGTTCAGCAATTGGGCGACCTCTACCCGTCGAGCGTTATACCCCCATCAAGAGGAAGCCGCTACTGAAATTTTTGCCGGTCACCACGTGATTGCCGCGACTCCTACTGGTTCGGGAAAATCCATGATCGCCTTAGCAGGACATTTGGCGGCACTGGCAAAAGACCAACGCTCCTACTACACCGCCCCCATAAAAGCCCTGGTGTCGGAGAAATTCTTTGACCTAGTAGAGCTGTTTGGAGCCCGCAATGTGGGAATGATTACCGGCGATATTTCTCTAAATGCGGAAGCCCCGATTATTTGCTGCACCGCGGAAATCTTGGCCAACCAGTCACTGCGTGATGGTGCCGAACTAGATGCCGGGGTAGTCATCATGGATGAATTCCACTTTTACGGCGACCCGGACCGCGGTTGGGCTTGGCAGGTCCCGCTGCTGGAACTGCCAAAAGTTCAGTTTGTGTTAATGTCGGCGACCTTGGGAAACGTTGATTTTTTCATCCGGGACTTGAAGGCGCGCAGCGGGCGGGAAGTGGCGCTCGTTGACGGAGCCTCCCGCCCGGTGCCGCTGGAAATGGAATATAGCGAGGACGACTCCCAGTACCTGCTAGAAAGCCTGGTGAAGGCGGGACGCTGGCCGATTTACCTGGTGCATTTTGCGCAAAATGAGGCGGTCAAAACCGCCGCCGGCTTGGCGTCTGCTAATCTGCTGGACCGCGAAAAACGCGAAAAAATTGCTGCCCAGTTAAAGGGAGTGCATTTCACCAAGGGATTCGGCCAAACCCTGTCGCGCCTTTTGCGCCTGGGGGTGGGGGTGCATCACGCGGGCATGCTGCCGCGATACCGCCTATTGGTGGAGCAGCTGGCTCAGCAGGGGCTGCTGGTGGTTATTTGCGGGACGGACACTTTAGGGGTGGGGATAAATGTTCCTATCCGGACTGTGGTGTTCACTTCCCTAGTCAAGTTTGATGGGCGTCGCCAGCGCCACCTGTCGGCTCGGGAGTTTCACCAGATTGCCGGGAGAGCCGGGCGCGCCGGGTTCGACACTATGGGGTTTGTGGTGGTGCAGGCACCGCCCGAAGTAATTGAGACCAAGAAGTTGGCGGCGAAGGGGCAAAAACGCAAGGGCGCGCCGGCGACAAATAGCCAAAAGCCGAAGATTTCCTGGGGGCGGTCTACTTTTGAACGCCTGGTTGCCGCTCAGCCGGAGCCACTGCGCTCCCATTTCCGGATTGACCACTCCTTGGCGCTTAATGTGCTTTCCGGTGAGCGCGACGCCGGGGAACATTTGCTGTGGCTGGCACGCAATAACCATGACGCTCCGCAAAATTCGAATCCGCATTTGCGCCGCTTAGGGCAGGTTTATTCCTCATTAAAACAGGCGGAAGTGGTTCGGCATTTACCTGCTGAAAAGGCAGGTAGCCGCGGGCGCCTAGTGCTCACCCATGATTTGCCGGAAGATTTTGCCCTTAACCAGCCGCTATCTCCTTTCGCCCTGGCTGCTTTGGATTTACTAGATCCTGATAGCCCCGATTACGCCCTAGATTTAGTTTCGATTGTGGAATCGGTTTTAGAGGATCCCCGCCAGGTGTTGATTGCTCAGCAAAAAGCCCAGCGTGACCAGGTGTATCAAAAGCTGCGTTCCGAGGGCGTGGAATATAACCAGCGTCAGGAGATATTAGAGGAAACCACCTGGCCGCAGCCTCTGAAAGAACTGATTGCCGGCGCGTTTAAGACTTTCGCGCACTCTAATCCTTGGGTTTATGGCTCTGAGCCCTCCCCTAAATCGGTGGTGCGTTACCTGGTAGAAAATACCCTAACTTTTACCCAGTTCATTTCCCGTTTCGAGCTTGCCCGCAGTGAAGGGGTAGTGCTGCGCTACCTGACCGACGCCTATCGCGCCTTGGGGCAAATCGTGCCGCCGGAGAAGCGGAATGAGGACTTCGACCAGCTATTAATTTGGCTGGGGAACACAGTTAAGGGTGTGGATTCCTCGCTGCTCGACGAGTGGGAGGCGCTGGCCAGCGGGAAACGCCGGGAAAGCCTCGCGGAGGATGCCGAGGAAGAACCCGCCTTTGGGAGCGGAGAAAACCAGCTACCCAGTGCTAATCCTTTCGCTTTGCGCCGCCAGTTCCGCAATGCCGCCTGGCAGCGCGTAGAAGCCATAGCCTTCGATAGCCTGCCGCGGCTTGCGGCTTGCCAAGATTTACACGCCGATGGGAATGCCTGGTCGGATGAGGATTGCGAGGCTCTGCTGGATGACTATTGGGAACGCTATGATGACCTGACTTTGGATCAAGGAGCCCGTTCTAGCACTCATGCGGTAATTAGCGAGGGCGAACAGGCGCGGGAGCTGCTGTCTCGCTACCTTGATCCCGATAGCGATTTACTGGACGGCAGGAAGGTTTGGGCGTTGCTGCAAGAAGTGGATGATGGCAGCGGGCTATGGGAATGGCGAATGTTATTTGCCCTAGATATCTCGAAAACTGACGCGAGCGGGGAGCTACAACCTTACCTGGTGACTTACGGAGATATCACTTAGGGCGCTACCCACAGAACTTTCTATATTTGCCACGCCCACTAGAGTGGGAGTTATGGATATCGCAACCGGGATTGAGCAAGTAGACCAGCGGATCACTAAAGCCTGTGAGCAGGCCGGACGGGCGCGCAGTGAAGTTACTTTAGAGTTGGCAGTCAAGACTCGCACCAGCGAGCAGATTATTGCGGCTGCTAAGGAGCTGAAAAAACGCGGTCTGCCGGTGGTGCTGGGACATAACCATGTCCAGGAAGCACAAGCTACCAATGAGGCGGTGCGAGCAGCAGATCTGGGGGCGGAAGTTCATATTATTGGTCGCCTGCAGGGCAATAAAATCACTGCCGCCCTCAAGGTCTGTGACCTGGTCGAAACGGTAGATTCTCTTAAAACTGCCCAGCGTTTAGTGCGCCGCCTAGAGGCGAACTATCCCGGGCGGGTTCTGCCTTGCTTTATCGAAGTGAACTGTTCGCGCGAAGCCTCCAAAGAGGGAATAAACCCCGAGGAGGCCTGGGAGTTAACCCAGCAAGTGCTACAAATGGAGCAGCTCAGCTTGCGGGGATTTATGACTATTGGGGCGCTTAGCCCTGATGAACAGCGGATTCGTGAATCTTTCCGAATTTTGCGGGAGCTACGGGATTGCACGGTTGCTACCGGAGGACGCGGGCAGGATGCCCGCGAGCTGTCGATGGGAATGTCCCAGGATTTAGAAATCGCGATTAGCGAGGGCGCAACTATGGTGCGAATCGGCACCGATGTTTTCGGCGCACGCGATTGCCGTTAAGGCTTGTGCCTGCCAGTTCTTAGTTGGCAATCCGCCGGGTATTTAGAATAGCTTCCACATCTACCGGTTTACTTTGCGCCACCAGCTGGGCGGTAGTCAAAGATTCTTCGGTATGCGGATGCGGACGCGAAGGACGGTAGGGAGCGCTCCCCCGCGTTGCTAAATGCTCTGCCAGCAGCTCGGAGGCGTCTACATCGCGGCGTGCCAAGCGCGGTTTGAGGGCGTAAATCGGTTTTGGCATGGGCGTGGGAGTCCATCCGCGCTCATCCTCGCGGCTTTCTTTCTCGCTGACCGCAGCGCTTTTTACCGGCTCTGGCTCTGATTTATCAACCACGATTTCCGTTGGGGCTGCGGCTTTGATTTCCGTATTTGAGTCTGCCGCCACCGGCGCTACTACCGGCGATTCCTTGGCCTCAGTTTCTTCGCTGGTTGCGGCGGTCGGCGCTGCAATATCGGCTATGTTTTCGGTGTTGTCATCTTTGCTAGCGAGTTTAGTTTCGCAGACAACTTCACTGGCTTCATCAGCGACTTTATCGGCCACTTCGTCCTCACCGCGTACAAAATATTCCCGGAAATTCGCGGCGCGGCGAGCAGCTGCCGCCAGTTTGCCCAGAGCGGACTGTCCCCAGTTTTCACTTGCCTGCTGCTTTGCGACAACCTCGGCAGTATCGGCAGTAGAAGTTTCGGTCTTTGCTGGCTGTTCTGCGGATTTTACGCTATCGCTTTCGGTTTTAGCTGCCACATCCACCTGCGATTTTGCATCCGTTTCCGCTTTCGCGCTGAGCTGCGCATATTTCTTTTCGCTTTCGCTCATGCGGTGTCCCTTGGCGGGGCGAGTTTCAAGCGCGTGGATACGTTCCAGGGCGCGTTGGTCGTTTTCTCTACCTGCCTGGGCGGCGCGCGCCCCCAGGAACAAGGTAGCACCCATCGTAGCAACTGGAATCAAAGTCCATAACCAGGAAAAGGAGTTCACCGCCGCTGCCGCTACCAGCACAATCGCTACCGCAAACTGTACAGTTAGCAGGGTGAGGCGGCGGCGGGCCGCCTGCGCCCGCCGCTGTATCTGCTGAGCCCGGGTAATCTTCGCGGCCATCAGTTCACTGTGGTCACGCTGAGCTGGTGCTACTGGTCGCTGCATAGTTCCTCCTAAGACTGGGGGGTTTACGCTGTAACGCTGCCGTTTTTCCGGACGTGACTGGGTGTCCAACACCCGCAAGTTCGCGCTGAAGCGGTCATCGCCATGGGAATGAGCTTGCCGGCGTTTGGTATCAATCAACAGGGGAAGATATATTCCCCCGAGAATCAATACCAAAATCGGTAAGGCCAATCCAATAAACTCCACATATCAAAAATAGGATATTTATCTGCCGGATTCTCTCACCGTAAAGGCGTGTTGAGCAGGGAATGTTATGAAATTTTTAGCAAAATGCAACATTCGTAACAAATGCACCAATAGCCACATTTTTTCTTTATTTTGGCTCGCAGCTACCCGCGAAAGAAACCTATTGTTTAAGCAATCTCACGCAGTTTCCTATCACGCAATTAGCGACCGGCTGCAAGAAGGTTTAGCCCTCGTCCTCAGCAGGTAAACTTCGGGACTCCCCCTCTTTTAGCCGCGCCCGCCCCCTTAGCTGCTCCAGGTATCCACCCTCGGGCATTTCTTCGGCAGTAGCGGCATACCCCAAATGGTCAGCCCATTGTCCGGCAATAAAATAGAAATTGCGTTTGCGTCCCTCAAAACGCAGCCCCAACTTTTCTACTACCCGGCGCGAAGCTTTATTTTCAGGACGCAGATTAATCTCTACCCGGTGCAAATATGGCGCCCCCAGGCATAAATCCAACACCATCGCCACCGCGGTAGTGATTATTCCTCGACCGCTATATTCTTCGGCAACCCAATACCCCAGGTTCCCAGAATGTGAAGCTCCCAGGGCAATATCGCCAATACTTATCTGCCCCACTAGCTGCCCATCAACCCAAACAGCGAAGGAATAGTAGCGTCCTTTCCGCGCTAGGCGGGCGCTCCGCTTAATAAAAGCCCGCAACTCCATATTTTCACTTCGATACCCCGGAGCGGCACCCGCCTCCCAAGGTTCCAACCAACTGTGATTATCGGCTCGCACCTGCGCAGCTAAACGATGATCCCGGGCATTCATCTCCTGAACCAATAGCTGTTTTATTGGTGGATTCCCCGGTTTTATCAGACCGAGGCCTACCGGATCATCTAGCTGCGCACGGAAACGCGCACGCAGACGAAAAGTAGTTCGCTCAGAAACCAAAACAGCGCCCTAATCTAGCACCATGCAATGGAAATAGTCGCCCTCGGAAACCGAGGTTACCGCTTCGGGAATAACCGCCAGCGCGTTTGCCCTGGCCATATTGGAAAGCAACAGGTCTTCCGGTTCCCCAGTCAGGCGCGCCCGGTAACCACTATCCGGCGCGCCCACGATTTTCACCGGCACAAACTGGCGTCTGCCCACCGGAGAACGCCACCCGCGATCTACTCGCGCCCGCAGCGAAGGTCGATACAGCTCTTCCCAACCCGCCAGGTGTCGCAGGCAGGGACGCACGAAAATCTCGTAACTGATTTGGGCAGCTACCGGATTTCCGGGGAGACAAAAAATTGGGGTGCCTTCCCCGACGGTGCCGTAACCGAGTTGTTTGCCGGGAGTCATTGCCACATTGTCAAAACGCGCGGTTCCCAGGGGAGCTAGCACCTCTTTAACCGTGTCGGCACTACCATAAGAAAGACCACCGGTGGTGATAATAATATCTGCCCTTACCAGCTGATCCTCTATAGTTTCAGAAAGCGCCCTGTGTTCATCAGGAACCGCCGCCACCCGGAAAGTATCTGCCCGCGCATCTTCCACTGCCGAGGAAAGCGCGTGTCCATTCGCATCAAAAACTGCCCCGGCTCGTATTGCTTCACCCGGCTCAATCAGTTCGTCCCCGATTGACAAAATTACTACCCGAGGACGAGGACGCACCGTCACCCGCAGACGCCCCACTCCCGCCAGCAGCGCCACTTGCCGCGAGCCAATGCGTGAACCCGCACGCAAAATCACGGTACCGGCGCTTACATCTTGTCCACGACGTAAAATATTCCTACCCTTTGCCGGAGCAGACAGAATCTGCACCCGAACACCGCCTTGATCGGTTTCCTCTAGGGGAACCACGGTATCTGCTCCCACCGGTAAGGGAGCACCCGAGGCAATCCGGACCGCGCTATTTTCCACCAGGGCGCAAGGTTCCGCGTCCCCCGCTTTCACCTCGGCAATAACGTCCAGGTAGACCTGACGCATTTTTCCGGCACCCCCGATATCTCGGGAACGAACCGCATATCCATCCAAAGTTGCCTGGTCGGTGACCGGCAAATCGAAAGGTGCACTCACGTCCTCGGCCAGGACACACCCCACCGCATCCGGTAGCAGCACGTCTAGCGGTTCTAGCGGTGCCACTAGGGACAGACAAGTATTCAAATGTTCCGCAACAGTGCGCATTCGCCCTCCTGAGGTCTAGTACTGTTTCCAGGTTACCTGCCCACGCCCGCGCCTCGACGGCGAAAAGCCGAATGGAGGCAAACGCATAAACGTCTATCATTGATTCATGGATTTAGTGACTAGCAAACGGGCGCTGCGAAAAAAGTTTTTGGATCGCCGCCGCCTGTCATTTTCAGCCGCGCAACGCCACCAGGCAGAAACGCAAGTCTTGGCGGCAGCGAAGCCACTTTTGGATTCCTTAAAGCCTGGCGAGGTAGTAGCTAGTTACCTTTCTTTCGACACTGAAGTTCCTACTTTCTTACTTAACGAAACCATTCTGGCGGCTGGTTTGAAACTGATGGTTCCTTGCGGTCTGGAACAGTCACGTTGGGGGGAACTGGATCCAGCGCAACACACACGTGCGCTTTACCGTCGTTTCAACCCGCACCCTCCCCTGTTATCTAGGGAAATACGCTGCGATGAGCTGGCGAAAATAGGGCTAAAAATTATTTTCTTACCTGCCTTGGCGGTGGATAGGACGGGAGTGCGTCTCGGGCGGGGAGCCGGTTGGTACGACCAGACCTTAGCCCATTGCGGCCCGACTTGTTTCCCTCATCCCGAGCTGATTGCCCTGGTACACGAGTGGGAGGTACTACAGGCGGGAACGCTGCCCCGGGAGCCACACGACCAGCTAGTTGACCAGGTATTGACCTCGGAAGGGCGTCTACAAAAACTAGGTAGCGACTAGCCCAGGTCGATACCGGAGGCGATGGACGAGGACCGACAGGACTATATTGTCCCTGAAAGGGCAGGCTGCGGCGGCTCGGTTCGGGAATCTTGTCTCCCCGGGTTACCCGGTTCCATCCGGCAGCTATACCCCTGCGTTTAACAGTTCTTGCAGATAACGCTGTGCTGTCCCCAAGGGGCAATAACCGACATGTTTTCCGGCGGATTATCTGGGCTTTTCTTGCCACTCAGAAAGCTGAGATAAATCGGGGTATGCGAGAGTTTCTCTGGCGCTGGCGGCGCACCATTGCCCTAGCTGCCGCGGTGGCAGTAATAATCAATTTGCTGCGTTTAGTGCTACCCCAAGTTGCCAGCAAACCGATGATCGTATCTGCCACCACCATAGCCCCCGGAACGGTTATTACCGCTGAGCAAGTGGCAGTTAAAGCGGTTCCGGTGGCGGCGCTACCTCCCCGGGCGTATCAGAAAGTTTCCCAAGTAGTGGGGCAACGAACCGCAGTACCGATTGCTGCCGGAACTACCCTATTCCCGGCGTTATTTTCTTCCTCCCCGTTTGCACGACAATCCTATAAAGGTCAAGTGATATTGGCGTTGCCGCTACGAGAAAGCGATCAGGGTTTGGCCAGCGCCGGCGATGAAGTGATCTTCTTCCTCGCTACCTCTGCTGAAAATCAATCAACATCTTCAGACAATGAAAACGCTGTTACGGGTGAAACTTCTCCAGAAAGTAGCCCCGAGGCAGAAAACAAATTGGCGGGAAATAAGGGACTTGCCGCACAGGTTACCGCCCGAGTGTTATCGGTAAGTGCCGCCAGTGGCTCGCTAACTGGGGGACAAAAGGCAGCCACTATCGAGGTGGCAGTGAACGCCGCGCAGGCACCGCTGCTAGTGCAAGCCAGTAAGACGGAACCGCTACAATTGGCCAGGACAGGCTAAAACCTACTAAAAGAGGATTAATGAGTACAGAAAAAACTGGTTTCATTGCCGGATTCAAAGAGTTTATTTCCCGGGGAAACGCCATTGACTTGGCAGTCGGAGTAGTTATCGGTGCAGCTTTCGGGGCAGTAGTAACCGCCATCGTAGAAAAGTTCATCAACCCGCTAATCGCCGGATTGGTGGGCAAACCCAACTTCGATAACGTTTTAGAGTTCCACCTGGGCAGCGCTACTGTGCAGCCGGGCGCAATTATCACCGCCCTAGTGAACTTCCTGCTGGTAGCACTAGCGATTTATACCTGCATTATCGTACCGATGAATAAGCTGATGCGCGTGCGCGACGCTAAAGATAAGACCGACGAGGAGGAAGAAGAACCCGAGGCAGATCCCCAGGTAGAACTGCTGACCGAAATCCGCGACCTGCTGCAATCCGAAAAATCCGCCTCCCAAAACAGCTAACCTCGTCACGGGTCTGGCTCGGTAAAAGCACTCCGGGGACCCCGTGACCGGCTTCGCCGGTCAAGCCCCTCTCGTATCTTTTACCGGCCGCGACCCTTGCGTGGGGGAGAAGTTTTATCCGAGCAGGCTAGGTGGGCGCAAAATTTGGAAAACGCCGCTACGTTTTCCAAATTTTTGGGCAGGAGGAAAAACTTCTCCCCCGCGCGCCCCGGCTTAAGCGAAGAAAATCTAAATGAGGGCTACTGATTATGTTCGCGCCAGTGGGGAGGGAGTTCGGATAGGTAATCCACCTCGGGGCGGGTTTGCTCGTCACTTGGGCGCGCGAACTTTTCCGGGCTTGGATCTGCGCTTTCCTGCCAGGAAGTGGGTTTACCTTCCTGGATGCGCTGCAAATCCACCTCGGAATAGCTACGCGCCGCAGGATGTTTCATGGTTAATGATTCCGGGTAACTACGTTCTTCAGAATCGTTTCTACCTGGGTATCCCTACGGAGCAGCCCTAACTCGCCAAAAAGTAAATCCACTTCTTCCTCTACGCTACGTTTTTTACCATCAGAACGAATCCAAGCGAGCAGGTCATCTAGCTGATCATCACCGTAGGCGGTAAGTGGCAGTCCCCGAGATAGTCGCGGACGAGATGCGGGACGGTCTTTCTCGCTAATAGCTGCTTGCGGCGCCGGTGAACTGGCTGGAAGCGGAGATGCAGCCGGCTCGGGAGCAGGGGCGGGAGCTGCCGCTGCCTCGCGTCTTGCCTGCGCTTTCTTACGTTCTTCAACCACGTCCACCACCAGGTCAAGTAGGCGCTGTGCCTGCGCGGCGGGATCCATGAAAACCGCGGTGGAATACACTACACTGACTACCCAGCCGTATTCTTTGAGGCGGTCAGGCCAATGCCGTTCGCGCCGCCGCAAAGATTTTTCGGCCACGTAATCGGGGTTATCGGTCAGCACCGCCACCAGCAGTTCGTCTGGATAGTCGGGGTGTCCAATCGCTAGCGGTATCCGCATCCCGTTCTTGGGTCCCAGGTTAGGAATCACGGTTAATCCTACCGAGTAGAGACGTTCCGCCAGGTCAAGCAGGAGGCGATCGGGTTGCGATTCTTCCTCGTCCATGGCCTGTGCCGCCTGTACCGGTCCCACGGTCTGCGCCTGAGCGCGCGCGGCTTGTAGCAAATCGTAGAGCATTCTGGATCCCGCGGTGTGTAGCCGCTGCGGATCAATAGCCTCAGGAGCCATAGAAGAAATCAAAGACAGTTCTTTACGCACCATCGAAACCGCGTCTACCAGCAACGCTGTGCCTTCCATCGCAGAGATTACTCCGAAGTCATGTAGCACCTGCCCGTGAGGGGTTTTCGCAAATCCCACCGATAAAATCACGTGGTCGCGGCGTAAACCAGCTGCACCTGCCGCATCTACGATTACGAAAGGTTCTTCCTGGTTGCGCCCTAAGAATTTATCTAACTTGGGGTTGCGAGCAACTTCGCTCATAATCGCGGCACTGATTCGCTGGGCATGCTTTACGGTTAACGCCACCACTCCTAGAGAATCTTTCGGTTGCAGTTCCGCATGTAAACAAACTTGCCGCACTACCTCCTCAACCTCTTGAGAAGAAGTTTCTACGCATTGGGCTCCCGGTGCAGGCATTCCCCGCCCATCGACCACGGTCAAAGTTACTGGACGCGAGGGACGCGGCACGGTCACCGGCATCACGTCCCGACCGTAATCGTGGTCTGCCAGGAATGCCGCCACCCATTCATTAACCCGTGAGCGGGTAGGGGGCGCGGTCAATTGCGGGAATATCCCGGCAAAATCGGAGATGGTTCCCTGTTCGCTGCGGCGCACATCCCCTACCACTACCACTTGTTCCGCCCGGGCAATCGCGGGAATCACTTCTGCCAAATCCGCATTTTCTACCCCGTCCAACACCAGTAAATCTACGGGGTGATCATTCCCCAGAATCTGAGGTACCAACACCGGGGGAATCATGCGAATAGGACGCATCCGCTCGACAATCGGGAACTGCCCGATAACTTCCGGCAAATCCGTGCGCGCCTCGGTTAACACGTGCTCCAGGTCAGAAACAGTTTCGCTTTGGGAATCAACCAGTTTCGCTATCTGCCGGCGCACCTGTCGCAATACTTGCCCTGCCAAAGAGTTCACTTGTTGCAGGTCAAGTTGGCGCAGTCGCGTAGACAGTTCCCGCAAACGTTCCCCGTCAAAATGAGCCAGCCGGTCATCTAGACGCAGCATTTCTGCCAGTGCCGATGCCCACCAGGCCAGGTCTAGTTCTGTGCGCAGTAACTCGCGGGAAACTCGCCTTTCACGCAGGTCATTGACTAGTTCATCCAGCCCTAAGTCGTGAAGTTCTTTTAGCAGGGATACCCGTTGTGGTAGCCGCTCCGCGCCCTTCTCGTCTGCAGAGAGGCTATCCATCAAGCTGGCTAGGTCATCAAGCGGCATTTCTGCGAAATCCCCGAAACCGGTAGAGAAGAACGGTTGCAAACGCGATATATGGCTGCGTAGCGCTTCCTCGGCTTTTTGCATCTGGTCTAAGCGCCCAGGCAGAACCGGCCAGCCTCCGCCGGGAGAGTATTCGCGCCAAATGCGGCGCTGCTGCTGCACCCGGATTAGTTCACGATGCAGATCCTCTACCCTGCGTCCGGGACGCACCAGGTCTTTCGCCTGTTTAATCAGGTGGCGCCGCTGAGAATTTTTCATATTGAGGGCGCGCTCTTGGCGCCATTTCTTAGTGGCGGTAGCAATCACCATATCGGCGGCGGAACGCTCAAAAATCTGGGGCTTAAACACGTCCATGGCTTCACGCAAACCATCTAGCATCCGCAGCTGGTCATGCCACTGGTTGAGGGTGGTGGCGCGGCGCAGCCCGGTTTCTTTTTGGGCGCGATCAATATCTGCCCGCACCTGCGGTAAGGTGCGCCCGGCTAGTTGGGAAACACCCTCAACAGCGGTATCAACCATTTCGGGGGAAGAAACTACCACCGAATACCAAGGGTTGGTTGCTCGCGTCTGCGCGAAAATCCCTTCTTTTTCTGCTTCCGCGAGTAGTTCTTGGGCACGTTTGGCTCCATCCGCGGCGATATGATGCAAAGTTTCCAGGTCGAAACGTACTTTGGTACGCGGCCCTGGTTTCATGGAGGTTAAATCTGCCAATACCTGTAGGGCATCATAGGCAGATACCTGCCAAGGGTCACGTTTACGGTGCAGCTGTTCCATATATCCGCCCAGTTGGGAGCGCACTTGGGTCAGCTCGTGGCGCATTTTATTGGTGGCTTCAGCTTCTTCCGCTTCAATCGATTCTATCGGGGAGTTTAAGGATTCCAGCAGCTTGGCGGGTACTACATCGTTCCAACGGCTACGATCCGATAAATCCAGGGTGAGCCCTTCTAAACCCAAGCGGTCCAGGGCAGAGAGTACTTGCTGTAGGCGGCGCCGCGCCCCCGGCACATAGGCGATAGTGCGCCCCGCACTGGCAGCATCCGCGAGAATCGCGGTCACTGTGGAGGTGATTTCAGATTCCGGTGGTGCATCTAGCAGCAGGTTCGCCCCGGATGCCACCGCATCTAGGATGTTATGCTGCGCGGGGTCAAGGTCACCCACCCCATGTTCTGCCACGGGGTCACGGTCGCTTAAAACCGGTTCCGGCAGGGGGGATAGTACCGCCCCGGCGGCCTCTACATCTCCGCAAAGTGCCGCAGTTACCTGCGATTGAGCCAATAATTCTTTATTGAGCGCATAGTCTTTTACCAGGTTAGATAAGGGATGTAAGTATTGCCCCACAGTGAGCGAATCGTAAAGATCAAATCCCAAAAGATGTATCATCCCCAGGCGCCGCAACTCGTGCAGGGCATTGGTGGGGCTGAAAGCCTCATCTGCCTGCAGCCCTTGCAGAATGGAAACAATTTCTGCCTGTTCCCCTTTTTCCCGCAGTGCCGCTTCTAGCGGCGGCCACACTTCGACCACATTATCTAGGGTAAGCAGCACGTCTTCATCTGCAGTCAGCGAAAGTTCCACCGGGCATAGCAACGCCGGTCCGGTGATGGTGCGGGGCTCACTGGCATGAACTTTTTCAATATCGTAGACGGCGCTATTTTCACCCGCATCTTCGGAAGTATTTTCACTGTTAGTAGCGTTATTTTCTGTGCTTAGCGCCGAGGCAGCAGTCGCCGATATTTTCGTTACCGAGGACGCGGCTTGGTTAGCTGCCCGATCCCAAGCGGCTCCCAGGGTTCCTCCCTGCCGCCAAGAAGCTGTCCCAATCGCCAGGTAAACCGGTCCACTGCCGTAACGGGCTTCACGATCTCGGGAGGCAGAGAGTACTTCCCGCGCCCGAATCCGGCAATGCGATAGGGCGCGCGGTTCCCGTACCAGGTTGGATAGGCGGGTGGGGCGCCCTCCGTAAAGCTGTGCCAAACCACCGGGGTGGGCAGCAGATAGTTCCAGGTAGGCCGAGGCGGTTTCTTCGGCAATAGTGCGCTCCAGGTTGGCACTCCAGTTACTCAGTGCCGCCTCCACTAGCTGTTTACCGCTGCTAGCAGGTGCTTCTTCCATCGCCAAAGCCTGATTGGTACTCTCGCTTGAGTTCATCTCTGTTTCCGGGTTATAGCTCACGATGCCAGCATACGAGACCTAAGGGGTTTGCCCTGGTTGCCATGCCCTGAGAGGGCGAAAACGATAATAATCACTACCTGGGAAACCCGAGGTGACTACCACTGTAGTTTTAAGCCTGATTAACCAGTGTTATCCTAGACTGGCTGAGGCGCTGACGGCCGCCTTGCGCCCTCGTAGCTCAGGGGATAGAGCACCGCTCTCCTAAAGCGGGTGTCGGACGTTCGAATCGTCTCGGGGGCACTGTTCAGGGTTAGTTTCACCCCTCGCTGTGCTTAAAACTGCTTTGGCTAGGCTCACTCTGGAGGACGACCCCCGGGATATCTACTTTAGGTTCCGGTGTCGCGGGACTGGTTATCCATAATCCGCTGGCGTTCGGCGCGCTCGGTGCGGCGTCGCATCGCCCGCTCGCGCGGCCCTTCAATAGTTAGGAAGGGACGGGAGGCGCGGACAGTGACATCTACTTTCCAATGCCGCCACAGCCAAAGCCCCACTACTATCGCCACCACTAGCGAAGCTATGGCGCCGACTCCTAGCGACCAACGCGGCCCCCAATGTTCGGCTACCCAGCCGATTATTGGCGCCCCAATCGGGGTGGTTCCCAGGAAAAACAGGAAATAGATGGACAGTACCCGCCCCCTGATTTCTTCCTCGGTAGAAACTTGGATAGTGGCGTTAGCGCTGGTAAGCAGGTCTAACATCACGAATCCGGTGGGGATTAGCAACAGGGCAAAGATTTCGTAGGTAGGAGCTAGCGCCAGTGCGCCCTCTAAAATTCCAAAGAGGACGGCTGAGACCACCACGGTGAAAACTCGCGGCTGGCGGCGCCGGGCAGCTTGTAGGGCTCCCGCCAGGGCGCCGATCGCCATAATCGACCCTAGTAGCCCGTATTCACCAGCACCTTTCCCGAATACTCGGGTGGCCATGACCGCTTGGGTGAGCTGGAAGTTCATCCCCAAGGCTCCCACTACCGTAAGAATCGCGATGATGGCTTTAATGTCGGTACGATTTTGCACGTAGCGGAGCCCTTCACGCATCATCCCCTGGGTGTGGGAGGTTTTTTCCCGGCTAAAAAGCTTGCTGGTGTCCATGAGCGCCAATCCCAGAACCGGGACGATAAACAGCACGCAGTTGGCAATAAAAACCCAGCCTGGACCGATTCCGGCGATCATGAACCCGGCGAGACCTGGTCCGATCAAGCGCGCCGAGTTAAATGCGGTGGAGTTTAGACCTACCGCATTCGGCAGGTCGTCCCCGCTGACCAGTTCAGAGACGAAGGCTTGCCGCGCCGGGGAGGTTAGGCAGTCTGCAACTCCAGTTACCAGGGCAAATATATAGATTTGCCAGAGGGCGGCCACTCCCGTGAGCAGCAAAATCCCGGTTATCAGCCCACAAAGGGCGACTATGCATTGACAGATCTGGATTATGCGACGCCGATTAAAGCGGTCTGCCACCATCCCTGCCGGTATCGACAGCAGCAATTGGGGCAGGAATTGCAACGCGGTGACTACCCCGACTGCAAATCCGGATTGCTCGGTGAGCACCATCAGCACTACCCAGTCTTGGGCGACTCGCTGCATCCATAGACCGGTGGAAGCAAAGATATTGGACATCCACCAGAGCCGATAGTTGTGGTATTTGAAGGAGGTGAATGTGCGCGACAAATCTTCCTCCTCAAACCTTGCAATCTAAAACCTGCGGTATTTTCAGCGTAGTACCCTCAGTTACTTCCGGCAGCTTTCCACGCTTTCAGCGTAGCCGCGGAGGCGAGGACGAGTTAAGGAGCGGGTTTTAGGGAGCTATCCCCGGTGTTTTACTCCGGCCGCGCCCTCATGCCAGCAGCATCCCTAATACCCAATAGGTGGCGACACCTGCCACGATAGAGAGCATTGCGTTTGCCCATTTGAAGTGGATGGCGGCGGTAACTAGGATTCCGCCAGCCGCCGGTACCCAGGAGGCTAGCGAGCAAAAATTGGTGTCCATCAGCGCAAACACCACCAGGATCACCATTACTCCCAGCGGCATACTGGTAGCTATTAGGCGCACCAGGGGTGATTCTTCTTTTCCGCGCAGTGCCACAAAGGGGAAAGCCCGCAAAGCATAAGTAACTGCCCAGATTACGGCAATAGCACCCAGGGCGTAAGGGTAGGTTTCAGGATTCATTTCAGGCACCCTCTTTCCCGGAAGGAATGCGGCGCATTACCCAGGCGCAATGCAGCAAAACCACCACGGTAAACAGCGAAAGCGCGGTGATAAGCATATATTTTCCGCACCAGATGGCACCGATTAAACCGCAGGCTAGCGCGGCTAACCCCAGGAGTGGATAGTCGCTTTGCCGATAGGCATCTATTGCCAGGGTGACAAACAGCGCAGGCAGGGCGAACCCTAGGAAATCGGTGTTGAAGGGCAAGGCTTTGCCCACGAAGGCACCCACGGTTACCCCGCCTAGCCAGTACAGGTGGCAGAGCAGATTGATAGAGAGGACGACCGGGCCGGTTAGGCGCTTATCTGTCAGGTGGGAGGCGTTGAGGGCGTAGGCTTCATCGGTTAGGGAGTGGATTGCGTACAGGCGGGCGGGCGCAGATTTTATTTTGCGTAGCGGGAAACTCAAGCCATAAAACACGTGGCGAAAATTTACGAACAGGGTGGTGAGAGCGATTTGGAAAAAGTCGATACCACCGAGGATGAGGGAGACCGCGGTGAACTCCATCGAGCCGGCATAGATAATGGCAGCCGATAAAATAGTCAGCCATACAGGGAATCCTTGGGTAACCGCGAATGCCCCGAATGCAATCCCCAGCGGCAGGTACCCCATGCCCACCGGACCGGTCAGCCGTGCCGCTTGTTTTAAGGCTGACCGTTTTGGAGAAGCTGGGTTTCCGGAATCTCCGGGCGGTTGCTGACCCGGCGGCTGGCGGTCACAGTGCATGTTCATCATGTTAGGCAGTTTGGCTTCTTCACTCACCAGGGGTCTTAAACCCTGGAAGCGAGGGGAGGACGCGACATTTGAATCAAAATAACTATTTTTGCAGCCAGAACCGCTGTCCTTTGCCGGCTGGGACACCTGTTACACCGGGTGGCAAGTGACCAGATGCACGCACGATGTTTTTGGTCGCGCCCTTACTGTCCGTTAAACTATGGAGGTGCTTTGACATTGGAGATGTCGCATAGTGGCCTAGTGCGCTCCCCTGCTAAGGGAGTTGGGGTGGATAGCCCCTCGAGGGTTCGAATCCCTCCATCTCCGCCGACAGACAAGGTTTTTACCCCTATTTATGTCAGTTTTTAGGGTGGTTGTTAGCGCTTCTCACCAGTTTTAATGCCAAAGTGACAGAAAACTACGCGAAAATTTTTAGGCACTAACCCAAAATTCGTCACCCTATACGCGGCAAATCACGCCTATCTGGGCGTTATTAGTTTACTCCCCGCTATATATATGTTTTGGCCACGCCATCACTCGGCGTAGATTACGCACCTGGAAACGTTCTAACAGTTTTCCGCCGCCGTAGATTCCCCCCACCAGCACCGCAGCGGTAATGAGGGCAGCTATCAAGAGCGAAACCCAAGAGGTATCCAAAAGGACGCAGACCAACACAATTAATCCCGAAGGGAGAGCACACAGCAATAACGCCGCCATTGAGGATGCCATGGCAGCCAGCATAGATTTTCCGCTTCCGCCCGAATTATTACGCAGAGCCGACTGTCCCGGCGCCGGACCGGGGATAGTAACCACCGCAGAAATCAAAGAATCTGCGCCCAAAGCCACTAACAGGTAGCAGCAGGCTAAAAAGACAGATTTCAAAATCGCGGAGGTGTCCATTTTCAGCGCTAAACCAAAAATCAAAGTAATCGCCAGCATCACCGGAAGTTGATAGCTAGCAAGAACCCCAACACGCACGGTTCTGTCAGTTTTACCGGCAACCCCGCCAATAATCTGATACCAGTAGGCGGAAGAATCATTGGACCACATATTCAGCAGCGCAGTTGCGGCCGTCACCGCTACCAGCAAAATAGTTCCGTTCAACGCCCAAAAAACCATTTCTCCCGAGGGATGGTTTGCCCACAACATAATCCCAAAAATAACTGCCACATACAGTATCGAAGATAGGGAAATAATTTGGCGCGGGTCTTTTCGCTGGTAATAACTTATTCTTGCCCAATGAATCTGCCCTACCGGCGACAGGGGTAACACTCGAGCTAACAGAGGAATCCTCCAGACGTCCTCACCATTTTCGTTAAAGGACGCATCTAAGTTCTTGGCAGCGGATACTTCCGCTAAAACCTGCCCCCGCCCCATTAGAGCATTCGCAAAAACCTTCGGCCACGCCCTCAAGATTAGAACTCCATAAAAGCAGGTAGAGGCGAGGGAGAGCGCCAGCCCCCAATAAAAGTGAGCCATCACGAAAGGAGCAAGCAGGAAAGGAGCAAGCGGAGTAAGTGCCAAGAAATACCAAAAAATCTGCGCCGTGCTTCCAGTCAGTTTTTGCACCAGCAGCGGGAAAAACGCGGTTGCGCCACCACTATCGGCAAACCAATGCTGAATCATAGTCACTAGCAAGTATCCCAAAGCGATTACCACCAGCATACCGATACCGGTAAAAAGCTGGCGAGAGCTAGCGCGCTTGGCAGTTAATCGCGACACCAACCGAGTTTGCAATATCTGAGTGAGCGCTGCAATCAAAAATACCCCTAGCAGCCCACTTAGAACGGTAAGCACACTCGCACCAAGGCTACCGGCAGCTAGCCACCCCGCCAGCGACACCTCGTAGATAACGAAAACTATACAAGAGGAAACACTGACGATATTAGCCGCGAGCAATCCGTAGGCTGAGCGCCGGGTAGGGCCGATATAGGGGCTTAACGCCTGGGGGGTCAGGCTTTGTTCACCAGCTACCGATGCCGATACCATCATCATCCAAATCAGGACGATAAGCAGCGCGTAATAGATTTGAATCGGAGCGGTAAGCCCCGCGCGACCTGCTTGCCAAAAGCCGATTGCCACCCCAAGTAATATAAATGCCACGTAGATGATAGCTAGGACACCGAGGACTATTCGCCACCACTGTTTAGTGAACTGTTTGGTTTGCAAACGCAGGTTTAACCGGATTAGCGTCCCAACCATGACAGGTCTCCTTCGCATTGCTGATGTCCCCCTACCAACTGTAGGAAGCGCGAGTTGAGGTCTTGCCCTGCCGCGACTTCTTCGGTGGTTCCGGACACCAGAATACGACCCTGATTAATCACTGCCACATGGGTACATAATGATTCCACGGTCGCCATCACGTGGGAAGATAACACTACTGTTCCCCCTCGCTTCACATATTCTTTTAACACTTGTTGTAGGGTGTTTGCCGAAACCGGATCGACCGCTTCAAAAGGTTCGTCCAAAACCACTAGGCGCGGGGAGGTTACCAGCGCTAAAGCTAAACCGATTTTCTTGCGCATACCGGTTGAGTATTCGCTTATCGTTTTCTTTTTATCTAGCGGCAGTTCAAATGTTTGCAAAAGTGAACGGGAGCGCTGAATTGCACTCTGTTTATCAAGACCGCGCAGCTGAGCGACAAATGTTAAGTGTTCAATCCCGCTGAGACGGTCAAACATATGCATCCCGTCGGGTAATACCCCCAACGCTCTCTTTGCCGCTACCGGTTCGTCCCACATACTGATGCCATTAATGAAAACTGTGCCTCTGTCGGGTTCTAAAAGACCGGTAGCGATAGACAGAAACGTGGATTTTCCAGCCCCATTAGGACCTACCAGCCCGAAAAATGAACCAGCTGGTATTTGCAGATAAAGATGATCTAAGGCAAGGTTATTGCCGTAGAGTTTCACCACGTCCTGAGCATCTATCGCATTAACTATCCCCGCGGGTTCTGGTGCGGGCCTCTCCGGTTTTTCTGGTGAATCCAGCTTAGGTTTGGGGTTAGGTTTGGGGAGTTTATGTTCCATGGGTAAAGACTAACAGCCCCCCCCCATTCGCCAACTGTGCGACAGGCGGATTCTAGGAGGGCAAAGCCGCTGCCGGCGATTCCTAGAAGAGCGAGAAAAATACAGATAACAGCAAGCTGGCTATCGGGAAAACGGTTACTTTGGACAATGGTTTACAAATATCGGTTGATTCTAAAGCGAAAAAGACTGATCAGGCTGATAAAAAATATCTGCTTGTTACTGTTACTTACAAAAATACCGGGTCTGAACCAGTAGATTACAACCAGTTTGACTGGAAGCAAACGTCTGATTCAGGAAATATGAAAGATCCCGAACTTCCGGTTCTAGACGAAGAACCCCTAGGTGACGGATCCTTAAAAGCCGGTGGAACCGTGACCGGGATTGTTCCAGTCAAACCTGACGCTGCCAGCATTTCCTACTTCGGAAACATCATAGATAAAGAAGCCACGGCTACTTGGCGACTGAAATAGGTTCTTAATTTAAACTATTTTTATCTCTCATTTTTAGCTGCGTATTTTCCGGCTAGTTAATTGAGTAAAGGTTGTCCCCGGGCTTAGTAAGCCCGGGGACAACCTTTAATTACTTAGGGAAGTTTGGCTTCCTAGACCTCCTGGGATCGACGGCGACTGGCGGCTACCAATCCCACTCCGGTGATTACCGCTAGCGAGTTCAACGCCAGCAAGGTAGTTACCGACACCCCGGTCACCGGCATTTGCTCGCCGGCCGCCGGTTTCCCAGTATTGGCACCTTTAACTACCACAGTTCTGACGGTTTTTTTGCCGCTAGGTTTCACCGGTTGTTTCTCGGCTACTTCAAATTTGAAGCTGGCGCTTTCGCCCCATTCATTAGTGGCGGTAATGGTATGAGCACCTAGTTCCTTTGGTACTTGCACGGATACATAGAATTCACCTTTGCCTACCGCTGGATGGATTCCCAGGTCAACGATGGTCGAATGCATGATTACCCGGTTCTTACTCCCAGGACTAAATCCCGTGAAATGAACTTGCAATGTGTCCCCAGGCGCCAAAGAGCGCACCCGGTTTGTGGAAGCGGCAGCTTGCACCTGATGGTAGCGGCTGTATTCTGCCTGGGCGGCAGCGAGTTTAGATTGGGCTTGCCGATTAACCTCGGCAGCCGCCTTCTGGAAATCCTCCGCCTCTTTGGCCAGTCTCGCTAGTTCATCTGCTTTCTTCTGCGCATCTTTAGCAGCGGTATTCGCATTCCGATAAGTATTAAAGAGGGCGGGCAATCCCAGATTATCTAGGTCGCTATCGGCAGCGTCCAGACCATTTTCCAAGGCGCTCTGCCCCTTTATAGCCTTCAGTTTCTCCGCCAACGCCTGCTTAGCTTTCTGCTCATTTTGCAGGTCGGTGGCGACTTTGGTTACTACTTCCAGGTCTTTATTTGCTTTGTCAGCGGCAGCTTTCGCCTGCTTTAGGTCTTGAGCTACCTTTTCTGCCTTAGCTACCAGCAGATCATGAGCTATCTGCTGTTCAGCTAGCGGATTTAGCGCCTGCTGTGCGGCCGAACGCTCATTTTCCGCCTGACTTACTGCCTCAACTGCCTGCTGGTTTGCGGTTGTCGCCTCCTCCAGATCTTTATCTGCTGCCGTTTTAGCTTGCTCCGCTAGCTGCTGCGCCTGAGTCGCCTTTTGCAGCTGGGCGGCAGCTGCTTGGGCTTGAGGTTTTGCGTCAGCAAGCGCTGCCTTAGTCTCGGATAATTCTTTCTGCGCGGCTCCTAAAGCCGTACCTTTAGCCAGTTCCTCGAGCTCTTTTTCTTTCTCTGCTTGCGCTGCTTCTTTGTCTTTAATGTTCTGCTGCGCTAGTTCGAGGGCTTCCTGCGCAGTAGTTACGCCGGCTTTAGCGTTCTCGAGGGCACCTTCTGCAGCAGTAACGGCTTCTGCAGCTGTCTGCACTGCCTGTTCTTTTTCTGCGACCACGCCTTCGGCAGCCTTCTTATCGTTCTCCGCCGCCGTAACCTTTTGCTTTTCACTTTCTACTGCCGCAGCCGTTTCGGCTTCTTTATCTTGGGCAGCTTTCCAGGCATTATTCTTTTCCTGGGTTTTAGCTTCTGCGGTTGCTACCGCTGCTTTAGCTGTGGCTATCTTGTCATCGGCAGTTTTTGCCGCTGTTTTCAGCTTTGCCAGCTTCTCTTTCGCGTCCGCTAGCTTCTGCTTTGCACCCTCCGGAGTCACCGAGTTGTAGTACTCCATAAACCGTTTTTCGTATTCGTCAACGGTATAGGTTTTTTCTCCTGTCTCAACCCCGTCGCAGACTTCACCCCAAACAGCTCCGTACTTAATCCCTGGACCGGAAGCGCCAGCAAAACCGGTGGCAGTAGAGTGCCCCACGACATTTAAATAGTGTCCAATGTCTGGATATATATCAGGGTATTTCATCATAATATTGTAGGAAGACATAGTCGCCATATCGGGATGCTGTTTCACGGCATCGTCATAGATGGACTTCTCGGCGTACCACCTGGCAACCGGATCGCTTTTACCCCACGCTAGGTTTTCTGCCACCCCAAAGGCGCTCGAGTGCCCTATATGGTATCTGGACCAGTTGGCTTGCGCCTGAGCGATCGCCATTAGGCGGTCAGTAATCACGTAATCGTCAAGTTTTTCACCATTACGTCCACCCTTGGCACGATACTGATTAACTACTCGTACCCAGGCGATAGCTTCTTTCATATTGTTCAAGTTGGTGGTGTCATCGTCGGCTCCCGGCTTCAATGTACCGTTAACCAGAGTGCCATCGGCCTTTGTCTTCGTGGATTTATCGTTCAGAATTTCCAGAGCATCCGTTGCTCCTACACTTTCGAAGAACCCGAAGCTGCCTTTTTTGAAATTAGTATTAGCTTCCGCGACCGCTTTTTCAGCATTTTCTACTTCGGTTTCTGCAGCTTTTACCGCGGCATCGGCTTTCTGCTTGTTTTCCCGTGCCTTTGCCAGATTCTCTTCTGCCTTCTGTTGCGCGGCTTTAGCCTCATCGGCTTTCTGCTTGGCAGTTGCGGTATCACCTCGACGGGCAGCTGAGGCAGCCTCAGCCTTAGCCAGCTCACCCTGAGCAGCTTTAACCTGGTTTGCGGCCGTCTGCACAGCTTGTTCTGCTGCGGCCTTATTACTCTTCGCCTGCTCTACCGCATCTCGTTTTGCTTGCAGCTCACTTTGTGCCGCGGTGACTACATTCTGAGCATTATCTAGCTTGGTTTTCCGTTGCGCAGCAGCGTCTTTAGCCAACTGCACCTGGGCTTTCGCTGCTTCTACGGCCGCCTGGCCGTCCTTTAATGCCTGATCGGCGTTCTCACTAAGCTGTTTTACCTTGGCTTCCAGCTCATTTACCTTTTGCTGCTTGGCGCTGACATCGGCATCTGCCACTTGCCTCGCAGTTTCAGCTTTCGCTTTCTCCTCTTGAGCTGTCTGCAACTGCGTTTGCGCAATGTTCGCCTTCTCTTGCGCCTCTGCTAGCTCCTTTTCAGTTTCTGCCGCCTTGGCATCTGCCACTTTCTTGGCTTTTTCAGCGGCAGTCACCTTATCTTTGGCGGCCTGCAGCTCCCCAGCATCCGGAGCGGGATTATCTGCAACCGCTTTATCGGCCTCGGCTTTAGCTTTCTTGGCTTTAGTAAGAGCTTCACCCGCAGCTTTTGCGGCGCTCTCGGCAGCTGTTTTCTTCTCGTTTGCTTTATCAAGCAGGCTGGCAGCATCACTTGCCGCTTGAGCACTCTCTTTTTGTGCTTTAGCTAGGGCATCGAGGGCGTCTTTCTTTGCCTTTTCACTGGCCGCAGACTTCTCTCCGGATTTCTTTGCAGCGTCCTGCGCCTTCTTCGTAGCTGTCTGAGCATTACTATCGGCCTCCGCCGCTTTCGCGGCGCTCTCCTGTGCCGCTTTCTTCGCTGCCTCCAGCTCGTTTGCCGATTTTATTTTGGGATTGCCCTGCTGGTTTTGCTGCTCAGCACCTGCGGGATCAGCGGGCGCGGTAGGCTCGGGCGCGGCCTGCGCAATCCCGGTAGCTGGTAGCACCCCCGCTAACGCTAAAGCGAATCCGGTGGCAGTTAGTTTTGTGGCATGCTGCTTCATTAAGTTTTTTCTCCTTTAGGTCACCCCTCAATGACCTATCTCAACCCTCAACTTTGAAATTGGAGCGCCCGCTAACGATGATTAGAAACACCAGAACAGACGATGAAAATCTTATCAGGTAGATTAACGTTCCTCAACGGACGTAAGTCTCACTGGTGCTACTAGCGAGTAAAACCCGCCCTACACTACCTCACCCGGTACTCAGATAGCCCGCCGCAACCGGCGAGCTAATCTACCTAGGCAGCGAACTTTTTCATCGCCCCTTGGCGGGTCATACCGATGATCTCACCGATTGCCTGCCAGGTTTGACCTTGCTCACGGGCATCCCTAACCGCTTCATCAAGTCGCTTATCTGCCCTAACCGTTTCCACCAGCGCCTGATAAACCTTAATCAAGGCGGGATCAGTAATAGTCATCTCTGGTTCGGGATCCGCTGCGATTTCTGCAAGTAACTCTTCGTCAGTTTTCATTCAATTCACCCTTTCCTCAAGAATTTCAGTCTGGCTTTCATAGCATGAAAGATGTCCCCGTCTTGATTAACCCCTATTTCCAGGAGTTCACCATTGGGAGTTGGCCCGATAAGAATCTGATACCCGTCCAGGAAGTGCACGATAATGGCATTGCTATAAGCATGAGCTATCGCCTCGTCGGTGAAGCCGTGCCTATGCGCACTGTCCTTAATCACATTGGTAACGTTAGTTACCAAATCACATCTTGTCAACGATTGTTACCAATAGTTTTCCCGGTCTGTTCTTATTTACCCCTGATATGCTTGTTTATCCGCTCATCGTCCACCAAATCATGCTGGGATTCAGTTCTTATTTACCCCTGATATGCTTGGCGAAGGCAAAGAACCTATCGTGCATCAGCTGGGATTCAGTTCTTATTTACCCCTGATATGCTTGATTTAGACCGGCGTTATACGCCCGCTAAGCTGGGATTCAGTTCTTATTTACCCCTGATATGCTTGCGTTTCTCCACCAATACGCAAGCGGCGTGCTGGGATTCAGTTCTTATTTACCCCTGATATGCTTGACAGTAACAACAACCTTACGCCCCATAAGCTGGGATTCAGTTCTTATTTACCCCTGATATGCTTGGCGTTACCGGTCATTACCAGGCTTGAAAGCTGGGATTCAGTTCTTATTTACCCCTGATATGCTTGAGCGCGTCTGTAAAAGTGCGGCCGGTTTGCTGGGATTCAGTTCTTATTTACCCCTGATATGCTTGGCGTGATTCCATACCCGTTTACCTATTAGCTGGGATTCAGTTCTTATTTACCCCTGATATGCTTGTTTCTCCCGTCATAACCAGCACACAGGTGCTGGGATTCAGTTCTTATTTACCCCTGATATGCTTGCGCTGCCGCTAGTACATAGCCCATGTGCGCTGGGATTCAGTTCTTATTTACCCCTGATATGCTTGAGCGCGTCGGTAAAGGTTTTTCCGGTTTGCTGGGATTCAGTTCTTATTTACCCCTGATATGCTTGGTAAAGATAGGCAAGTGCCAATTACTGAGCTGGGATTCAGTTCTTATTTACCCCTGATATGCTTGTACCGGCCGGATGGGAGCCGGAATTACAGCTGGGATTCAGTTCTTATTTACCCCTGATATGCTTGTTCATGATTAGGTTTTGGTCTGCGGTTAGCTGGGATTCAGTTCTTATTTACCCCTGATATGCTTGGGCGGCGGTTTGCTGTGGTGGTTCTACTGCTGGGATTCAGTTCTTATTTACCCCTGATATGCTTGGTCAGGGGTAAATAATCCCAGGTTGTATGGGGTTTTGCGTCTAATTTTTCCTCAAAAAATTGATAGTTGTTCCGGTTTTTCCTCTGCTTTGCTAGGGGTTCCGTTGGAAAAATGGAACGTCCGAGACCATTGCTTATCCGTTAAGAAGAGCATACGAACGTTTCCTTCGGGAGGAATACCGGCACGGACTTGACCGATAGTGGTTACGTCACTTAATCCCGCCGGAGTGTATTTTGCGTAGACACTGAACTGCACCATGCTGAACCCTAAATCCAAAAGCATTCGCCGGTATGCGTTTGCTTCGCGCCGATGGCGGGCGGTGTCCACCGGCAAGTCAAACATCACCAGGCACCACATAGGTTTCTTACTCATAGAAACTACTTAAACCATTTAGGAGGAGAAAAGCTTTTTACTTGACTCTCTACATAAAGGCCAAATAACTGAGCGAGATCCTCAAAAGCTGCAGGAATACCGATACCATCGTCACGATACTGGCTACTGGCCGCCGCCACCAGCTCGGCTTTACAATCAGCCGTAGAAGATTTACCGGCCTTTTCGAGGCGAAAAACCTCCAAATCAATCAGCGGTCGAAAGATTTCCATCAAATCGTCCACCAAGCAAAATAGATTAGCCCGATTGTGATGAAATATCCCCAGTGATGGTTCTAAACCGGCTGCTAGCACTGCTCTTACCCCATGGCCGCGCACAATTGTATATCCATAATCCAGCATAGAATTGACGCCATCACCCAACCCCGGTTGACGCGAGAACTCTTTCCCGAATAGCGCCGACCAATAATAACGGGCTGCTCTGCCTTCGATATTGTCGGGATCACCAGAACGTACCAGGCTTACGAGCTCCAACAACTTCTTGCTGCCTTTTGCTTTCCCACATAACACCAAGGTTTTCGCCTGATTTTCTATTTTTCGCCTAACCACTGCTTTCCACGCAGTTTTTTGTTTAGGCACACTCATACCCGCCTGTGCCACCCGTCGCGCGGCGACCCGAGAATGAGGTCGCCATGCAAAAGCTCCCGCTTCCGGAATCCCCCGCCAATCGCAGAGCAATACACACACATCTGCAGCGGTTAAACGGTGCAACGCAGCCCCGGAGAGTTTAACTCCCATCCCGATAAGAACCACCGCAACATCAGCCACTGGCAGCACCACCTGCGGTTTATCTTCTGGGTGCAGGACTATGGCTCCTGTTTTAGAGGAAATCGACCCAGAAAATTGCGTTAAATCAATAATCCGCCAGGCAGACATGTTTACTCCTATATAGACCAGCTACTGGGTAGCCGCGAGGAATCTTCGCGAATATTTCCCAGCACGTCACGGCGAATTACCAAAGGTTTACAGGTTGAAAAAATCTTATTGATTGCCGGCCACCAACCCCGACCCTGTAAGATTTCTTTGGTTCCCGGCAGCGCATCTTCCGGCATTCCCTCCCCAGCTAAACAAAGTGGACGCATCCTAATCTGCCTATTAGTGGGGAATCCATCTACCGACCAATGCGATATTCCGGGATATTCCGACAGTAGCTCTGCAATTGCTCCTTTTCTTTCCGCAGATAAATCCAGTTCCAACTCGTCATCGACTACTAGCCAACCCAGATACTCGGCATTTCCTTCTCGGAAAGCCTCCCGTAACTTCTTTTCGGCATTACGCACCGAAATGCTTTGTTCTGGTAAATCAACCTGGAATAGATTAACCCCAGCTTTATTCGGTAAATCAACCGTAAATACCCTGAGCATCGCATATACCGGTTTCTTGCGACTCGCAATTCGATAAATCCGTGCATGGTGGATAGAAGTTCCCACCTCCACGCAACCGTTACGCAGCTTCAACATAGGGGCATTCGTTGGGAAGATCCCGACACTGTCATCTGCAGCAAAATGACTGCCATTAACCACTATTTTTCGTTCCGGATTAGCCGGCAGACCCTCTGCCCACACAAAGTCAGGCAAGCGGGTCAAAGCACACCACAAAGCGGGGGTTTCTGCCCGATCAATATCATTCATCGACCAGGCATCACCCAGGCGTTTACGATGAAGTTTCTTCACTTCCTCATGCAGTTTCCCGTCCCCAAGCCGCAAACGGAAATTAGAGAACACTGGAATCTGGTCATCAGCCAATGCTTGGTTATAGATTTCTGTCAGATAACGCATCTGCTCTAGCCAAACCGCATAGATCTTTTGCTGAGCAAAAGTACTACCTTTCCAGCTCTTCCAATTTTGCTCACCACCAGCCATAATCTGTCCCCGCCGAAGATTCTCTCGCTCCACCAGAGTCTGCGCTACTGACGGGCGCATCATCGCGATGGTGGCGGCATCCATCGCATGATGGCGCCTGTCCAGACGGGTTTTTCCCCGTCCTCCAATCAGATTAACCCGTCCTTCAAAACCTGAAGCTCGTCGGGCAGCAGCGGTAATCGAGCCATTAAAGACTCGCACCTTAACTTTATTTTCAGAGTCTGTTGCTTCCCCTCCGCTATTATGATTTGCTGTCGCCGGCTGCGCCTGCGGGGTGCGATAACGCTGCTCAATCCGATGAGCCAATTCACGCGCCATCCAGCTGACTGCTTCCATAGAGCGGTTATCAATCTCGGGGTCTGCTTTAGTACGCGATAACCTGTCAATCACTCCCGCCCGCAAACTTTTGTCATCTTTAACGGAAGTATCGGTAAACCAACCTTTAACCCTAGAAATCGCCTCTTTCTGGCTAACCCCCGGAATACTTGTTTGCGCAGCCCAAACCGCGAAAGGAATATTACTTTTCTCCTGGTTACACCGCCTACAAACTGCCACCAGATTATCCCTGGTATTCGTAGATCCCACCCCTCGCCGCGGAACGATGTGATCCATTTCGGCAGTAGCAAAAGTAATATGGGTTCCACAGTAAAGACACTCGCAATGTTGCCGCTGCAGCGCCTGCTGCTTGCGAATCGCAGCGATACGCGGCAACCCCGAAAGATTCTGACTCCCCTCTATCTGCTGCCGCGCCTCCTCGTTCTTCTTAAAACGTTGCGCTTGGAAACGTTGCAGTTCATTTACCTTTGCCTTGGACATGAAGGCTTCGCGCACGTGCTCGATATTGACCTGTTGCGGTATGCCCCATTCGGCTTCTGCTCGCAGCAACCAGCGATTAACTCCCTTCAAAACCCTGTCCACCACCGGATTTCCCACCGGTTCGCCCACCGGAACCGCAGGAGGCTTCCACTCCGGGGAAACCCCGAACTCTGCTTCCCGTGCCTGCTGCAAATCGACATTATCGGCCAAAATTCGTTCGGTTATCCGTCCCAAACTTTCTACCGAATAGGCCGCCCTGCCGATAGGGAGCCTCACCGAGGACTCTAGTTTCTCTAAGTCTTCATCGTTCAGACTGGCGACAAAATCAGCAGCTATCTGTTCTTCTCGGCTGGTAGCTTTCCCGGGTGCGGATGCGCGAGAAATCTGCTCAATAAACGCACATCTTTCCAGGTAACTGGCTGCACGCCACCACTGTTGCACTGGCTTAATACTGCATTTAGTCAAACGGATATTCGTTTCATCAACCGGCGGAGTATTCCCGGTTCGCTCTCCATCCGCCGTCAATTTCCCGGTTCCGAGCAAATCCTGGCGTTCTATCCCTAAAACTTTAGCCACCTCTATCCAGGTGGGAACCTTCTTGCGGTCTGGGTCGCTTAAGAACTTGAACAAGGAACTCATTTCTTCGCCGGTCAAACGGCGTTCTTTCTGTCCATCCTCATCCTCACGAATTCGCAGATTAGCAATAATGGTGGCAATCCGATAACGCTGAAAAGCCGGATGAGCCTTTTCAGCGCGATCTAAATGTTCCTGCCCTGGCAAAGCATCTTTCCCCACCTTTTCGGCAGCGCTACCTTTGGGTGATTTTGACGCAAAAACTCTATCGATTAACTGCTCACCCAAATCTTCGCTTATTTCCTGACGGGAAAAAATCTTTTTAAGTTCTGTGGCGTAATCACTTTGCAAGAGTTTCCCAGCCAAAATACCGGCATCGCCACGTATCTTTTCCCCGCGATCAAGAAGGTAAAGCAGCTGGCCCGGGGTTAAGTCTTCGGGCAAAATTCGCCCAGTTTTTTCTGCAACTCGCGACCGCAAAGCAATGACTTCATCGGATTCCGGGTGCGAAACATGCAGACTGCTAACCGACACCCAAGGCGAGCGCCAGCCTCGATGCCTCGCTATATGCCGAATCGCAATCGCCAGTTTTTCATGGCGTAGCTGTTCATCTTCTATATATTCCTCAACCAGTAGAGCACGGACTTTCCACGGTTCGTGCGGGTCGGGATACTTTTCCAAATCCGGTAGCGGCCAACCGAGGACAGCCAAAAACTGATCCAACTCCGCGAGCCGCCGACGCCTATTCCTAATAAGACGGCGCGCTCTGCGGGTTCGTCCAGAAATAGCCTTCCGAGTTTCCTGGGTTTTACCACCATCTTTACCGACACCAGCATCGTGCAGCAGCACTGAAAGATTCAAAAAAGAAATCGGATTGTCGTCATCATCAATCTCAAGAGCGCAGAAGCCAGTAGAGTTCCGCCCTACATCAATGCCAATCCGATAACGCCGCTTGTCTTTGGGAGTAATTTCCTTGTCGTTCATAGAACAAGGATAAGCAAATAACATAGAAAAGTGGGAGAAAACACACTTCCACCCCAAAAGATGAAGTGGAAATAATAGCCAAAAGGCTGAGCATTCAACTTCGCTAACGAGGCGAAGCTTACTGAGATTCAGTTCCCTTTAACTCTAAGGTCAATTCTAAAAAAGAGCAAGCAATTCGGCCGAATAGAGTCACCTGTCGGGGGTAATCACCATCCAGATAACAGACTTGAAACACCCGTCAACCAGCACTAAAATAAAAAACCTCAGTGCCTGAAGCACTGAGGTTTTGAGCTCCCCCAACTGGATTCGAACCAGTAACCCTTCGATTAACAGTCGAATGCTCTACCGTTGAGCTATGGGGGATCGACGAATGTAAGCCTACCTTGAGAGGGCGAAAACTTCCTAATCTTCTAGGTCTATAACAATCCCCAATTTCTGTTCCCACTCACGCACTACTGATTGCAGATATCGCTGGTCATCCAGGTTTTCAAAGCTAGATATAGGGGGATACAAACGTAAATTGCGGTTATCGTCACGCAATATCTGTGCGCTAACTCTCTGACCAGAAGGCAACTCTAAGGGGGTGATGAACACCTGCGCCTCGCTAAGAGCCTCCCGAATAATGTCCATAAAGTTGTGTGTAGGAGCTTCCGCCGGGGTAAGAATCAGATCATCGCCCTGGTGAAAAACCATTCGCAACGTACCCGCCTCACTATCCCAGCGGGCGTGAGAAACCTCATCCCAACCAAAACGTGACTTCACCTGCGCAGATTCCACGTCCATTAGTGCTTGCATGGTCACCACCAGGAAGTGATCCTCCGCCACCTTTAGGTACTCAAAAACCCTATCAGAGGAGGTGAGGACGGTTTTCACGGCGTCTGGAACCCTGCGCCCCTTCAGTCTTCGCACAATGTTGATCACGTTATCCACCCTAAACGAAATTAAATAATCCGCCCGCCATCCGGTAGGCTAGATGCGCCCCGTTAGCTCAGTTGGTTAGTAGCAGCGAACTCATAATTCGTGGGTCGCGGGTTCAAGTCCCGCACGGGGCACCCATGCGTTCCTTGTTCCCTACGACCCTTGGCTCCTCAATTTTTAGCGGTGAGGGCGAATTCGCACTTCTCCCCCAATAAGGCGCACTATCTCTAGGCGCGCAAAGTCGCCTTAAACTTCTTAGCGGTAGCCTTAATAATCCGGGTGCGCACCGCCTGAATCTCGCTAGCACTCAGAGTGCCTTCCCCAGAGCGAATCTTCACCGAGAACGCCAGCGACTTCTTGCCCGCGCCCAACTGTTGACCACTGAAAACATCGAAAAGACGTACTTCTTCCAGCAGGTCTCCCGCCTGTTTCTCAATCACCTGTTGCACGTCAGCTGCAGGAATATCCGCATCGACTACCAGCGCGATATCTTCTTTCGCGGGCGGGAAGGACGATACTGGCTTCACCTGCAAATCTTTCTTCGGCATCGCTTCGGTGAACTTCTCAAAGTCAATCTCGAAAGCGCAAGCAGATTCCGGCAACCCGAAGTTGCGGCAAACCGCTGGGTGGAGCTGCCCCGCCAAACCAACGCAGGCACCCCGCACCACGATCCGGGCGCAACGCCCCGGATGGAAGGGCGCGACTGCCTCCGGGGAGCCTGGCTCCCCCATCATATTGTCTTTAGCTAGGCGCTGGCGTCCATCTTTGCCTTGCACGCGCATCGGTACCGCCAAAGTTTGCGCTACCGTCCGCACGAACTCTACCGCGTCCGCCCAATCATAGGAGCGTCCACCGCCCAGCGCACCGGCAAGTTCCGCCTGTCCCACTAGAACACCAGCAATATGCTCCGGCTGGTAAGGAACTCCTTTTCCGAGGGCGCGCTGCTGGTCCGGATCCGGTTTGTGCTCGACCCCGAAAGAACCGGTAAGTTCAGTTCCCATTCCCCGGGTAACTAAACCGGTCTCAAAAATCGCGCATTGCTCATTACCACGGGCAATATTGCGCTGAGCCACCCCCAGCAAAGTATCTAGCAAGGAAGTGCGCAGCAAGGGCTGATCGTCTGCCAGCGGGTTAGCCACCAGCACCGCCTGGCGGCGCACATCCTTTTCTCCGAGTAGTTCAGCGTCAAATACGTCCTCGGAAATAAAGGGATAGGAAAGCACCTGCACCAGGCCGCCTTGCGCCAGCGCCCGCCCTACATCCCGGCGAGCCCGCTGCTTGGGGGTATATCCGCGTCCGGCAATCGGGCGCGGCCTGCGCGAAGGAATGGTGTCATAGCCGGCCAGCCGGGCAATTTCTTCTACCAGGTGCGCCGGTCCAGTCAAATCAGGACGCCACGATGGCGGCTGGGCAATAACATTGCCCTCTTCTACCCGCACTTCACATCCCACATCTTTTAGCAGACCAGTGATGGTTTCCTGATTATATTCCACCCCGGTTAGCCGTGCCGGTTCATGCAACGGCATCACAATTTCGGCAAAGGGCTTGGTGTTATTGAGGTCGCTAACCCGTCCACTGTCGGTGCCCCCGCCGTATTCCACCAGAATATCGACTACCCGCTGGGCAGCTACCGGCGCTAGCTCGAAATCCACGCCGCGTTCAAAACGTTTGGAGGCTTCGGAAGGCAGTTTATGCCGCCGGGCAGTACGTGCAATCGAAGTGGGCTGGAAATGCGCCGCCTCTACCAGTACATTCACGGTATCGGCAGTCACCTCGGTGGAGGCGCCACCCATAACGCCAGCGAGTCCCAGCACCCGGGAGCCTTCTACGCCCTCCGGGGAGTCGGTAATCAGTAAATCTTCGGGATCAAGGGTGCGCTCTACCTCATCGAGGGTAGTTAGCTTTTCGCCGGCTTTCGCCCGACGAACCACGATCGGTTCGCATACTTTATCCAGGTCATAAGCATGCAGGGGCTGCCCCAAATCCAGCATCACATAGTTGGTGGCATCTACCGCCAGCGAAATAGAACGCATTCCTGCCTGTTCCAGGCGGCGCACCATCCAGTCCGGAGTTGCCGCCTGCGCATCAATACCGGTCACAATGCGAGTGACAAACCGGTCACAACCAACATTGCCATTAATCGGAGCCTCATCTGCGACTTTAACCGCAAATCCGTCCTCGGTGGCCGCTGGTACTGACCCGGAAGGTAGATTCTCTGCCAGCCCCAGGTCAGTGAATTTAGCCCCCGTGGAGTGGGCATATTCGCGCCCCACCCCGCGCATTGCGAAACAGTAGCCGCGATCGGGGGTGATATTGATTTCTAGGGTTTCCTCCCCCAATCCCAACAGTTCAATCACTGATTCGCCGGGAGCAGGCAGCTCCCCGGCTGCCGCCTTTTCCGGCAGTAACTGCTCCAGGACAATAATTCCGTTATGGTCATCGCCAATCCCCAGTTCCCGCTGGGAACAAATCATTCCGTCAGAAATATGTCCATAGGTTTTACGGGCGGCAATCTGGAAATCACCGGGCAGAACTGCTCCCGGCAGCGACACCACTACTAAATCTCCCACTTTAAAGTTGTGGGCGCCGCAAATAATTCCGCGACTGGGCAGTTCGGAGGGCTCTTTGCCTTCCCCGGGACGGTCATTAAACTCGCCGACATCGACTCGGCAATAGTTAATGACTTTCCCATTGGATTGTTCTTTGGCATCCAGGGTCAAAACCCGCCCGGCCACCAAAGGTCCAATTACCGCGGCCGGATGGATGGCTTCTTCTTCCAAACCTACCTTGACCAGGTCATAGGAAAGCTGTTTGATATCCGTACCCGGCACTACCTCGACGTGATCTTTTAGCCAATCAAGCGCTACAAATGGCATTGCTAGTTTCCCCTTCCGGTAGTGCCGAACTGTTTAGAAAATCGCACGTCGCCCTCGACAATATCGTGCATATCGGTGATTCCATGTCGCAGCATCAGGGTGCGTTCAATGCCCATCCCGAAGGCGAAGCCGGAATACACATTCGGGTCGATTCCGCAGGCTATCAGCACATTCGGGTTTACCATGCCGCAGCCGCCCCATTCGATCCAGCCTGGCCCGCCTTTCTTTTGCGGGAACCACAGATCCATTTCTGCGCTGGGCTCGGTAAAGGGGAAGAAAGAGGGACGCAAGCGGGTTTTGGCTTCCATCCCGAACATGGATTGCGCGAAATGATCCAGGGTGCCTTTCAGATCCGCCATCGTCAGACCCTTATCGACTGCCAGCCCCTCTACCTGGTGAAACACTGGGGTGTGGGTAGCATCCAGTTCATCGGCACGGAAAACTTTCCCGGGGCAAGCAATATAGACCGGCACTCCCCGCGAAAGCATCACTCGCGCCTGCACCGGCGAAGTGTGAGTGCGCAGCACCAGGTTCCCATCCCCAGGGTTTTCTCCCCCCAAAGAGCGCCCATCTATATAGAGGGTGTCTTGTTCTTGCCGCGCCGGGTGATCGGGGTCGATGTTGAGAGAATCAAAGTTGAACCATTCGTGCTCGACTTCCGGGCCTTCCGCGATTTCCCAACCCATAGACACGAAAAAGTCAGAAATATCTTCCATCAAGGTTTCCAGGGGATGACGCGCACCTTGCGGGTAACGCTGCGCCACCTGGGTTACGTCCAGTGCCTCTGCCGCCAAAGTTTGGGCTTCTTTTTCCTTCTCGAGGGCGGCTAGGCGCTGATCGTATGCAGCATGCAGCTGTTTCTTAGCGCCGCCCAGATTCTTGCCCGCCTGGGCTTTATCCGCCTTATCCAGATTGCGAATCTCCCGGTTAGCCAGGATGATCGGCGCGCTGTCACCCAGGTGAACCCCGCGCGCCCTCTTTAATTCTTCTAGCGAGTCGGCAGCAGAAAAATCGGCTTCTGCCGCCGCAACTGCCCGGGCAATTCCCTCTTGATCTAGCGGGGAGATAGGTGTGGTCGCGTCAGACACAGGTTCACCTTTCATCAATATTTGTTCTCTCTTTTGTCTTACACTCTAGTTGCCAAGTAAATTCGGGGGTAATTTCAGACCGCGAAGCGAAACTTTCCAAAGACGCGAATACAAAAAGATACCGTGCGAAGATAGCCGCACTTGATGGCGTTAATATGTAGAATGGAAACAAACTTGCAATCGAGGAGGCACCTTGGCGACGCTAGCTGGAAAAACGAAGGTTGATATCGTTGTGCCTTCCGTCGATATTGGCGAGGTTCACTCCGCCCTGCTACGCGATATGACGATTATGCTAGCCCAGGCGGGAATCAGCGTAGTTTGCACAGTTCACCTGGAAGATCATCCCGAGAATCTGCTTTCCACTATTAGGGAAACTGATGCTGCGGTTTTGCCGCTTTTCCCGCTGGACGAAAAGACTCTGGGGGAACTAAAAAAGTGCGAAGCCACGGTGCTTGATTCTTTGCTACAGGGCAAGGATCGACAGAATCCCGCCAATTTAGTCACGTTCCAGATGGCTAAGATTCAGGTAGATGCCCAAGTAAAACGGAATCGTCGCCATTTGGCTTTCGTGCATTGGCGGGGGAAGTACCCTGAAAAAGCGGCTACCGTCTATTACTTCTTTGCTCAAATGGTGTGCCAGGCAACGGGGCTGGCGTCTCCTATCCAACTGGAGCTGCCCACAGATCCCGAGAACATTGCCTCTTACCTGCTCGCGGCTTTGCAAAAGCACCCCAGTTTGGACGGGTTCTGCGCGATTGACGATACGACGGCGATGGCGATTGTGCATGGTTTGCGCGAATGCGGCAGGATGGTTCCTCAAGATGGTTCGGTTGTGGGTGGCTTCGACTCTCCCGCTGGTCAAGTTTCTCGCCCCCCTATATCTTCAATAAATGTTGATACCCAGGCACTCGCCTATCAAGAGTTAATGCATATAGCCCAGCGTGAGGGCGATGAGCTAGACCTCGGCAAAGCCCCCAGCGGTCAGCTTTTGCAGTACGTTTCCCGCGAGTCCGTTTAAGCGTTCTCGGTTACGGTTTAGCTAGTTTTGCCCCTTTTCTAACTTTTCCCGCCCGCCTCTATGGGCGCCCTACCCCCCTATCCGTCTTTCCTCTCTTCCTACGCTTTTCCTCTCTTTACCTGTATCCTCCAGCTAAAAACGCGTTGAATCCGGAACATTTGCCTGCCCGCGTAGGATAGAGACATGAATGAATATCAAGGACTTAGCCTTAAAGAACTAGCTGAACGCGCCCCCTTGGGAAATCAGGAAGCCGGAACTGTTAGCCCCAAGCTGGATGTTCCCAAGGAAATTGAGCGTCCCGAATACCTTTTCCATGACGGCCCGGAACGCATCACCGCTTCCGATACTAAAACCCCGGAAACTGTCGAAAAGATTCGCGCTGCCGGGCAGATTGCTGCCGACGCCCTCGTCGCGGTAGGAAAAGCAATTAGACCCGGGATAACTACCGATGAACTCGATAAAATCGGTCACGACTATATTGTTTCGCAGGGTGCCTACCCGTCTTGCCTGGACTATATGGGCTTCCCGAAATCCCTGTGTACCTCGGTGAATGAAGTTATTTGCCACGGAATCCCCGACGATAAGCCCCTGCAAGAAGGCGATATTGTCAACGTGGATATCACTGCCTATAAAGATGGGGTACACGGCGATACCTGCGCCATGTTTAGCGTCGGTCAGGTAGATAAAGAATCCCAGCTGCTAATGGAACGCACTTATAACGCCATGATGCGCGGGATTAAAGCGGTGAAGCCGGGACGCGAAATTAACATTATCGGGCGGGTAATCAGTGCCTACGCGAAGCGTTTTCGTTATGGAGTGGTACGCGACTTTACTGGTCACGGCGTTGGCGAGGCTTTCCATTCCGGTCTGATTGTCCCCCACTATGATTGCGCCCCCTCCTATAACACCGTGATGGAGCCGGGAATGGTGTTCACTATTGAGCCTATGCTCACTCTAGGGACAATAGAGTGGGAACAGTGGCATAATGGATGGACAGTGGTCACCAAAGATCGCTCACGCACAGCTCAGTTCGAACACACCGTGGTGGTAACCGAAGATGGTGCGCAAATTCTGACCCTGCCTAGTAAGGAGTAACTAATGGCTATCGCATTTGGTATTGATATCGGAGGATCGGGCGTTAAGGGAGCCCCGGTCGATTTAGAGACCGGAGAGTTTACCCAGGAACGTTTCCGGATTGAAACCCCCTATCCGGCAACCCCGCAGGCGGTATCCAAAACGGCAGCGGATGTCCTAGCACATTTTGAACTTCCCGAGGACGTGCCGGTAGGTGTTTGTTTCCCCTGTCCGCTCCCGGGTGGGAATGTCCGTTTCATGGCAAACCTGGATCAAGAATGGGTCGGCAAGAACGCGGTAGAGGTATTTTCCGAGGCTATCGGGCGTCCGGTAGCTGTACTAAATGATGCGGATGCCGCGGGTTTGGCCGAGCAACAGTACGGGGTTTTCAAAGATCAGCCGGGAGTTACCGTGTTTACTACTTTGGGGACGGGGATTGGAACCGCCATTTTTGTGGATGGGGTAATGCTTCCCAATACCGAGCTTGGGCATATCCAGATTGGCGGTCATGACGCGGAAACCCGCGCCTCCGCGGCGGTACGTAAACGCGAAAATTTGGGTTGGAAAAAATGGGCGAAACGGCTAACCAAGTATTACCGGGAAATGGAGAAACTATTTAGCCCGGATTTGTTCGTAGTCGGCGGCGGAGTATCTCGCAAACACGAGAAGTTCTTGCCTCTAATCGACATTTCTACCCCGATTATCCCCGCCAAATTGCGAAATACCGCCGGGATTGTGGGGGCAGCGGCAGCCGGAGCTGCCCGTCAACGCCAGCAGG
The DNA here is from genome assembly GCF_900106855.1 of Varibaculum massiliense. Taxonomy (NCBI): domain Bacteria; kingdom Bacillati; phylum Actinomycetota; class Actinomycetes; order Actinomycetales; family Actinomycetaceae; genus Varibaculum; species Varibaculum massiliense. The sequence continues at coordinate 1,458,225 of NZ_FNWI01000004.1, read as the reverse complement.
GATAGCTTTTAGTTTTAGCTAGTTTTCTCCTTCAAGGAGGCGCCGGGGGTTGCCCCCGGCGTTTTCCTTTACCCCGACCCGAAAGCTCGGGTTAAGCCCCAAAAGTTGAAATGCGGGCAGCAGGTTAATGGCTACCTCTCAGATACTTACCTTCAGGTTGTGCCTTAGTTTCCGGCAGAGGGAGTTGGCTCAGCAGTAGGAGTTTCTACCCCGGTGGGGTTAGGTTCTTGTGTGGGCGTCGCCCGTGTGGCGGGCGGGGCGGCAGGAGTGGTTTGTGTGGCGCTCGGCTGCTCGGGCACGGGTTCACTGGTCGCAGGTTTACTGGTCGTGGGCTCCTCAGTATGAACAGTTGTCCGGGTGGTTTCAGGAGCCGAAGAACTGGTGGAAATACTTTCTGACGGGCTGGTTTTCTGTTCGGAGGGCACAACTTCTTTAGCAGAAATTGTCATCGCAATAATCACTACCGCCCCGACCAGGATGGCTACGATTGCGGTCACGATGCCCGCGACTTTTACCAAACGACGTTTGTCTGCGCGTTCTTCCTCGTATTCTTGATCCTCCCGCTGCTGTTCCGGGTCAACTTGGGGATTGTAGGCGGGAGGAATCCCCCCGGGGAAAGAATCAACTTGCGGAGTGGCGGCGGCAGGATCTATCGATTTCCTGTGAACTGGGGCAGCTCCCGCTGCTGGATAAGTCGCCCCGGAAGCACCTATCGCCTGGGTAGCAGCGGTATTAGCAACGGGATTATTGCCAACCGGATAGGGGGCAGTACCAGGCGCGCCCGCTGAGGGCTGGTTAACCGGCGGGATTACTTCAGTAGGTGGTTGTCCTTCGAAAGCGGAGGCGGCAGGAGTAGTCGAGGGCGCACCCTCGGGCGGATTCGGTACCGCTATTTTTCTTTGCTCCGTACTATTAGGTTCCGGTTGCGCTACCCGGCGAGTAATCCGCCGATTAGTCTGGCGACCACGCGGAACATAAGCGTTTGCCATCGCCCCGCCAGGCAAATATTCGGTAGGTTTATCCTCTGAGGCATCGTTGCTCATCATGCTCCCGCTTTCTGTCGATAGTTCCAGTCTAAGGTGCTTCCACCTCAAAAATCACACCTGCACCAATTTTCCCGGCTTTTCCTCGGATTTTAGGACGTTCTTCGCCCCTAACCCCGGTAGGCTAGAAGGTAAGTAACCACTTTTATAAAGACTAAAGGAGCTACACGTGAGCGAAGAATATCGGATTGAACATGACACCATGGGGGAAGTTCGGGTTCCCAAGGATGCCCTCTATGCAGCTCAGACCCAAAGGGCGGTAGAAAATTTCCCGATTTCAGGTCGCACTCTTTCCAGCCACCACATCGCGGCTTTAGGGCAAATCAAGCGGGCGGCAGCGATTGCTAACGCCGAACTAGAGGTAATCGATACCGAAACCCGCGATGCCATTGTGAAAGGCGCGGAAGAGGTTATCGCTGGTAAACATGATGACCAGTTCCCGATTGATATTTTCCAAACCGGCTCTGGGACTTCCTCGAATATGAACACCAACGAGGTAGTAGCTACCTTGGCCACTGGCTTTAAGGGCAGCAAAGTTCACCCCAATGACCATGTGAACGCTTCCCAGTCCTCTAATGACGTGTTCCCCTCCTCGATTCATATTGCCGCCTACGAGGCAGTCGAGCATGCTCTGCTCCCGAAGCTAGATCAGCTGGCAACCAGCCTAGAAAAGAAAGCCGAAGAGTTCGCCAATATCGTTAAGGCAGGGCGCACCCACCTGATGGATGCCACCCCAATCATGCTGGGACAAGAGTTCTCCGGATACGCCACCCAGGTACGTAAGGGAATTGACCGGGTCAAGGACGCAGAAAAGAACCTGGCAGAGCTACCTTTGGGGGGCACTGCCGTCGGTACCGGGATTAACACTCCGGAGGGTTTCTCGGAGCGGGTTATTGCCCTAATCGCCGAGAACATGGATTTGCCGTTCCGTCAGGCCGAGAACCATTTCGAAGCCCAAGCCGCGCAGGATTCCTTGGTAGAAATGTCCGGCGCATTGCGGGTAGTGGCAGTTTCCTTCGTGAAAATCGCCAATGATTTGCGTTGGGCATCTTCCGGGCCGCGCTGCGGCCTCGGCGAAATCACTTTGCCGGATCTGCAGCCGGGCTCTTCGATTATGCCCGGCAAAATTAACCCGGTATTGCCCGAGGCAACCGTACAGGTAGCTGCCCAGGTAATCGGTAACGATCAGACGATTGCTTTCGCGGGCGCGCAAGGCAACTTTGACCTGTTGGTGATGCTGCCGGTGATGGCAGTGGACCTGCTAGAGTCGATTAACTGCCTGGGAGCGGTTGCCGGTCTGCTCGCCGAGCGCTGCGTAGATGGTATCGTGGCTAACCCGGAGCACTGCCTGGAACTGGCAGAATCTTCGGCTTCGATTGTGACTCCGCTGAACCGTTACATCGGCTATGAAAATGCCGCTAAAATCGCCAAGCACGCAGTGAAAGAGAAGATGACGGTCAAGGAATCTGCTCTGGATCTAGGATTTGTTGAGCGCGGGGAAATCAGTGAGGAAGATTTAGATAAAGCTCTAAATGTTGCCGATATGACTCACCCGAAAGCCGGTAAGTAACCAGCAACTGTAATAGGTCGCGCCTGCCAATAAATATCCTGGCAGGCGCGATTTTATATTTCGTAGCTAACCACCACAGGGGCATGATCGGAAAAACGCTGATTGTATGCCTCGGCGCGGTCAACTTGCTGGCTGCGCGCAAGCTCTGCCAACGCCGGGGTAGCCAGCTGATAGTCGATACGCCACCCGGCATCATTATCGAAGGCTTTACCCCGCCATGACCACCAGGAATAGGGTCCTTGCACCTGCCCGGCAAGGTTGCGCACCACGTCAACCCAGCCTTGCTCACCCCAGCGATTCAGGAACGCGATTTCCTCGTCTAATACTCCGGCGCGTTTATTATGGTTCGGTTTCCAGTTCTTGATATCCCGCTCGGTATGCACCACATTGAAGTCCCCGCCTACCAGCACTAAGGGTTCGGCATTTTCCGAGGACACATCCGGGGACATCAGCTGCTTCAGACGGTGACCGATTCGTTCTAGGTGCGCCATTTTATGGTCTTGTTTTTCGCTTCCTACTTCCCCGGAATGAAAATAGGCGGAGACTACTCGCACACGCGCGTCCTCTTTCCCGCCTTCATTTTCCCGGGTCAATACCGCTTCTAACCAGCGCCCTCCATCTGAGGGAACCTCAACCGGCACCGTATCTGCCGCTGATTCCGCTAGGTGCCAAGGGGAGGATTTACGCACTGCGACCGCCACTCCCGCGCGCCCTTTGAGCTGCGAGACGTTCACCGCTACCTGCCAGTCATCCCCAAAAAGTTCCTGCGCGATTTCTTCGCTCGCGCGTACCTCCTGAGCCAGCACCACATCCGGCGCAGACTGTTCCAGCCACGCATCCATTCCTTTACGGAACGCTGCCCGGATTCCGTTCACATTAACTGTGGCAACCTTGAGCATCTTTCCCCTTTACTTTGCGTTTTTCGTTTAGCCGCGATGGGTTTCAAGTTTCGTTATATCTATTTTTCCGCTGTCGATTTGGCTGCGAATACCTGCCAATTCGGCGGTGAGACTATCAGAAAACCTGGGCGCATAATCGCCCCAACCAGCCAGTTTAACTCCGGAGTTCTTGAGAGTTCCCCGGTAGTCCCTGCCGGAAATCGAGCCGGTTTTAAGTTGTTTTAGCAGCTGTTTCGCGCACCCGGAAGCATCAATAACCACTGAGGTGAGCATATTGGCCTTCAAATCGGGGGTACTGGCTGCCAGGTCTTGCCCAGTCCAGACAGCTGCCGCATCTTTAGCCGCCAACTCCGCTACCACCCCGGTTTCTTCCGGATTAGCCACTACGAAAATAACATCTACCCTTTCATCGGCTAACTTCAGTAGTTGCTGATGCAGCTCTTTGCTTTTTACCCGCAGCGGTCCGCCCGCGCTTTGTTCCCAAGAAGAAAATCTAATCCCCGAGCCTTTGAACTGGTTATAGTATTCCACCCCCAGACGAAAGGCGCCTGCCCAAGCAGAAACCGGATCTTTCCCAAGGGCGCTGCCCGGATTCTTATCAGTATCCTCTGGCGGTAAATCGCTAACTGCCCCCACCAGACCACTCTTAGTAACCCCGGCGGCGGCATACCCGGCTAGGAAAGCGGGTTTCCGCAAATCAAAATCGATACCCGAAGCATTAGGTAACGCTTTAACCTGCCCAATCGCCCCCAGGATGGCGAAGTTTATTTCTGAATTACTTTTTGCGACCCGCACCATTTCCCGCGCGAATCCCGGCTCTAAAGAAAGCACATTCTTGCATTTCTTTTTCTTTAGCTGCCCGCCAATCTGTGAGGTTTTCTCTACGCTGATAGTTTCAGTCTTCACCGTTTTCTTATTTTCCGGTTTCGCCAGCACCTCCCCCAGAGCTTTACTGAGCGCCACTGCCCGAATATCTTGAGATTTCTTTTTCTCTACCAGGCAAAACTCTCCGCGCGTTTTAGCTACGGTTGCAGGTTTCGCGCCGGAGCTAGTTTTCGAGGAAGAGGCGCAGCCGCCCAGGGTAAGGGCGAGGGTAGCGGCCAAGGCTAAAGGAATCGAAAGTTTGCGCAAACGCATCTGTTATGCCCCGCCTAACCTACCTGTCGAATAGCGGTTTCCACCACGTTTAGCAGCAGATTTGCCCGGGTCATCGGACCGATACCTCCGGGGTTGGGCGAGAGCCAACCCGCCACTTTATCTACTCCCTCGGCCACGTCGCCCTCTAACCGGGCTTTCCCGGTTTCCGGGTTGACCGCGCCGCGAGATACCCCTACATCCAGCACTGCCGCGCCCTCCTTGACCATCTCGGGCCGGATAATTCCCGCTGATCCGGCGCAGGCGACAATCACGTCCGCCTGGCGGGTATGTGCAGCTAAATCCCGGGTTCCGGTATGGCAACAGGTGACGGTGGCGTTAATATCTTTCCGGGTAAGCATTAAGGGCAGGGAACGCCCCACGGTGGTGCCGCGCCCTACTACGCACACTTGTGCGCCCTCCAGTGGCACCTGATACTGCTGCAGCAAATCGATACAAGCGCGCGGGGTGCAAGGCAGCGGGGAGGTTACCGGCTCTTTTACCCGCAGCACCAACCGTCCCAGGTTCATGGGGTGCAATCCGTCAGCATCCTTATCAGGATCGATTGCTTCTAGCACCTGGTTCACATCGACTTGGCGCGGCAGGGGCAGCTGCACAATATAACCGGTACAGGCGGGATTCTCGTTGAGTTTTTCAATCTCCGCTAATACCTGGGTCGTAGAAACCGTATCGGGCAGTTCCACCCGAATCGACTCGATACCTACCTCAGCGCAGTCACGATGTTTACCTGCCACATAGGAAACCGATCCCGGGTCAGAGCCCACCAAAATAGTGCCTAGCCCCGGTTTAATCCCTTGCTGATGCAGGTGCTCAACCTGCTGGCGCATCTGTTCTTTCAGTTGCCGAGCCCGCGCTGCCCCATCCAGCAAAATCGCGTCCCCGCTCCATCCTTTACGCATTTTTCTCCTTAGCTTGAGGGCGCGGGCAGACTCTAATCGTCTGCCCGCGCCACCCTGCATTTATCTATTTAGCTTTAGGCAACCTGGTTAAGCCCCAAATAGAGGGGGAAACGTTTAATCAGAACCTTTACCCGCTCGCGGTAGTCAGAAGTGTCTACCTTGCCCCGGCAAGCATCCTTCAAAACTCCCGCAATAATCTCAGCTACCTCGGTAAATTCTTTCTTCCCGAAACCGCGAGTAGCCAACGCCGGGGTACCAATGCGCAGCCCGGAGCCTACCCGAGGAGGACGCGGATCGAAAGGTACCGTATTGCGGTTGATAGTAATGCCGGATTCGTGCAGCAAATCTTCACCTTGCTGCCCATCCAGCGGGGAGTTACGCAGATCCACCATCACCAGGTGTACATCGGTACCGCCAGTCAACAGGGAAATCCCACATTCGGCAATATCCGATTGCATCAGCCGTTTCGCCAATATTTTCGCGCCCTCTAGCGTGCGCTTTTGCCTATCTTTAAACTCGTCACTGCCCGCAATCTTCATGGCGACTGCTTTCGCCGCCACCACGTGCATCAAGGGCCCGCCCTGCTGACCGGGGAAAACCGCGGAATTAATTTTCTTCCCCAATTCCTTATCGCGCGACAAAATCATGCCCGAACGCGGCCCACCCAAAGTCTTGTGGACAGTCGTAGAAACCACATCGGAATACGGCACCGGGTTCGGGTGTAACCCGGCAGCTACCAGCCCCGCAAAATGCGCCATATCTGTCCACAAATAGGCGCCCACCTCGTCCGCGATTTCACGGAAGGCTTTAAAGTCCTCCTGGCGAGGATACGCAGACCAGCCAGCGATAATCACTTTCGGGCGATACTTCAAGGCCGCGTCACGCACCTGATTCATATCCACCCAGCTGGTTTCTTTATCCACCTGATAGGCGGTGGCGTTATAGAGCTGACCAGAGAAATTTATTTTCATGCCATGGGTAAGGTGTCCGCCGTGGTCTAACGCCAAACCCATAATGGTGTCCCCCGGCTTGGCCAGGGCAGATAGCACTGCTGCGTTGGCTTGGGCACCCGAATGGGGCTGCACATTGGCGAACTCGGCAGAAAATACTTCTTTAGCCCGGTCGCGAGCCAGATTCTCGGCGACATCTACCGCGTCGCACCCTCCGTAATAACGGCGCCCCGGGTAGCCTTCCGCATATTTATTGGTGAGGACGGATCCTTGCGCCTGCAGTACGGCGCGCGGTACAAAGTTTTCGGAAGCAATCATTTCCAAGGTGCCGCGTTGCCGCTCTAACTCTTGGTTTAAAACTGCTGCAATTTCGGGATCCACTTGCGAGATGGATCGGATAAGAAGTTTATCTCCCATTGACTCTTCCTTATTAATAGTGCCGAATCAGCCCAGGCGAGCGACTGATTAACAACTTGCTCCCCGGTGGTATCCCACCTACGCCAGTCACGGTTACCTCTTTAGTCTACCGTGACCTAGGAGGCTTTTACCTAAATAGTTTGTGGCTGGATGCCCGATTCCAAATGCTGACTGCCTCTAAAGTCTGGCACGCACCTCACCTATACTCCCTATGTGCTCTGTTATCGAGTACAAAAAGGTAAAACTTAGGAGAAATCTAATGAGCGAAACTCAACCGTCGGCAGCGGGGACAGCCTCTCACCGCGACAAATCCGATGTCGGATACCGCAAAGGGTTAAAGTCTCGCCACATGCGCATGATTGCGCTGGGCGGGGCCATTGGGTCCGGCCTGTTTTTTGGGGCTTCCGGACGTATTTCTGAGGGCGGTCCTTCAGTAGCCATTGTCTATGCAATCTGCGGCGCCGTAGCCTATATGATGCTGCGCGCCCTGGCCGAACTCAGCCTGTATCGCCCCTCCTCAGGGGGGTTTATTTCCCACGCCCGCGAGTTTATGGGTGAACGCGGAGCCTATTTCACCGGTTGGTTTGCCTTTATTACCTATTCTTCGGCGCTGATGGCCGATATCACCGCGATTGCTAACTATATGCATTACTGGAAGATTTTCCAGGTGATTCCCCAGTGGGGCTGGGCTTTCATCGCTTTGGCACTGATGGTGATAGTTAACCTCGCTTCCGTTAAATTCTTCGGGGAATTCGAATTCTGGTTCGCGATGATTAAGGTCGCGGCGATTGTAATCTTCATGCTTTTAGCGGTTGTGGTCTTGATTCTGGGCATAAACCTGACCGTGGGCGGCCAGGTTTACCATCCGGGGGTGGGTGCGATTACCGAGCACGGCGGTCTCTTCCCCAAGGGCGCTTTCACCATGGTCACTATGTCGCTGGGAGTGCTGTTTGCTTACGGTGGCACCGAATACTTGGGCGCCGCCGCTGGTGAGGCCGAAGATCCCCAAAAAGAATTGCCCCGGGCAGTTAACTCTATGATGTGGCGGATTTTGCTGTTCTACATGGGTTGTATTGTGCTATTCACTTTGCTGTTGCCCCACAACGTCTATGACAAGAACGAATCCCCCTTCGTAACCTTCTTTACCGCCATTGGTATTCCCGCTGCCGGCACCATCATGAATATCGTGGTGATGCTCGCGGCAGCCAGCGCGATTAACGCCGAACTTTATACCTGTGGTCGCGGTTTGCGTTCGCTAGCGGTTTCCGGCTCGGCACCACGCTTCCTGGCGGGGATGAACCGCAACGCGGTACCTTACGCGGCGATTGTGGCTGCAGGTACTGTCGGCTTGGTGGGGGTAATCATCAACATGATTCACCCTTCCGAGGCGTTCGACGTCATCGCCTATATGGCGGGGATTGGGATTTGCTCCATGTGGGGTTCGGTGATGATTTCGAATATCTTGTTCGTGCGTCACTGCCGCCGCAATGGGCTGCAGCGTCCGAAGTTCCATGTTCCTTTGGCTCCTTACACCAACTACGTAGTGCTAGCGGTGTTTGCCTCAATGATTGTTTTAATGTGGTTCGAGGGCGGTCTGGGGCCGGCAGCGATTATCGCGTTCGCCTCGGTGACCGTAGTGTTGGCACTGGCCTGGTTGGTGGTGCGCAACCACGTTGACCATGACATGTTTACTGCAAACGCTCCCGCCGAAACGGGAGCTAGCGAGAACCAGTAACACTTAAGCGTGGGGGAGAGTTTTTCCTCCCGCCCAAGAAATCGGGGAGAGACTAAGTCTCTCCCCGATTTCTTATGCCCACCGCACCCACTCGGATAAAACTCTCCCCCGCGCTTACAGATGCCAAACAGCTATAATCCTTCCCCGTACTAATAACGTGCTAACAGCGCAACAGCCCCCTGGCAACGGGCGTGGGAAAAGCACTCCGGGGCCCCGTGAGCCTCAACAAGTTCGGCTCAAGCCCCTCTCGTATCTTTTCCCGCGCCCTCTTGAAACGTTAGTGCTTGCGGATTCGCGTGTTTAGCGGGCGCGGACTTTCCAGCCTTTGACCCCGCTTTGGTGCAGGGATTTGTCTACGAAGTGCGCGGGATCAAGCGGCTCGCCTGCCTCCATTTCTGCCATTAGGAAGGCTACTACCGCCTCATAGGAATTGGTGCGCTCAAAAATAGTACGTTGCCGCTGGTAGCCGACTCCTAGTTTCACGATGTCGAGCAGTGACCAGAGTTCTTCTGCGCAGTCTAGATCTTCGGCGGCAGGAGTCAGTTTCTCGAGGCAATCCGGCAGAGATTCGCTGAGCAGGGCTTCTTCCCCGTGCACGTCCTCAATCAAGATGGCGTCCATCCCGTAGCGGGCAGCCCGCCAGCGGTTTTCCCGCACAAACCAGTCGGGCAGTACCGGCAGTTCTTTACCCGCGTCTAGCTGCCGCGAAGCCGTCTCTACCAGGGCTTGCGTAAGTGCGGCGCAGGCTGCTACCTCTTTGATAGTGGAAGAGGCGTCCGCTACCCGCGCTTCAATAGTGCCAAACTTGGGGGAAGGGCGAATATCCCAGCGCACCTCATCAAAGGAATCAATCACCCCGGTTTTTAGCATCCCGGAGGTGAACTCTTCCAGCTGTTCCCAGGTTTCAAATTGATAGGGTTTGCCGGCAGTAGGTAGCTGTTGGAATACCATCGCCCGGTTGTCGCAATACCCGGTGTCGACTCCCGCCCAGTAAGGGGAAGAGGCAAACAGCGCCTGAATATGACCAAGTTTGCTGGTCAGATAGTTTTGTATGGGCAATACTTTGTTGCGGTCTTCCACCCCCACATGTACATGGGTTCCAAAAAGTAGCATCTGGCGCCCCCAATATTGGGTACGATTGACCAGTTCTTCATAGCGTTTACTATCGGTAACCTGCTGGTAGCTGGGGTTAGCGAAGGGGTGGGATCCCGCGGAGGCTAACTCTACGCGCAGCGCGGAGGTAACCGGACGCACCAGGTTTATTCCCTCTTTCAAATCCATGATGCAATCGCGCACGTTGCGGCGAGGACGGGAAATTAGTTCTACCGTATTAAGTAGCATTTCCCGATGCACCAGCTGGTTCTGTGGATGTAGCCGCTCCACTTCCTCCAGCACTGCGCTCGCGCATTGACGCAGGTCAAACGAATCTTTGTCGATTAGCTGTAGTTCCCATTCGATACCGATGGTGGAACGCTCAGATTTTGAAAATTCGATACCCATCAGGTGCCTCCTAACGACGGTAATGTTCAGTAAAAGCGGACAGCAACCGGTGGGAACTGGTTACATCTTGGGTCATGCAGCGGGCGATGACCGCTTCGCGTTCAGCGGCCGCGTAGTACGCGTCCCCGTATTGGTCGATGCGGATTTGCATTCCTGCAGTGGTGATTTCCGGATGGAACTGGGTGCCATACAGATTATTTTTAAAGCGAAGTAGCTGGTAGCGGCAACGTTTCCCGCTACCAAGCAAAGTTGCGCCCTCCGGAAGTGCCGCCAGGGAATCCCCGTGTCCGGTATAGCCGCGAATTACCGGATCAAGCTGCCCGGTCACCGGGTCTCCCTGCCCCTCCGCGGTTAAAGTAACCTCCACCGCCTGCAGGTCTTCCCCGGTGCGGTCGGTTAAAGTGGCGCCAGCCGCTTGCCCCAACATTTGCATTCCGTAGCAAAGCCCCAAGGTGGGAAAATCCTGATCTAGCAGGTAATGCATGAGCGGCATTAGCTGGTTATATAGCTGCCGCTGTACAGGATCTTCGGAGCCAGTTGGCTGCTGCGCCCGAAAGGGCGATCCCGAAATAATGACTGCACTGTACCCGCCCGCAATATCCAGGTCGCGCAACAGGTCAAGGCCAGTTTCTTCTGGCAGCAGGTGAGAGCGTAGTTCCTGCCCAATCTTTAGTCCGGTGACCTCAGCAATGGTTTGTAGCTCGTCACGCGCTATTTTTCCGGCGGGACGGCATTGGATAAATAAAAACGGCAGCCTTTCTCGCATGGGTTATAGCTTACGGGTTAGCGCGCCATCCGTCATTCCAGACTCTTCAGGTTGTTAGCACTTTCATAGCCGTTTGCCCAGGTGGGAGTGGGGGCAGTGACAGTTACGGTGGTACCGGAATTTTCCGGGTCAGGAAACTGCAGCTGGTGGGCGTGCAGGCATAGCTGAGGGTCGATATTTTCCGGGGCATCTGCGGGCAAAACTTCCGGATAGAGGGGATCACCCAACAGGGGATACCCGAAATGTGCCAAGGTGGCACGCAGCTGATGAGTAAACCCGGTTTCCGGCTCTAACTGCCACAACAGTTCTTCTTCTGGCGCGGTTCCCTGGCTGCCCGGGTTTGCGTTTTCCTCCCCCTCCGACTTTTCTGTCTTTTCGGGGAGGGGGAATTTTCCGAGGACGAGGCCGCGGGTACGGCTTTGGCAGCGCGTCACCTTCCGCCCGGCCGGGGGCGCTCCTATCGATACTGTCAGCGAGCCGGTTTCTTTATACATCGGAAGCTGGAAATCGAAACGCTCCCCCACCTGGGGAGCCGCCGCTTCTCCCCGGCCACCCCCGCCGCGGCTGCGCGCCAGGTAGGTTTTCTTTACTTGCCGGCGGTCAAATAGCTGTTGGTAACGCGCCCGATATTTCGGATCTAGGGTCAGCAACAAGCATCCGGTAGTGAGCCGATCTAGACGATGCGCGGCGCTGATCTGGTCATTGTGGAACTGGCGGCGAGCAGCCACCACCACCGAGCGGGTAATCCAGGAGCCGCGGGGAATCGTTGCCAGGCTAGCGGGTTTATTTACTACAATTGCCCCCTCGCCCTCCCAAAGCACCTGCAACTTCGGTAAGGCAGCTCCTTCGTCGGGAGCCACTCGATGCAAGTAGTAGCGTTGCCCCGCCAATAGTTGGCTGTCCGGGGATAAAGCGATCCCTAAGGGAGACACCACATCCCCCGCCGCGAACGCCTTCGTAACAAAATCCGCAATCTCGGCGGTAGACAGCGATAGTTTGCGTTCCAGGCGGGCTTGCAACTGCCGCTCTAACGTTTCCTGACCGGTAGAAACGAACCCCACCGGGTCGATTCCGCCCCGCGCCGGCGGGCGCACCGCCTGCCTGTGCTTTATACGTCTTCCCACCGTACCCCGCCTATTTACTATCTTGGCCGCAGCCCTAGCTGTAGTTTCCACCTTATAGCGCCCGGCTGCGAGTAAAACCTTACGCAGAGGCTAACTGGCCGCTTGCTCCGTCAGCCTTTCTGCCAGATAAGTGTTTATTACTGCATTCCTAGAAATAGCCAGGTCAGCCGCCTGCTTATCCAGTCCCTGAATCATCCACTCCGGCATGGTGAGAGTTACCCGCTTCTGCTCAATCGAACGCAGCGGGGAATTTACCTGCGGGTTTTCCAAGTCAAAATATTCGAGGACATCCTCACCATCGTCGAATTTTTTATCGATCTGTTCGGCGATTAAGGTATCAAATGTTTTGCTCATAAATCTCTATCTCCTTCTGCCTGGCGCGCCGTACCGAAATTATCCGCGTGCGTCCTGCTCGCTGAGTAGTAATAGCGCTATAGTATTTACCCTCTATTTTTCCAATAGTTATTTGCCTTGATTCGTCATTACCTGCATTAATCGAGTTAAAAGTTACCGTTTTCCCCTGTGTCCACAGCTTCTGGCTTTGAACAAAACTAATGCCGTGTTTAGACAGATTAGCGTCGCTCTTGCGCGGGTCATACTCAAATTCCACCTCAAACACCCCTGCTTTCAACATCTATTATACATCAAATTGATGTTGAAATTCCAAGTTTCTAACGTCATATCTGGTTGCCGGGGAAATCATGGTCATTAGCCCGAAATCATCGCCGAACACACCATCAACCCCAACAAAACCTACCAACCCAAAAACGGACAAATGTCCTGAAACACCCCAAACCCAAAAACGGACAAATGACCCGAAACACCCACCCCAAAAACCCAAAAAAACCCGCGAGATATGCGGACATATCTCGCGGGACATCACATTGCGGTATTAGTAAAACCGCTACGCGGCTTTACATACCGCTGCGTCGAAAAATGCCCTCAAGCGCAAGCGCTCGGGGCATTTTTCTCCTTGCGGTAGCGGTGGGATTTGAACCCACGGTGGGTTGCCCCACACAGCATTTCGAGTGCTGCACCTTCGGCCGCTCGGACACGCTACCAGGTACTGTATTCAGTTGTTGGTGTGGTTACTCGCGGCCGAAGGCACCGTAGGTACCTGAGGCGTAAAGCGAGGAACCGCCACCGAAATCTGTATGAACAGACTTTCAAAAGTTTAGCGGAAATACGTACCAGAACTAAACTTTGGACGCGAAATGTGACCACTCCCGCGGCAACTTGACCGGTCAATGCAGCAGTCAAGCAACCACCTCACCGGCATCGCTACCGAGTCAAGCAACCTCGACGTGCAGCCGCGCCAAAGCGCCGTCAGGCGAAACTAGTGATCTACCAGCCCATACAAACGATCGCCGGCATCGCCTAGACCAGGACGAATATAGGCTTCGGGGGTGAGTCCCTCATCCAGAGCCGCCACCACCACGGTGACATTTGCCCGCTGACCGACGTGTTCCTCTACGTGCTTAACTCCTTCGGGCGCCGCCACTAGGCAGATGCAGGTAACGTCCCGGGCGCCTCGCTCCAAGGCGTAATCGATGGCTGCCACCAAGGTACCGCCGGTTGCAAGCATGGGATCAACCAGGAATACTTGCCGGTCAGTTAAATCCTGGGGCAGACGATTCGCGTAAGTCTCGATTGCCAAGGTTTTTTCGTCCCGCTTCATCCCCAGGAAACCGACTTCTGCCGTGGGCAGCAGCGCGGTCATGCCGTATAGCATTCCCAAACCGGCACGCAGAATCGGGATCACGATTGGACGCGGAGCCGAAAGAGTTTCGCCCTCCATCGGTTGAATCGGGGTTTCTATCTGTTTGGGGCTAACCCGCACATGCCGCGTGGCCTCGTAAGCCAGCAGGGTAACCAGTTCATCAACCAGTTGCCGAAACACTGATGATGGGGTGTCTTTATCACGCAGAACGGTTAATTTATGTTTGACCAGTGGATGATCAATGACTTTAAATTCCATAACCCCAAATTATCCCGTTTTGCCCTTGCGCGCCTACCCCTTGACAAATCTGCTCCCCATTTTGCCCCGAGCACCCCATCCCTGTTCTAACCTAAGAATTGACGCCGATTCGGGAGAAACAGATGAGCCATAAAGAAAACGGGATTAGCGAAGCTGACGAAATCAAGGTACAGAAAATCCCTAATAAAGTTTACGAAGCCGAGCTTTACCGTTTGCAAGGTGAACTGGGAAAACTACAAACCTGGGTGAAAGCCACCGGAGCGCGAATCGTAGTTATTTTCGAGGGGCGCGATGCGGCCGGTAAAGGCGGCACTATTAAACGGATGACCGAATACCTGTCCCCGCGGGTGGCTCGGATTGTGGCTCTGCCTAAACCTACGGAACGGCAAGAAACCCAATGGTACTTCCAGCGCTATATCGAACATCTGCCCGCTGCCGGGGAAATCGTCCTCTTTGACCGGTCTTGGTATAACCGCGCCGGGGTAGAAAAAGTAATGGGATTTGCCCGCCCCGAACAGGTGCAGCTGTTCATGCGCCAATGCCCCATTTTTGAACAAATGCTAGTCGAGGATGGAATCTACCTGCGCAAATACTGGTTCAGCGTGTCTGACAAAGTACAGTACAAGCGTTTCAAATCCCGCCTAGGCGATCCTTTACGCCAATGGAAACTCTCCCCCATGGATTTAGAGTCCATCACCCGTTGGGAAGATTATTCGCGCGCCAAGGACGACATGATGGTGCATACCGACACTTCGGTGGCGCCTTGGCATCACGTGCTTTCTGATTCCAAGAAGCAGGCGCGACTGAATATGATTCACCATTTCCTCAGTTCCATCCCCTATACCGAGATTGAAAAGCAGGCGGAACCGATTAAACTTCCTCCGCGTCCTAACTCCAACGGTTACGTACGCCCCTCGGTGGCGGTTTCTAAATATGTGCCTGATTTTGCCGGCGAGGTCGCCAAACAGCACAAGAAAAAGAAGCTTGAGGGCAAAGAGGAAGACCTAAAGAAGTATCGCGATAACGAAAATTGATTTCCAACCACTGGGCGTTTGGGTCACCTCTATCCACCCCGGGCGCGTCGATACCGATATGCAACACGTTTTGCAAGAGAACGCTGACTATTATGATCCCGCAGATCACATGACAGTGGAATCAATCGCCAGAGCGGTTCGTTTCGCTATTGATTCTCCCGAAAACGCCATGGTGGAAACGATATCGATTCGCCCGGTGCGGCAGGTGCAGCGCTAGACCAGTTTCCCTAGGAACGGTCGGCAGCGATCAGGTTTTCTGCCCCCAGACGAATGCCTTCTAGCTGATCGTAGGCGGCATCCTCGTGCTCGATGTTGATGTTCATTTCCGGATCGATCTTGGCGATCGCGGCTAGGAACTCGCTCCACCAGGGTACGTCATGACCTTCACCGATGGCCACGAAGCGCCAGGCCGGGTCGGAAGGCCAGGACGAGCAGTAGTGATTCATCCCTACGGGAGTGCGCGCAGATTCGTCCTCGGGAACCGGCCCGAAGGAAGGATCGAGTACCCCGCGAGTGGCCACTCCCGGCTCAATCTTGGTGTCTTTGGCGTGCACGTGGAAAATCTTGTCACCCAGCAGCTCAATCGACTTCATAATGTCCATACCCTGCCACATCAGGTGGGAGGGATCCATATTTACCCCGATGTTCTTGAAACCGCCGACGCGTTCCTCGAACTGCAGGAACTGGGTGGGGGTGAACACGGTGTTGGTGGGGTGCAGTTCCCAAGCCAGTTTCACTCCCGCATCTTGGGCGCGCAGATCCATTTCTTTCCAGAATTTCTCGAGCACCCCGTACTGGTATTCCAGCACTTCTAGCTGTTCCCCGTTCCAGGGGTTAACCACCCACGCCGGATATTTGGCATCCGGGTCGGAGCCGGGCAGCCCAGACATACATACCAGCGCTTTAACCCCGAGTTTTCCGGCCAGTTCGATGGCGCGTTTCAGGTCGTAGGTGTGGCGCGGCCCCACATCGGGCAGCGGGTCGGCGACGTTACCGGAAGTGTTCAGTCCGGCCAGCCTCATTCCTTTTTCTTCGAAAATCCCCAGGTAGTCTTCGCGAGCGGTTTTTGAACCGATGAGCAGGTCAACCGGGCAGTGCGGGGAGGGAATGAAGCCTCCCACGTTTACTTCCGCGCCGGTCAGCCCGAAGGATTTCAAATAATCAAGCGCTTCGGACAGGGTGAAGTTGTGTAAACAAGCGGTGTAAGCACCTAGATTCATAGCCATGGTTTTCTCCTTTTCGTTATCTTGGTTATTTGATTTCCATTTCGGCGCCACCGTTGGCTGCGCATTTGGCAATGGTGTCGAGGATACGCATGGAGCGGTATCCGTAGGCAAAGTCAGGGGTGGGAGGCAATCCGTCTTTAACCCTGACCACCTGCTCTAAGAAGGCGTGTGCCTGGTAAACAAACTGCTGGATTTGAGTAACTCCCACTCCCCCAAAGTCCATAGAGGATCCGCCCTTGAAGTAAGGGAAGTCAGGGTTGACGAGGACGCGGCGCGGACCGCCTAATCCGGCCGGAGCGCTTTGATCATCAACCATGATTTCGCCGGCACGCGCCATATCGAAAGACACCATTCCTTTGGTGCCGTTCACAGTTATCTGCATGGAGTTGGGAGAGTTGAACGCTACCCGCGAGACCGAGAAAGTTCCGATGATCCCGTTTTCAAATTTTAGGGTGCAGGTGGCAACGTCATCGTTTTCTACGGTTTCAGTTGCTTCTGCCTGCGAGGACGCGCCGCGTCCTCCTGCTACTCCTTCTAGAGCCGGGGGTCGTTTCTTGATTACCGTGGATAGCTGGGCACCCGCAACTGACTTTAGGGGGCCGCAAACGAATTCGGCAGCGTCAACCAGGTGGCTGCCCACATCTCCGAGAGCCCCCGAGCCCATCGGTCCCTTGTAGCGCCAAGCAATCGGGGTGTTCGGGTCACAGCCGTAGTCGCACCAGTAACGCGCGTCAAAATGGGTGATTTCTCCCAGCTGTCCGCTTTGCGCCATTTCCGCAATTTTTGCCAGTCCCGGATTGCGGCGGTAGCAATAGCCTAGACCGGTGACTACTTTATCAGTTGCCCCGAATTCCGCCATGGCTTCGGCATCCTCTAGGTTATCGGTCAGGGGCTTTTCACACAGGACGTGTTTGCCCGCTTTCACCAATGCTTCCGCCATTTCGCGGTGCAGCTTGTTGCCCACCACAATGGAAACAATGTCAATCTCGGGATCGTCAACAATGTCTTTCCAGTTATCAGTGGCTTTTTCGTAACCGTAGTCACGGGCAGCGGCCTGAGCAAAGGGCAGGTAAGCATCCGCAATGGTGGCTAGGCGCAGCCGGGGTAGCTCTGACGCGAAGACGGTATTGGCCTGGCGCCATCCGTCTGCGTGAGTACGCCCGGCCATACCCGCGCCAATCACCGCCACCGATAGAGTTTCTTCAGTCATTTTTCTCCTCTTTGAGTTCCGTTAGTGTCAAGAACGCTTGAACGGCCGCCGCAACGAACCGTTGTTAACACGTGTTAACTACTGTCTACAGTAAAGGAGGATTACCCAGAAAGCAAGAGTTAATTCCAGAAAAAATTATTATTTAGTTTTTTGGGGTTATTTCCTTATCTACGAGCGCAGATTCTTCCCCGAAGTTCACCGCAAGCCAACAATTAGCGCGCGTTATTTTATACTTGAGCTATGAGTTTTCGCCCTACGCAAGCAGATGTAGCCCGCAAAGCGGGAGTATCGCGCGGATTAGTTTCCTTGGCGCTATCTGACTCCCCCCGGGTAAATGCGGAAACTAAAGCCAATATCCTGCGCGTCGCCTCCGATATGGGATACGTCCGTAACCAAAACGCCGCGTTTTTATCAACCTCCGGAACCGATCTTCTGGGGGTAATCCTCCCCGACCTGCAAAATCCTTTCTTCGAAGAGGTAGAGGACGCGCTGCGCCTAGCCGCCGAAGAAAACAAACTTTTGTCTTTGGTTTCAACCGCGCGCCAGGATCCGGAAAAAGAATGGAACCTGATAAACCGCTACCAAGAGATGCAAACTATCGGGGTCATCCTCATCTCCCCTGCCTCCTCCCAAGAAAGATTGGCGCGCCTGTCTGAAACCTTCCCGCTGGCAGTGCTGGGGTTAAAGTACGTGGCGGGAAAAATCGACTCTATCCATATCGACGAGGACGCGGCTGCCCGCTTGGCAATCACTCACCTGGCCGAGTGCGGTTACGACCGCATCTTTTCTCTGTCCAGCCCGGAAAGCGTTGACCAGGCAGTAGTGACCCGCCGCCAAGCCCAACGAGCAGCCTTTGAAAGCTTGCGAAAAAAGAAAAAGAAATTCCCAGGATTCCAAGCCTTACTGCCTGACCTGGAACCGGGCGAACAGATTCGCCAATGCCTAGAGGGATCAGTGGCCAAACGGCCGGCATTCATTGCCCATAACAACCTGATAGCGATTGAAGCCTGTACCGCGTTGCGAGCCATGGGGATGGCGCCAGGCAGGGACTGCGGGTTAATCACTTATGACGACACCTACTTGGGGCAGCTAGAGGAATTTTCTATCACCGCTATCGACCAGCACGCCTCCCAACTGGGCAAAGAGGCGATTAAAGCGGTTGCTGCCCGCTACGCTTCCCCCGGGGCTCCGGGACAAGAAATCGCGCTGACGCCCTCCTTGCTACAACGCGCCACCACCTGCAAAAAGCCGCGTTAAAAGACAGCTTTAGCCAAGACCCTGCTGCCCCTTACCAGGGTTAGTTTAAAGTACCCAAATCTATTTCTTGGTTTTATCTGACTGCGACTACAAAGCATCGATAAGGTCGCGTACCAGATGGCTGGGGGTAGTACCCAGTTCCTTAGCTATGGTATTGATCTTGTTTCGACGTGCTTCGTCTAGGCGGATCGTAAAGGGATGAGCATTTTTCCCGACACTAACAGGCCGACCAGGCATCGCGGGGGTTAGGTGTTTGCCGCTGTATTCAGCTTCGCTTTCTTGCATTTTTGCCCACTGCTCGACTTGTTCGTCGTTGTAGGTTGTTCCGTTTGCGGCCGTCCATTTCATTTTTCTAGCCCTACCTCTCTTAACGTCTTTTTGCTCGCTTTCATAGCATGGAAAATATGCCAGGTTTCATCGTTATTTTCGATGGCGATATAGTCGATTAGCTTGCCGTCCGCGATTCCAACCCCTACCCATTGGACGGGATCAGTGTCGCGGGGAATGTATCTTAGGGTGGTATTCCACGTCTTGTACCGTTGCCGGGCTCATATCTGGGTGGCGTTCTTGGACTCTAGGATTTACATATATATCCACTTCAATTCCCATTCGAATTTATTTTTAGATAATAATTATATATTTGTAGTACATAATTACACAAGGGTTCGGCGTACCTTAGCTATATTGAGCGCGTGGTTAGACTGGTACCTCATTTATTTTGAACGCGTCGGCAAGGTCGTTCTTAGCTCCGGCAAACCAGGAATTCGCCTTGATTCATTAGCGGAATTCCAGAAAAAATTAGGCGCGCATTTCCGTCATCTCCGGCGCGCTCTTTTGATATATTTACCTGAATAACTTTCATTGAAGACTTCGCTCTTGTTCTGTAGTGACGCCGGTGAAGAAATCAGAAAAGGAGACAATTGTGGCAAAGAAGCTGATCCTAGATTTAGACACCGGCGTGGACGACGCCTTAGCTATCGCCTATGCACTGGGAAGCCCCGAGCTAGACTTGATGGCGATCACCGGCACTTTCGGGAATGTGTTATTAGAACAAGGAATACGAAACTCTCTGGCAGTGACTGACGTCCTGGGACACCCCGAAGTAAAAGTATTTCCCAGAATCTCCCATGCCCGCACCGCCTCTGAGTTTGAAGTGCTAGAAATATCCCATTTTATTCACGGACTTAATGGGATTGGTGATGTTGATATCCCCTCCTCAACCCGCAGCGCTGAAAAGAAATCAGCAGTCGATTTTCTAATTGAAGCAGTAGAAACCTACGGTAAAGAACTGATTTACGTCCCCACCGGGCCACTCACAAACCTAGCTGCTGCCATCGAGAAAGCCCCTGATATCACTAAGCAGATCGGCAAAGTTGTGCTGATGGGAGGCGCCCTCACAGTCGGGGGGAATGTTAACGCTTGCGCAGAAGCCAATATCTCTCAAGACCCAGAAGCTGCTGACCTGGTGTTCCGTTCGGGAATACCCGCCACCATGATAGGTTTGGACGTTACTTTACAAACTCTGCTTACCTATAAAGAAACCCAGCAGTGGCGCGCCGTTGGAACCCCAGCCGGAGAGTTCCTCGCCGATATGACCGACTATTACATAAAAGCTTACGAAACCACTGCCCCTCACCTGGGAGGATGCGGCTTACACGATCCGCTCGCCGTAGCCGTCGCAGCAGATTCCAGCCTGGTAGAAACCTTGCCGATAAATATGAAAGTAGATTGCAGCGAGCCTACTCGTGGCCGCACAATCGGGGATGTAGAACGGCTTAACGATCCCCAAAAAACCATGGAAGTGGCTGTCGCAGTAGACGTACCCCGCTTCCTCGACGAGTTTATGACCCGAATAGGTTCAGTGGCTCGCTCAGCTAAGTAGCACGATTACTGATTCATCCAATCCAGAAAAGAAGCAGACTATGAAAGCCAATCCCAAACCGGTTAGCGCCAAGGTTGATCCATTTTCCGACCCGGAAACCAGCAATAAAATGGCAATCCGCGCCCTCATCCCCCTATTAATTACTTTTATTTTAGGTACTCTATGTCTGCAAGGATTCAACCTTGTGTACACCCAGGTGGGAGCGGATGTTGGTGCGCCCATGCAGGCCTCCCTCATTACCGCGTTTCCCAGTATCGTTTTGGGTATTGTTTGCTTCATTTACGGATCTCTAGGAGATTTTGTTTCTCTAAAGAAGCTCGTAGTCTTGGGGCTGATCACTCTGTTCGTAGGCTCCCTATTTGGGTTTATAGCAAATTTTTACTTCACCCCTAACCTCTGGACAGTGATTATCGCGCGGGTGCTACAAACTGCTGGGGAGCAGGTAGCTGGTTCCGTATTTTTGGTTATTGCCACCAAATATCTGAAGGACGAGTTAAAAGTTATTTTCTTCGGGCTGTTCACCGCCGGATATCAACTATCTGCCTCTATCGGGGTTTTCTCTGCCGGTCTATTAAGCTCCATCGCCTGGCAGTATCTTTTCCTCGTACCCGCGGTAACCATCCTATTCTTGCCTTTACTGCTACATTCTCTTCCCGATAAGAGCAGTACCGGAGAAAAAATTGACGCCACCGGGTTCACCATCTTCGGTGTGGCGGTAGCAATTCTGACGCTATTCTTCACTTACATGAACTGGTGGATGCTGGCAGTAGCTCTGGTGCTATTCTGCGTTTTCGCTATCTATATCAATAAAGCGAAGAATCCGTTTATTACCCCCGAATTTTTCAAAAATACCCGCTGGGTGCTGGCAATCAGCCTGATACTTGTCTTTTACTCCGTGAACTACTGCATCTCGCCCATCTTCAACGCCATCGGCACCACCATGTATGGAATGACCACCACGAAGGTTTCGCATTATATTGTCTGGGCATTTGTGGTGGCAGCGGTAGTAGGAATAAGCTCCGGTGCGATTGTAGGAAAAATAGGGAAACAGGCTGGAATCTATACCGCCGGTACTCTGATGACCATCGGCTGGTTCGGAGCCGCTTTCAGCGTGGAATCAGGATTCTTGCAGCTCACCATTTTTGCTTGCGTTTTCTACGCTGGCTGCGGCCTGATGTATTCGCCGGTAGTTTCCACCGTGCTGGGTACCGTGCCTAAAGAGGAATCCGGGCGAGGTGTGGGTATGAATGACCTGATCATGAACGTGACCGCCTCTATCGGCATCTCCATTATCGGTAGCCTCATGGATGCTAATACTCTTGCAGGATCTTCTTTTACTGGAGCCACCGGAGACGCCGCCAGCTACGCAAATTTGATGCTAATTTGTGGCTGCACTGCTGTACTGGGTCTGATTGTCTTTACGCTTTTCCGTAGACATATTTATCGCGCAAAATAACCTGTCGGGGATTGGCTAACCTTTCTCCAATACCGACACAGACACTAGCCCAGGGACTTGCCTTTCTTCGCCTGGTCACCTTCAGGATGCAAATCTGGTGAATCCGGCTTGGCCAGGTGCAGGTCCACTGCCACTAGGCGGCGCTTATAGGCGCGGCGCAGCGAGTTACGCAGAGGCAATGAACCCGCCAAGACAACCGCCAGAATCGCCCAGGCGGCGGCGATCACTACCCAAAGCCCTGCCCGAGCTCCGCCCGCGTCCACTACGTTGCCCCCAATCCAGGCGCCCGCCGAGATTCCCAAGGTAAAGAAAGTGTTTAACCAGGCCATTCCTTCGGTAAAACGGGAAGAGGGAACCAAATTAGCCAAAATATTGGTAGCGTTCGTCATAGTGGGCGCGTAGGTGGCGCCAGTTAGCGCCAGGCAGAGCCCTAAAATCCAGGCGTTGGATGCGAAGAAAAAGGTGGAAAAACCCAGCGCCATCAGGATGATTCCCCCTACGAACAGGCGCAAAGCCGAGATTCCCCACTCTTTAGCGCCATAGATTATCGCAGCTAAAAAGGAAGTAACCCCGAACATGGCTAGCAGGATGCCGGCGATTTGGGGCAAACCGATTTCCCGGCAATAGGCCACTACGGTTAAATCTAGAGCACCAAAAGTGAGGCCACAAAGCATGAAGATTGTCCCTAGCACCACCATCGCTGCCGATTTCAGTAGCGGTTTTGCTTCCTCAGGAGAGAAATCAGCTTTCCCGCGGGGAGTGGGCTCGGTTTGCCGCTGCGCCAAGAACCAGAAGCCACCGATTCCCGAAGTCAGCAGGCAAGCGATGATTCCCGCTGCCGGATGCACGACCGTGGCCAAGACAGTGGCAATAATCGGGCCGAAAATAAAAATGACTTCGTCGAGGGCGGCCTCAAAAGCATACGCTGTGTTCAGTTTGCGGGAACCGGCTAATAAATGTGTCCAGCGCGCCCTCACGAAAGCCCCAAAAGAGCCGGTAGTAGCCCCGGTCAAGGCAGCGATTACATAGAGCGTCCAGCGCGGAGCATGGTAGAGGGTCGCCGCAGTTAAAGCAGCCAACAAAATCAGAGAGGCAGCTACCAGAGGACGCAAAATTTTTGCTTGCCCATGCCGATCCACCAGCTGCGCCTGGATGGGAGAAGCCGCTGCCATGGTAATCACCACTACCGCGTTCACCTGTCCCGCCAGGGAATATTCCCCGTAAAGGGTAGAAATCATTAACAGGGTAGAAAGCCCTGCCATCGCCATCGGAAAACGCGCAATCGCCCCGGCGATGGAAAAACTGAGCGCGCCCGGGTAAGCGAAAATCTCTCGATAGGACTTAAACACAACTCCCAGCCTACTGTTTTAGCTACTCTCTATCTTGTCCCAGTTAAACTGGGGACATGGATTTGTCGAATAATCGTCTCTGGCGTCGCGCCTGCACCGCGGCGCTACTGATAGGAATTATCGGCATAGTTACCTTAGGGTTCATCGGGCATCCCGTGTTCGCCAGCCGCATGTTTTCTCTAATGCTGCTGCTACTGGGGGTTTACCGGCTATTTGACCGCTCCCCAAACGCCTGGTGTGCAGTGCGTTCCTGGCAGCTTGACTGCCTTGCCCTTTTCGCCCTTTCGGTAACGCTTTTTATTCTGGCTCCCTACGGCGGCATGATCATGCCCACCGGAATCTAGGGAAAATTTCCCCAGAACCTACCGCCCAAGGTCTAGGCCAGCGACCCCATCGGATCCCAAGCCGGCAACACTATCGGCTCATCCTTAGAATCGATAACCTCCCGGTATTCTTCGGGGAGCCGGTCACGATGCACCGCGATTTCAAAAACGTATTCGTCAAACCAGGAATCATTCATAGTATAAAACCCCTCGTCAGCACGGTCTTCGCAGCCCCAAGAGTTTTCTACCCGCCAACGCCGCGGTTTGCCGTCCAATATATCGACCCCCACAAACAACATGGCGTGCGTCATTAAGGATTCGTGGGAAAGCAGGCGTTCTTGCTTGTCCATCCCGAAATGTACCCCATAGACCCCGCCATAGTCGTAGAGGTTCTTGTCCCACAGGGAAAACTCCCGATCTGCCTGCTGCTCGGTGTCGCAACCGAACCAAACCGGTTTTCCTGCCTGCAACACGGTAGCCGCACAATCCTTCATTACCTGCATCGGTACATTTAGGTACCGCACCGGAGCAGCTCCCAGCACGTTACCCAGGTGATCCACGGTATAAGTTTTCCCGTAAGGGTTAGCTTCGCGCGGATCATTAACTAGGCAAACATAGTTACGCAGGTCATTGACGATATATTTATCCGCGAACTGTTGGGGAGTCACTTCCCCTAGCCGCTCAAACTTATTGTCTTTATCGTTGTATTGCCACACGAACTTTTCCGGGGGCGTTCCCAGATGGATATTGAGAATCCGGTGTACCCCACCCAGCAGTCCCGCTTTTACTTCGGCGACAGTTTCGGGATTTTTTTGCGCGGCTTTTCGCAGAGCCAGCGCCCCTTCCCGTAGGTAACGCTCCAGGATCCGATCCATTTTCTTTGAGTTAGAGGAGGATTCGGTTTCTGGCATTGCCCACTTTGGAACTACCCCGTATTTATCAACTAGCGCCACGAACATATTCCACTGTCCCCCATCCCCAATCGGGTCGGCTAGCAGGTGGGCGACCGTGCGGTCATCGATATCCCGATCCGCCAGCTCAATCTGGGATTCAAAGAAATAGTTCGCTTTTTCTAGTTTGTCCCAATAGAACAGGTAGGCCTGGGAAAACTCGAAGTTCTCGACATTTAGTCGCTTAATCATGGACGAACGCAGCAGATTCAGACCGGCGAATAGCCAGCAGCGTCCCGATTTCTTTTGGTTAGCCACCGGCCAAGCATCTATCTTGTGGGACATAGAACGATCCGCGAATGCCACCACTTGGTGATTTTGCGCCACCTGGTCAATATCTGAGTTGGTAACCGCGTTTTGCATTAACTTACCGCGAGGATCCGCGTAGAAGTCTTTGCGCAGTTCAGATAGTATTTCCGGGGTTAGCGTCGCTTCGCGTTCGCTCACTGTTCCTCCTAAAGTTGGGCGGATAACCGCCATTTTCATGGGCAATAACCAGCGGGGGTAAGCGCCCTGGTTTCACCGATTTTTCTCCTTTGCTTCCAAAATATCCCATCGCACCCGCTTAGTTAATTTGAGGTGCTCTAGCTCTCTTAGGTAGCTGCGGCTCGCCTTGGGCAAAAGAAAATATCCGTAGAAAGGACGCAGTGTTTCCTGCTAATGAAAAGTTAGCTCCCAGGCGAAAACGGGCGAGGCGCTTCCCTCGACAAACGGAATCACCGCATGGCTTTAGCGACTAATAACCTACTTTTCGTCCTCTAAAGCCGAAAGTAGCTCGTCTACCTGTTTAATCCAGATTCGTCCGGAAATATCCGAGGGCATCCGGAGGTCACTGCGGGGGCTGAGACCGAATCCGGAAGTTATTCCTGGCCCACCCGGCACACAAGTCCGTTTGAACTGGGAAGTAAAGAAGCGGCGCAGGAACTCGCGCAGCCAGCGCAAAATAGTTTCCAGATCGTATTGGTGACGGTCCGCTTCCGGCAGGTCTGCCGGCCATGCTCCCTTGTGCTTATCTGACCACGCCTGGTGCGCCAGATAAGCAATATCGCGGGGTTCGCGCCCTAATAGCAGGTGATAGAGGAAGAATTCGTGCAGTTCGTATGGACCGATAGTGTCCTGGGTGGATTGCAGTTTTTCCCCACCTCCCGGAATCAGTTCCGGGGAGATTTCTTGCGCCAAAATATCTTTCAGCACTTGTGTGCAGGCATCACCGAACAGGTTTTGCCGGCAAACCCAGCGAATCATGTGTTGCAGCATGGTTTTGGGGATTCCGGGGTTAACCGAATAGTGCGACATATGGTCTCCCACCCCATAGGTGCACCACCCTAAAGCCGCTTCAGATAAATCCCCGGTTCCAATCACCAATCCCCCCTTATGGTTGGCTATCCGGAACAGGTAATCGGTGCGCAGCCCCGCCTGCACGTTCTCGAAGGTCACGTCATATTGAGCGGCGCCTTCGGCAAAGGGATGCCCCATATCGGCGAGCATTTGCCGGGCAGCCGGGCGAATATCGATTTCTTCGCACTTAATCCCTAAAGACTCACACAGCCTATAGGCGTGAGATTTGGTGCCTGCTGAGGTGGCAAAACCGGGCAAGGTGTAGGCCAAAATTTGGGATTTATCGAGGCCGAGGCGCGCTGCCACCTGGGTGCACACCAAAAGAGCCTGGGTAGAATCTAGTCCTCCCGATACGCCTAACACCATCTTGGGGTTGCCGACTGCCTGCAAACGTTTTTGCAGACCATAAACCTGAATCTGGAATGCCTGCCGGCAGGCACGATCAATACCCTCTTGGTCGGAGGGCAGGAAGGGGAATCTAGCGGGGCGGGGAATCAGTTCCACTCCCCGATCCTCTACCTCTGGCTGGTCAGAGCACAAATGATTTGCCCAAGGATCGAAGGCGGTAGCCGCTCCCGCGGCTCCCACTCCCAGGCGAATCTTTATCTCCCAGGGCTTTTCAGGTTGCCCGGCTCTGGCATCCGCGAAACCACTTTCGCGCCGCCTCCGATTGGCCAGGGCGGTTAAATCAATATCTGCCAGGGCGATCTGGGTTTCACTGGGGAAAGGCTCAGTTTCCGCTAGCTTAGAGCCGTCTTGGTAAATAAAGGTTCGCCCTTCCCAGGCAGCATCGGAGGACGATTCCCCGTTCCCGGCTCCCGCGTGTAGGTAGGCGCAAATCCCGCGCCGGGAAGTGGCCGCAGCCAGTAGTTGCTGCTGCTCGTCGCTCCCTAAAGTGGCAGTATAAGCCGCCGGGTTAGCAATCACACTTGCCCCCTGTAGAGCAAGTGACAGCGCTAGAGGACGCGCCGCAGTCCCGTCACTACCAACTTCTGCCCCCACTGCCAGGCCAGCCACGTCCTCGATATTGATAATCCCGTTTCCAATAGGAGCATCGCTGGCTCCCGGAATCTGGGGTGCGTACCAGTGAACATTCGAAGGAAGATGCGCACCGGAAGTAAAGTAGCGTTTTTCATAAGCCGCACTAGAAAGAAAAACTTTCGGAGTTAGGGCAATAACTTTCCCCCGCGCCAAGAACACCGCGCAATCATAGATTTGCCCCGCTATCCGCAGCGGAGCGCCCACCACGATTAGCTGCGCGCAATCGGAAGTTGCTTTGGCCAGCCGCTCTATTCCTTTTTCTACGCTTGCTAATAGACACTCAGAAAACACCAGGTCATCAAGGGTGTAACCGGAGATACTCATCTCGGGAAACACCGCTATGCAGGCACCTTGGCGGGCAGCTTGTCGCGCCGCCGCCGCGATTTCCGGTACGTTTCGATCTGGCTCGCCGGGGTGGCTGGGAATGGTAATGGCCGCTACCCGGGCAAAACCGTGCGCGTAAGGGCTTGAAAAAGTCATGTTCATATTATTGCACCCGCCCTCGCAACCGTCTGCCTCCCTAAATGTAATCAGCGTCTAATTAGAGGGCGCTGATTTAGTAAGCTCCGGGGTAAATGTGTAGAATCATTGAAGTCCAGCCCCGATAGCTCAGTGGATAGAGCGTTCGCCTCCGGAGCGAAAGGCCGCAGGTTCGAATCCTGTTCGGGGCACCAAATAATTTTCTACGAAATTATTCCCCTATCTGTTAGTTGCTGCCCCCACCTGCTGCATAGCTAGCGGCTTAAAATAGCTGAAAATCGGTAGTTACTGATCTCTTTTCTAGGAAGCGTGCAGAGCCTGGGGTCGCGCGGGGAAAGGTTTTTCCTCCTGCCCAAAATCCGGGTTAATACCCAAAAATGAGCAAGGGTACACTTTTGCTTGGGAGATGTAGATAGGCACTTTTTAGCTGGCATTCTCCCATAGTGCTAAAAGAACTAGGAAGCTAAAAGATTATTCAACGCGTTAGCGCATTATTCACGCTATGTCTCGCTCCATACGCACCGCAAGTTGCTTGGCATCCACAAATTCCTTACTTCGGTATCCAAAAGTTACATAGCTAACCGGCAGGTGCCGAACGAGGGTGGCGAAACAGCTCAGAATTTTCTTTCTCTGCTTTAATTCCAAGTATCTATATTCTCCGTGCCCATTCAGCAAGGGTTCGGAATGAAATGGAATATTAGGCAAATCCGACTGTAACAGTTGAGATTCATATTGACTGATGTATTGTTTAATGTCTTCTGCTTGGTCATGAAAAACAAGAGTCAACAAGTAATAGCGAGAATTTGCGTTTCGATCTCCACTTTCATCTACGAAAAGGCTTAGTTCGCTCGCCATTGCGCTCCTAGTCAAAAGCCGGGGGACTTCCCCCGGCACTTGGAGGTAGCTTATAGCCACCGATTTCATTCTATCTAAGCTCCCCCAACTAGCACAATGCCTCGAACATTCTTTGTGGATATTGAGCAGGAGGGAAATCGGCAGTGGATTATCTTTCTCTAGCAAGTACACAGCTCTCACCAAGGTCGTGCGGGGAAAGGTTTTTCCTCCTGTCCAAAATCCCCATTTGCCCGTGGCAAATACTAATTTCCAACACAAAGCCCGAAAACCAATTCTGATTTATAGCCGGGTATCCGAAAGGTAAAAATGTGATGACAGGCGTGTCCAACCTACTCGGATAAAACCTTTCCCCGAACAAATCTAGAAGGCACTGTCTAGCTAAAGCAACTAATGCACTTTTATCTAAGAGCCGGGTATGCGCGCGTTAGCTGGGGTTTTCCCATAAAGTGAAAAGAGACCGGAAACTGCCGGACTTCCCGTCTGGCAGGTATCCCCTACAAGGAGCAGCAATGCGCAAGTTCGCTTTTTTGGATTTAGATGGAACCATAATCGACCACAACCAGGTGATTAGCTCGAAAGTAAAGGAAGCTATCACCACCGCCACTACGAACGGCCACAAAGTATTTATTGCCACCGGGCGTTCCTATCCCGAACTTTACCCCTCCCTATTTTCCCTGCCCTTTTCTGACTTGATTACCGCCAACGGTGCGTACGTAGAATTGGGAGACCAGGTACTGGCCAATCATTCAATAGACCAGGCCGGCATCGCCGAATGGACGGATTATTTCCGCTGCTCTGGAGCCACTTGGATTTGGCAAGGTAAAGACCACTTCTACCCCTCGGCAAACTTCCTAGACTTTTTCCGGCTGGCGGGTAAATCTGACCGCGCCGCCACCGGCGACTGGTCTGCCTATCTCAATCAGATTATGCCTTACGTACTTACCGGCACCCCCTATTCTGCCGGTAAGTGTATGTTCTACCTCTCCCCCGACGCCTCCTCTAGCTATGAAGAAGCCCATCGGATTTTCGGAGACCGCTTTATGGTGATACCCGGGTCAGTCGATGTGCGCGTAGGCGAAGTGGTGGAGCTGGGGGTAAAAGGAGTCAATAAAGGCACCGCTATGTGCGAAGTTCTCCAGCATTTTGGGGCTTCCCCTGCTCAAGCAATCGCAATCGGGGATTCCGCAAACGACTTTGAAATGGTGCGCGACGCGGGTATCGGAATCGCCTTAACGGGCGGGGCAAAAAAACTAAGCGAAATCGCAGACTGGATTGCACCCTCGATTGAAGAGAACGGGGTGGCGGCAGCCTTTGCACGTTTCGGGTTACTGGATCCCGCCTAGCTATTAAAAGAACTTATATCCGCCCAGATCAACGAAGCTAAAGCCCTTGCCGGTAGAAACATTTACACAGGTAACATCACTACCCCCGAAGGTGCAGGCATATTTTCCAAGTTGGGTGTATTGCCCCGGTCCCAGTGATTGCAGGTCGAAACGTTTACCACTGTTATCCCGTTGACCAGCAACTACGTCTTGAAAAAGCGGGGTGGTACCGTTCACGCAGGCTCCAATACCGGAGGAGGCGTCCCACACCCCTAACACCGACAGGCGCAAGTCACCTTCATTACATTTCCCAACATTTCCGGCAGCATCAAAGTTGCTGGCAGTGGCACAAACCACGCCGCTGCCGCTAGCGAGCGCACCGGATGCATCTGCCGCCTGGGGAACTAGTGGCGGTACGCCATCTTCTAGTTTGTCCGCAATAGTACAAACCACGATTCCGGATTGGGAACGGAAAGTTACTCGCTTCTTGTCCCCTCCCAACTGTGCGGGACTTACCGGCTGCGCCGCTAATACCTTTTTCACCTGCTCACTATCGGCAGTAGCAATGGGTTTAGGTTCGGGAGCCGCCGCGGTTTCGGCAGCACTAGGTTGGACCCCTAAGGGAATCGCGGAGGGAACTTGCCCGGTACTGAGCCGCACTATTTGCCAACTCACTAAAGCAATTAGAACCAGGACTACCAGGCCATACAACAGCCAGAGCGGAGAGCGCCGCGGGGTTTTAGTAGCTTCCTGATTATCTTCGTCTTCTTTAGGAGACACCGCAGGCATAAGCGGCGACGCCTGAGCGGCATTCGCACTAGCTGGTGGCGCGGTAAAAATGCTGGTTGATGCCGGCGTACTGCTG
Organism: Varibaculum massiliense; assembly: GCF_900106855.1. Taxonomy (NCBI): domain Bacteria; kingdom Bacillati; phylum Actinomycetota; class Actinomycetes; order Actinomycetales; family Actinomycetaceae; genus Varibaculum; species Varibaculum massiliense. The sequence continues at coordinate 1,427,601 of NZ_FNWI01000004.1, read as the reverse complement.
GGCAAAGAACCATAAACAGAGGCAGGAGCATCGTATCCACCCGCGGCTGGTGGCGGCGAGGCGGAAGCCGGGACGTGCTGCTGGGAGCTAGCAGAGGTAGCGGGCTGGTCTGCCGGTGTTGCCATTGGGCGCGGGCTGACCTGCGAATAACTTTCAGCTGGCTGAGTAGGTTCTGGCGCGCGCCGGGGTCTTTGTCGGGGAGGCAGTGCCGATCGCGGGGCAGCCGCGTGTTGCAGAGGGCGTTCAGCAGGGGTTTGCGGAGCTAGTGCAGGGGTCTGCGAAACTTGTGGAATTCCCGGTCCCTGCGTCGAAGGAAGACCAGCTGACTGCGGGCGTTGCTGGGGGTTGCGCGGAGGAAAATAGCGTCCCTGTCCCGAAACCGGGGCGGGCGGATTCACCTGCGGCTCCCCCTCGCCGCGATAACCGTAACCGGGCTGCTCACTCACGCTAGCCACTCCTCATTCACATCGGCGCTGCGCCCTTTGGACAGCAGGAATTGGTTAAAATGCTGCGCCCACTCGCGATGCTGATCCCGCTGATAGTCCTGCAGTTGCCGCAGATCCATCTGCCCTAATTGGGGATAGGCAGCGCCAAGCGCCCGCAAGACCGCGATAGTTTGCCGCACGTCTACTAGGGCATCATGCAGGTCATCTTCCCCGCGCACCTGGTAAAACTCCGCGAGCGCCTCCAGGGTACGTTTACCACGCCGATAGCGATCGAGCGCCCGATCTAGCACCAGGGGGTCAATAACCGGCAAGAAATCTACTCGCTGACGCATGGTCGGTAATCCTAGACGCTCCAAATGGCTATCTAACAGCGGTAAATCAAAGGAGGCATTGTAAATAACCACCGGTACTTGTGCCTGCCCACAGGCTTCTAATACCTGCGCTACCTCGGTCACCACTTGCTCTAGTGGGCGTCCATGTTCACGGGCATACTCGGTGGAGATTCCGTGAACCTGCTGGGCTGGCTCCGGGATGGGAATACCGGGATCAGCCAGCCAGGTCTGCTCCCGGGTTAGCCCGTGACGCCATTCCACGCAGGCAGCGGTAACTATGCGATCAGTTGCGGGTTTTACGCCTGTGGTTTCGGTGTCGAAACCCATAAACGGGCCCTCAATCCAGCTCACCGGTTACTCCTTACCTTGCCTGCGTTTACGGCACTTTCGTTTCAAATAATACGTGGCTATTTAACTGCCGAATGATAGTTGGGGGCTTCTGCGGTCATCTGCACGTCGTGCGGATGGGATTCCCGCAGACCAGCACCGGTAATTTTCACGAAACGACCCCGTGCTTTCAAGGTAGCGATATCGGAAGAACCGGTATAGAACATGGATTGTCGCAATCCCCCGATTAGTTGATAGAGCACCGCCGATAAGGCGCCAGAGAACGGCACTTGCCCCTCGATTCCCTCGGGAACGATTTGGGCATCACTGGTGACTTCCGCCTGGAAATAGCGATCCTTGGAATAGGATTTGCGTCCACGTGAACTCATTGCTCCCAGGGAACCCATACCGCGGTAGTGCTTATACTGTTTACCGTTCACGAACACCAGTTCACCTGGGGATTCCTCACAGCCAGCTAGCAGGGAACCCAGCATCACGGTATCGGCGCCTGCCACCATAGCTTTAGCAATATCTCCCGAATATTGCAGACCGCCATCGGCAATCAATGGCACTCCCGCTTTCGAACAAGCCTGAGCAGCCAAGTTAATCGCAGTAATCTGAGGTACCCCCACCCCGGCGACTACTCGGGTGGTACATATAGAACCCGGCCCTACCCCGACTTTCACCGCGTCTACCCCGGCATCAATCAGCGCCTGTGCGCCCTCGGCAGTAGCTACGTTTCCGCCGATAATCTCAATACCCGCAAAAGTTGGGGAGGCTTTTAGTTTCCGAATCATCTCTAGGGCGAGCTCTGCACCCCCATTGGCGGTATCAACTACCAGTACGTCTACTTCCGCTTCCGCTAACGCTTCCGCGCGTTCCCAGGTATCTCCCCAATAGCCCAGAGCCGCACCTACCCGCAGGCGCCCTTCCTCGTCTTTGGTGGAGTTGGGGTATTGCTCGGTTTTCACGAAATCTTTTACCGTGATTAGCCCGGTCAGGCGTCCTTCATCGTCGACTAGCGGTAGTTTTTCGATTTTCTTTTCGGCCAGCAGTGCCCGCGCTTCCTCGCGGGGCATTCCTTTACGCCCAGTGGTGAGCGGCATCGGGGTCATAGCGTCACGAACCTTGACCGTTGCCCACTTGCTGGCAGGTATAAACCGCAAATCCCGGTTGGTGATTATCCCTTTGAGTTTGCGATCCTCATCCACTACCGGTAGACCGGAAACCCGGTAATGCCCACATTCTTTATCCAGTTCCAAGAGGGTGGCATCTGGACCGATAGTAACCGGATCGGTAATCATCCCGGATTCAGACCGTTTAACTTGGCGTACCTGCGCGGCTTGTTCGGCAATCGGCAGGTTGCGATGCACGATTCCGATACCGCCTTGCCGAGCCATCGCAATCGCCATATTGGCTTCGGTGACCGTATCCATCGCCGCAGATATTACCGGGGTATGCAGGGTAATTCGTTTAGTTAGCCTGCTGGAGGTGTCGACCGCGGAGGGAACCACATCGGTAGTTTCGGGAAGTAAGAGAACGTCGTCATAAGTGAGCCCTTCTAGGGCTTCCAGGTGTTCGATAATCACCTTTTTAAGATTAGCCCGAACCACCAGGTTGTCGCCACTTATATTCATCCGGTGGCGTGTTTTCTAGCAGCTTTGCCCCTGAATGTGACCTGTCTTACCTTGTATTTGGGTTTATTTTCAGCTGCGCCAACTTCCTGGAAACAACCGCCGCAACCAGGGAAAGCCGAGAATTTCTTTATCCTGCCTAAATTCGCTCAACGCTAATTACTATTGCTTTCCCGCCTGAACTGCCAATTAAACTTTTATTTACCGGATTTTCACCGGAGAATAGTCTTTTTTTCAGATAACTGTAAGCTACCTCCCTAATACTTGGTCACAACTTAAAGGGTTAGAAAGGAGCACTGATGAGTAACTTCTCGCGCCTTCCCGGACCGTTGGCAGATTTATGGGAGTGGCAATACCAGGGAGCTTGCCGGGATCTGGATACCGAACGGTTTTTCCATCCCGAGGGCGAACGCGGAGGAACTCGCAAGCGGCGCGATGATGCCGCGAAAGCTATCTGTGCTCAATGTCCGGTAATCGCTCAGTGTCGTGAATATGCCTTGTCCGCCCAAGAGCCCTATGGGGTTTGGGGTGGATTAACTGCGGAGGAACGCCGTGAACTTATTCGCACTAGCAGGCAGGTTCCGCAGCGGCGCAGCGCCTGATAAAAACGCGATGAGGACGCGGGTAGGCAGGTAGCTGAAAATAAAAATGGATCCAGGGAAATCCTGGATCCATTTAGATTATTTGCCCGCTACTTCTTGTTACGGCGCTGGTGGCGAGTTTTACGCAACAGTTTACGGTGCTTCTTCTTGGACATACGCTTACGGCGCTTCTTAACTACCGAGCCCATTAGGCCCTCCTTTTGTTTCTTAGTGCGCGCGCGGCGCCCTTATAACCTGAGGTATTTTTCTCGCCCTACTATACAACAACTTGGGCGGAGGTTAACTATTGGCCACCCCGGAGCTCTGCTCCCAGCTGCCGAAGCCTTGCCCCATCATCTGATCAACAGCGGCGGCGGGAACCCTAAATGATTTACCCACCCGAACTGCGGGAATATCACCAGCGTGAATCATGCGGTAAACCGTCATTTTCGACACGCGCATCAGATCCGCGACTTCTGCCACTGTTACGAAGCGCGGAGCTTGTTGCTGTGCCATAATGTTCCGTCCTGAGTTGATCCATGCCGGTTGGGGGCTATTACTAATAGCTTAGGTCGAAAGCCGGGATAAAATCTAGGCTTTCGCATATCCATGTCTAAAACTACCCCATATAACCCACTTTTCACAACTGTCACAGAAAAGTTATCTAAAAACAACTATCTAACCCAAATTCCTGCAAAAAGTTCCGTCTTACTTTACTTTTTCTTTACCTTGCGAGGGTGTTGTCGAGAATTCCCTATTTAGGCAAGCGCGGGAATCTTACACTTGTCCTAACCGAAACTACTGGCAGCGGGTTAGTATCTAGGCAGGAAATATTTCGCCTGTGAACAAGGGAGGGGTGATGGCAGGAAAAAAGAAGGTCTCTAAACGGGCAAAGGTGCGAGAATCGATAGACCATCTTGCCCGCAACTCCCCTGCCCGCCTGGTGCTGATGGTTTTTGCCGGCATCATTTTCGTGATGACCCTGCTGCTCTGCTTGCCAATCGCTACCACAACCGGCAAACCCGCTCCTCTGGTAGACGCGCTTTTTACTGCTACCTCGGCGGTTTGTGTAACTGGGCTGACCGTGGTCAATACTGCCTCCTACTGGTCTTTATTTGGGCAAATCGTGATTATGCTGGGTATCCACATTGGTGGTCTGGGAGTGATGACCCTGGCATCGATATTGGCGCTGGCAGTATCACGCCACATCGGACTGACCCAAAGAATGTTGGCGGCTATCGAAAAAACCGCTTCCCTGGGGAAAGTTGGCGCCTTAATCCGCACCGTTATCGTCACCTCGTTCACCTGCGAAGGCATTATTTTCATCGCCCTTTTGCCCCGGTTCTTGACCCTCAACGAATCTGTAGGCTCTGCAATCTGGCACGCCCTATTTCAATCCATTTCCATTTTTAATAACGCGGGACTAATTAACTTACCGGAGGGTATAGATGCCCACCTGGGGGATTGGTGGATGATCACCCCGGTGATTCTGGGAACATTCCTGGGGGCTCTGGGATTCCCGGTTATGTTAGACCTCAAAGAAAACTGGCGCTCTCCCCATAAACTCAGTTTGCACTCAAAACTAACTATCACCACCTACCTGGCTGTTTGGCTTTTTACCGCGGTAGTAATCGCCTGCTCGGAATGGAATAACCAGGGAACTTTCGGCTCCATGACCACTTCGGAATCCTTGCAAACCTCCATCCTTTTCGGAGTGAATTCTCGCTCTTCCGGGATTAGCACTATTGACGTGGGACAAATGACCAGGGGCTCCTGGTTTCTACTGGATGTACTGATGTTTATCGGAGGGGGATCCGCTTCGACTGCCGGAGGCATCAAGGTGTCTACCCTGGCAGTCATGATTTTGGCGATTATGGCCGAGGCGCGCGGGGATCGGGATGTAGAAGCCTTCCATCGCCGTATCCCTCCCTCGGTGGTACGCCTATCGGTGGCAGTGACCGGTCTGGGCGCCATCATGGTAGTGACCGCTATCTTCTTCTTACTATCGGTAACCGACTATTCGATGGACGTTATCGGATTTGAAGTAATCTCCGCTTTTGCCACCGTCGGTTTATCTACCGGAATCACTCCAGATTTACCAGTTATCGGAAAATACTCGCTGGTATTGCTGATGTTTGCAGGCAGGACTGGCACTATGACAGTGGCGGCGGCGCTGGCGCTGCGCGAGCGCCGCCGAGTAATCAGAATGCCCGAAGAACGCCCCATCATCGGATAGTTTCGCCAACTGGTTGCGGGCGTTACCCCACAGTTACCGCAGGTAAGGATTGCAAGCCGCGCCTCAACCTCTCTAAAAATACCCGCAGATAGCAAGCAGCGGGAAAAGGTTAGGGCAGCTGCGCAAACTGCTCCAAAAGTTCGGCGTCCCCGGAAACAATAATGATGTCATTAGCGTCCACGCGCGTTTGCGGAGAGGCATACTCGAAGGGTTCACCGGGAGAAAGCACCCCGATAACCGTAACCCCATACCGGGAGCGAGTATCCAGTTCCGCCAAAGTGAAACCGTGACAAGCCTTGGGCGGACGCATTTTCACTACCGAGAAGCCCTTGCGATCCATCTCGATATAATCCAACATCTTGCCACCCACCAGGTGAGCGGTGCGCACCCCGGCATCGTATTCCGGGTAAACCACGTGGTGAGCGCCGATTCGTTTCAGAATTGACCCATGCTCTAGGGAGGTAGCTTTAGCCCAGATAGATCCGATTCCCAAATCCACCAGATTCGCGGTAATCAGCACCGATGCCTCTAACGCAGTTCCTACCCCCACTACGGCTGCCTGGAAATCGGTGGCACCCAGCTGCTCGAGGGCCTCGGCACTGGTGGCATCGGCTTGCACCACCGGCAGACGCGACTGCCACTGGGTAACAATCCGCGGGGATTTTTCCACCGCCAAGACTTCTCGCTCTAGGCTCTCTAAAGAGGCAGCCACTGCCGAACCGAAACGCCCCAAACCGATAACCAGCACTCCAGATGCGCTAGAATCTCGCTTCGCCATCTGCGCTCCTCCTATTGTCCCCAGCTGTAGATAATCACGCGGTCAGCTTCCAGCCTACCGCGCTCGAATGTTTCCAAGGCTCGCCGCGCTAGAGTTAAGGCATGGCCAAGGTAAAAACTAGCTATCAATGTTCCGAGTGCGGGTGGCAATCCAGCAAATGGCTGGGGCAATGCCGCAACTGCAAAGCATGGGGCACCCTCGAAGAAACTATCCCCGCAGAAACCGCGGATACCTCCTCCCGAAATAAAATCGCGGGCAAAGCTCCCCAGAAAAAAGCCCTGCCCATCAAGGAAGTTGATATTGCTGACGCTAGATTTATCCCCACCGGAATCGGGGAACTTGACCGGGTACTCGGTGGCGGCCTAGTGGCCGGATCTGTGGTTTTATTGGCGGGCGAACCGGGGGTCGGCAAATCAACCCTACTTTTGGACGTTGCCGGAAAAATTGCTTCTAGCTGGGCAAACAAGTCGGTACTGTATGTAACGGGGGAGGAATCTGCTGCCCAAGTACGCCTGCGGGCAGAGCGGATTGACGCCCTGGCAGATAATTTATTGCTGGCTGCGGAAACCGAATTGGAAAACGTCCTGGGGCATATCGATCAATGCTCCCCTTCGCTGGTAATAGTTGACTCGGTACAAACTATTGCTTCTGAGCAGGTCAGCGGGCAAGCTGGGAATGTCACCCAGGTGCGTGCGGTCTGCTCGGCTTTAATCGAGGTAGCTAAAAGCCGCGGAATCCCGATCCTGCTAGTCGGACATGTAACCAAATCCGGGGGGATTGCCGGCCCGCGCGTCCTAGAACACCTAGTTGACGTGGTCACTCAGTTTGAGGGGGATCGCCACACCCGCCTACGCCTGCTGCGGGCGGTTAAGAACCGCTATGGCGCTACCGATGAAGTTGGTTGTTTTGAACTGGTAGAGCGGGGAATTATCGGCTTAGCTGACCCATCAGGTCTGTTTCTTTCGCAAACTTCCTCGCGGGTGCCCGGTACTTGCGTAACCGTGACCCTAGAGGGACGGCGCCCGATGCCTACCGAGATTCAAGCCTTAGTGTCTCCACTGGTGTCGGGGGGATCGGCGAGGCGTACCACCTCGGGACTGGATTATTCGCGGGTGGCTATGACCCTGGCGGTACTACAAGCCCGCTTGCGCCTCGCGCTATCTAACTGTGACGTTTATGTTTCCACCGTAGGGGGAGCCAAAACCAGCGAACCGGCAGTTGACCTGGCGGTGGCGTTAGCGATCACCAGTGCTGCCCAGTCGCGCCCTCCCCTAGAAAAAATGGTGGCTATCGGAGAAGTATCCCTGACCGGGGAAATCCGCGCCACCGTGGGGTGCGGGCGACGCTTATCCGAGGCGGCGCGGCTAGGTTTTCGCCACGCCCTAATTCCCCGCCTGGGAGCCGACGAAGTTACTGCCCCCAAAGGGATGACCTTGCATCCAGTCACTAACCTGGCTGAAGCAGTTATGATCGCCTTGCCCGAGGGAGAGGCTACTTCAAAGTAAAGACTTCTTTACCGTCGGTGATTTCTTTACCATTAAGCACCGGAATCGCCTGATAAGTTCCCGTCTGCGCCATATCGCCAGCCTTACATTTATCAACGATTTTCCCGTTCCAGGTAATCGTGGTGTTATATTCCATGCCGGTTCCTAGCAGCAAGGGCTGGGTGTCAACCTTTCCTTGGCATTTCCAAGATTCCCAAACGGTATCTTCGCCGGTAATAACTTTCACGCCCACCTTATCTATTGCGCCGTTCATGGTGCAGGGCTGATTACCCTTGGTGTTACGTAAAACTACTTTGAAATTAACTCCTGCCCCCACCTGGTTTTCCGCCTTTTCCGGCTCTAGCTTGTAGGCGATATTGCTCATTTTGCAGGCGGTTGGCTGGGTTACCAATTGTTCTTTACTTTGCTGCGCTTTGGCACGCTGCTGACTATCGTCTGCCGCCTGCATCCATGACCAGGCGAAACGAACTATCAGCACTACTAGGGAGATCAACACCGCCAAAACTAGCAAGGCTACTATCCGGCGTACCCAAAAAGTTGTCTGTGAGGGACGCGTATATTCGGAGCGGCGCTGGGGGTGGTCTGGACTCATGTCCTCAGGTTACCCCAGCCCTCTAGACAGAAGCCGGATTGGCACCCCCGGGAGCTGTTTTTCCGCCCGCCGGACCGTCCTCGCCATCGTCGATGATGCACCAAGATTCCACCAGCAACGCAATAACCAGTAGCAGCAAGTTAGCTAGGGATAAAGCGATAGTACTAGCGGCAAAGGAACCGGCCATTTCGGTATGACGTAGCTGGTAAACCAGGATTAACTGGGAGAGTAAGTATCCAATAAACAGTGCTGACCACACGGCTGCGGCTTGGGCTACCAGCGCCACCAGCGGGGCTTTAGCTAACTGTATCCAAGAGGATTTTCCATCCCGCAAACGTTTAACTGCCTGCCCGAAAATCCCTAAAACAACCGCCCCGCAAAACACCAGCAAGGTCAAGATGGGGCTGAATTGGAGGGGAGTGCCCCCCATTTTCACCGCCAGATCGCTAAGAAAATAGCCAGCCACCAGCGCTACTAGCGCCAGCACTAACAAGGTGAATTTTCGTAGTGGCCGCATGCTATCACTCGGAATCCTGCAGCGGATTAAAAGCCGCGGTGGGCTGATCGGTAGTATCGAGTTCCTTCTTTGATACCGGGATTGGTCCGGTGGTAGTAGGACGCAAAATGGAACGTCGCTCCACCTTAGGTTCTGGTTCGCTGTCATTAGCGGGGGAATCGGTAGCCGCCTGCAGCTGTTCTGCAGTAATCTCTAACGACTGCGGCAGAGGGGAATCTTCAAGAGTCGGGATTGGCCCCGTGACCAGGCGCCCCGCATGGCGACCACTGCCGTATTCGATGCCCTCTACCTCTTGCTCTGTAGTAACTACTTCCTCGGGGTCATCGGAAACGGCTTCCTCAGGCTCAAGCCTAGTTTCGCTTACTTGGTGTTCTTCGGCGGGTACAGATTGCCATTCCGGGCTGGGTAGTGCTGGCTCTTCACTGGCTTCACCTGCTGGTAACAGCGGAGCTACCGGGGCTTCCTGGTCGATTTTTTTGCCGGTAAAAAACGCTTTAATTCGTTTCCAGAGACTGGTTTTAGCTCTCTCTGCTACTGCAGCCGGCTCTGCTGGGAATTCCTGGTTAACTTCTGCTGGTAATCCCTCATCTAAAACCACTGCTTGTGGGGGTTCCTGGTTACCCATATTAGGTAGCGGCTGGGAACTTACAGGAAGAGGCGGAGCTGGAGCATAAGCGGGGGAAACCGGAAGGGATGGTACCTCCACCTGTCCATCTTCCTGTCCACCTGTGGTCTTTACGGTTTTCTCTTCAACTTGGGGAATTTGTCCGCTGGGATGGAGTTCGCGGGCATCGTCTAAAACACGCCGAGGTAGCGAAGGACGAGAAACCGCTGACCACCGTGGTAAAGGCATAGATCCCGTACCCACCTCAGTTTGTGAATGGCTATCGGATGTCCAATCGGGGTAAATCTCTTTTACTCCATCGCGATCTGGGGCATAGTCGGCTAAAACCACCACTTCGCCCGCGCCTGCAAGTTCGGCAGTGGGCGCCACCAGTGACCAAGGCAAGAGTACAAAAGCACGTTGGCTTGCCCTAGGATGCGGCAAGGTTAGCTGTTCATCCTCGCTGATAACACCCTGATAATCGATAATGTCCAGGTCGAGGGTGCGCGCCCCCCAATGCTCGCTTCTCTCCCGGCCATGCTCATCCTCTATTTCTTGTAGCAGTTGCAGCAGCTCAAGGGGAGAAAGCATAGTCGAAACGATTACTATCGCGTTCAAATAATCAGGTTGCTCTGCTTGTCCTTCTCCCAATACCGCTGCTGTGCGCACCAGCGGGGAGACTTCCACTACCCCTACTCCGCTGGTCTGGGAGAGCTGAGCGAGTACTTTCCGGAAAGTTTCACTGACCTCCCCAAGGTTTCCACCCATGGCGATTACTGCTTGTCGAGGAGAATCCGGGGTCTGTTCTAAAGGATTCTGAGATTCTTCCTGTGGACCTTCGCTAATATCTGCGGGACCCTGCGCATGAATCTCGTTTAAATCAAGGGCGGCTGTTTCTATCTGGGAAACTTCCGGTTCGGGTGGCAGATTCTCTAGGCCGCGCCAAATAGTTACCGCCACGTCCTCTTTTTCTATTCCCAACGGTGCCTGCGGTTTATGTAGACAAACTCGCACTGCCTTTACCCTAGCCAGCTGTAAAGTTTCTTCGGCGATCTGGGTGGCAACTTTTTCTAGCAGGTCGCAGGGCGGACCGGTAATAATCCGGCTAATCAGCTTGGATACCTGCGAGTAATCCACCGTGTCTGCGATCTGGTCACTGGCTCCCGCGTCCCGCAGATCCAGGTAAATATCCGCATCCACCAAGAAAAGCTGTCCATCTTCACGTTCGTGCTCAAGCATCCCGTGTAGTCCGCGTTCTTGAATCCCCACCAAGCTGATATGGTCGAGATATTCCAGACGTTGGCTGATTTCCTCTTGGCTTAGCGACATTTTGCTTCCCTCCACAATTGCCCCGCTACGACCGCGCTCAGCGAGGCCGCGACCTTATGTACTCGAACTGCCCAAACTCCTGCCTGCCCGCACAGCGCACTTACCGCCGTGGTGGCTGCTTCGCGCCGCCCAGTTCCCGCCTGCACCCCTGCGGGCAGGTGATTATCCCAGGCGGCAGGGACTGCCATCTCTAGGAAACGTTTACGGGAAGCCCCAATCAACAAGGGATACCCCAGTTTCGCCAGTTTATCGAGGTTCCCGAGCAGTTCCCAGGACTGCTGCGCGCTTTTAGCGAACCCTAAACCGGGATCTAAAATCAGGCGCTGCAGATTAACCCCGACCTTTTCACAGGCCTGAACGCGTTTCTTTAAACCCTCACAAACCCCACCGATTACGTCCCCACCATAATCACACAAGCTGTCCATGGTTTTGGGATTTCCCCGCATATGCTGGCAAATATAGTAGGCATCATTTTCCGCTACCACCGCCAGCATCTGCGGATCCATTATTCCCCCGGAAATATCGTTAATAATCTGCACTCCGGCGGCTATCCCCGCCTGAGCGGTTTCCGCGTTTACGGTATCTAAAGAAATAGGCAGGGGGCGCCGGGATGCTTTCAGGTAGCCGTGAATAACCGGCAATACTCGTTCTTGTTCTTGCGCGGGGCTTAGAGACTTGGCTCCGGGTCGGGTGGATTCACCCCCGATATCCAGAATATCGGCGCCCTCCGCTTCTAATTCGAGGGCGTGGGAAACCGCTTTTTCAGGGTCGAACCAGGCTCCCCCATCGGAAAAAGAATCTGGAGTGACGTTAACAATCCCCATGACTTTGGTACGTCCCGGCGTCAAGAGGCCAGGAATCTCCAGAATCTTCATGATTCTAGCCTACCTGTCATTAAACGAGCTTTGGGGCTGGAGACAGGCTGAAGCCATATTTCTCTTTCTTTTCCGATATTCGCAGCTACCTTGCCTCATCTAGTTTCCACGGATTAGCGAAAGTACTTCCGCTCGAGAACGCGGGTCTGAACGCATAGAACCGCGCAGCGCCGAGGTGGTGGTACGCGCCCCCGGTTTCTTAATGCCCCGCATGGACATACAAAGATGCTCGCCCTCGATAACTACTGCCGCTCCCTGCGGGTTAAGTTTTTCCATGAGCGCGTCTGCTACCTGTGCAGTCAGTCTTTCTTGCACCTGCAACCGGTGGGAAAATCCCTCTACCACCCGCGCCAGTTTCGATAGCCCGGTAATCCGACCATCACGGGGAATATAGGCTACGTGCGCCACTCCGAAAAACGGCAACAAGTGGTGTTCGCACAGGGAATAAAAAGGAATTCCCCGCACCATCACCATCTCGTCATCTTCCACCTGGAACTGTTTTTCTAAGGGCGCCGCGGGATCGGAGTGCATCCCCGACATTACTTCTTTCCAAGCTCTGCCCATACGTGCCGGGGTTTCCTGCAGTCCTTCCCGCTCGGGATCTTCGCCAATAGCCACCAGCAGGTCACGAATGGCCTGTTCAACCCCCAGTTGGTTATAACTCACCAGCTATTTACCTTCTACTTCCATATGCTCGGGAATCGGGGCAGTGGCCGGTTCTTGAGTTTGCTTAACCGGATGCCCGATTACAGCTCCCGGCACTGCCCCCTCTTTGCCGTACGACCAAACCTCCCGTTCGGGTTGCTTTTGCACCGGCTCAAAAATCTCCTTGAGCTCGTCTTCCAGTAAGGTTTCCTTTTCGATAAGGCGGGAAGCCAAATCATCGAGAATCCCTCGGTTGCGAGTAAGAATTTCCCAAGCCTCACGGTTGGCGTTATCTAGGAAGCTACGAACTTCTTCGTCAATGGTGCCTGCCACTGCCTCGGAATAGTTCCTGCTAGACAGACCATCGCGCCCTAGGAAGGGTTCACTATCGTCCTTGCCCAGCTTAACCGGCCCCACCTTATCGGACATTCCGAAATCGGTTACTAGGCGGCGAGCGGTAGCAGTCGCTTTTTCAATATCGTTGGAGGCTCCGGTGGAAGGATCCAGGAACACCAAATCTTCAGCTACCCGCCCTCCCATGGCATAGACCAGTTCGTCTAGCAGCTGGTTGCGAGTGCGCGAGTAGCGATCCTCGGTCGGCATCACCATGGTGTATCCCAGGGCACGCCCGCGCGGCAAAATCGTAACTTTGGTGACCGGATCGGTATAGCGCAAGGCAGCGGCACATAACGCGTGTCCGCCCTCATGATAGGCGGTGACCAGTTTGTCGTGGTCATTCATCACTCGGGTGCGTTTTTGCGGTCCCGCAATCACCCGGTCAATAGCTTCATCAACTGCCCGCATATCAATCAAATCGGCATTGGAACGAGCCGTGAGCAGTGCTGCCTCGTTAAGCACATTTTCCAGGTCAGCGCCGGTAAATCCGGGAGTGCGCTTCGCAATCTGTTCTAAATCCACATCGGTGGTCATCGGCTTGCCTTTGGCATGCACCTGCAAAATCGCTTTCCGTCCCTTAATGTCGGGGGCGTCCACGTTAATCTGCCGGTCAAATCGTCCCGGGCGCAGCAGTGCGGGATCAAGCACATCGGGACGGTTGGTGGCCGCAATCAAAATTACGTTAGTGTTCTCGTCAAACCCATCCATTTCTACCAGCAACTGGTTTAGGGTTTGTTCACGTTCATCGTTGCCGCCGCCCATACCGGTTCCGCGGTGGCGTCCCACCGCATCGATCTCGTCGACGAACACAATGGCGGGGGCAGATTCTTTTGCCTGTCCGAATAGGTCACGCACGCGGGAAGCACCTACGCCCACGAACATTTCTACGAATTCCGAACCGGAAAGGCTAAAGAAGGGAACTTTTGCTTCCCCAGCTACCGCCTTAGCCAGCAGGGTTTTACCTGTTCCTGGCGGACCACACAACAAAACTCCCTTGGGAATCCGAGCCCCCAGGTTATGGAATTTCGCGGGGTTCCCTAAAAATTCTTGGATTTCTCGCAGTTCTTCTACCGCTTCGTCGGCTCCCGCCACATCGGCAAAAGTAATCTTGGGGGCGCTGGCGTCAAACTTTTTAAATTTGGATTTGCCAAATCCCAGCATTCCCCCGCCCTGCATCCGGGACATTGCCCACCAGATAAGAGCGAAGAATAGCAGCAGGGGAATCATCATCTGTAAAAGGGCTGACCACCAGGAACCGGTGGGGAAAATCGAGTTATAGCCCTTCTTGAGATCCCCATCCTGGATGAGATCATTTATCTGCTCCGCCTGAGACTGCACGAAAGTAAAAGTGACTTCCTTAGCGCCACTCGGCGGAATCACCTGGGCATCTTTCCCCAAGTTTTTCGGGGTGTACTTTTTCGTTAGCTCTAGCTTTACCTGTTGGGTGCCGTCATTGACTATCGCCCGCTCTACAGTTTTCCCTTTGAGTAGCGCAATCCCCTCGGAGGTGTCAACTATGGTGGGTGCCATTATCAGGGAAATCGCCCAAAATGCGGCGATTATTAGAATCGCCGGGATTCCCCATTTGAGCCACAACTTCTGATTTTCTTTTTTCTTATTCGCCATTTATCGGTTTCATACCTTATTAGCCGGTGCCGCGTGGCGGCGTTATTTTATAAAGACAAGCCTAAACGGTTTGCCTCCTAATTGCTTATTCTGGTTGCCCTCAGCCAGATTTTACGCTTTCGGCGCAGCGTTTCCGCAACTGCCAAGGGGATTTCTATTGGTAAACGTGCGGGGCAAGGGTGCCTACGAATGGCAGATTCCGGTACTTTTCCGCATAATCCAGACCGTATCCCACCACGAAATCATTGGGAATATCGAATCCCACATATTTCACGTCAACTGCAACTTTCGCTGCCTCCGGTTTACGCAGTAGCGCCGCAATTTCTACCGAGGCCGCGCCCCGGGAACTCAGGTTACGGGTGAGCCAATCCAAAGTGAGACCGGAATCAATCACGTCCTCTACAATCAGCACGTCCCGTCCCCCTAAATCAGTATCCAGGTCTTTTAGGATTCGTACCACCCCGGAGGATTTGGTGGAAGCCCCGTAGGAGGACACCGCCATCCAATCGATTTCTAGGGGGGTATGAATGAGGCGAGATAGATCCGCCATCACCATCGTGGCGCCTTTTAGCACCCCTACCAGCAATATCTCACGTCCGCGATAATCGTGGTCGATTTGAGTTGCCATTTCCCCAAGTTTGTCTGCGATTTGCTGCTCGGTGATTAATACCCGCTCCAGCGCATCGCCCATATCGTTTGCATCCATTTTTCCAGTCTATCCCCTAGGCTCACGCCGGAAGCACAGTTCATAGCTTCCAGCTTCGCGGGTGCAATTTATCTTTCCCGGCAACTGGATTGGACCGGTACCTCGGCGCGCGGTAGCCAAGAAATCCACCGCATCTAGTTGTACTTTCCGCAGGTCTGAGGCTCGCGCTCCCGCCGCCAGTGCTGCCAGGCGCCACACTCGTTTGCGAATGGCTGCTGGCTGGGAAAGCAGCTGCCTAGTTTCCAGCCTCACTCCTTCGGGTTTTTCCCTTTTAACCTGCGTAAACCAGGATTCAGCTAAGGTGTCGAGAGCATCTAAATCTGCCTGCAAAAGGGCAGCAGTACGCGCCAGGGCAGGTCGCGGATCCATCCCTAAAGCCTTTTCGAGGGCGGGGAGTCCCTGATGACGCAAGGCGGCGCGACGCAGCGGAGATCCGTCCACGGCCTTAACCGGACC
Source organism: Varibaculum massiliense (assembly GCF_900106855.1). Lineage (NCBI taxonomy): Bacteria > Bacillati > Actinomycetota > Actinomycetes > Actinomycetales > Actinomycetaceae > Varibaculum > Varibaculum massiliense. Next base: position 1,412,016 of record NZ_FNWI01000004.1, on the reverse strand, counting down.
ATCGGGATAATTCGAAGGGTCATCAATATAGGGCAGTCTCCACTCCTGGCAGGCAGCAACCGTGTCCTGGCGGGGCAACTCTAGGAGCGGTCGTAAATAGCCTGCCTGACTGCCTATTTGACTTTCGGACGCAACTTTTTCTTGAGTTTTTTCGTTCCTACCCCAGCTGCGCATTCCGGCAATCGAGCGCGGTCCACTGCCACGAATCAGCCCTAGCAGCACGGTTTCTGCCTGGTCGTCGCGGGTATGCCCCAGCAGGATAAACACTTCGGAGCCCAGCTTTCCGTAGCGGCTGGCTTCTGCGACTAATGCCCGGTAGCGTCCTTTGCGCGCCGCGCCTTCTTTACCGCCACCTGCTTCTTGACGGGATAGCTCCAATAGGGCGACCTGCCGGTAGCCTAATCCGGTAAGTATTTCTTGCACCCGCCTGGCTTGAGCGGCAGATTCTGGACGCCAGCCATGATCCACAGTAGCAGCAACTAATTTAAAGGTACGAGCGGGCGCCAGGCGTGCACATGCGGCGGCTAGCGCTAGGGAATCTGCCCCACCTGAACAGGCCACCAGCAAAGTCGCTCCGGGATAGGTTTGTTCAAGGTGCTTTAACTGTGCCAGAACAGCTCTTTCTAGCCGTCCCCCGGCGCCAGTGGTCGCTGCTGGATTCACAGACCCGCCAATCCGTCTACAAAATTATCGATGGCGGTCAGCGCAATCCCACCTGATCCTTCCTTAAAGGAATCGACAATCACGCAAAAGGTGAGAGTTCTACCAGATTTGGTAGTTACCAGACCGGTCAAAGACCTTGCTGCCTGCAAAGATCCGGTCTTGGCGCGTACATTCCCGGCTGCTGTTTTTCCCAAATAGCGATCATGCAAAGTGCCATCCAAAGCCCCCACTGGCAGCGAAGAAACCAACGGACGTAACTGCTGGTCACCACCGTGTGCAGCGCGCTGGGTTAACGAAGCCAACAGTTCGGGTTTAATTTTATTCTCGGTTGATAGCCCCGAACAGTCTTGGTTTTGGAAATCTGCCCCCTCTAACTTCATTTCCCCCAAAACTTTTTGCGCTACTTTTATTTCTCCGGGGAAGTTCGCGCCGGTTCCTGCTTTCACCGCTGACGCTCGGCAAAGCACTTCTGCCAGCATATTGTTAGATTCTTTCAGGGTGTCATGGGTAACTTCATGGAGGGTAGCGCTTTTTACCTGGGCTACTTTAGCGGCACCCTTGGGGGTTTCTGCCCGCGCGACCTCACCAACCTCGATGCCTTGTTCCTTGAGTCGTGCCGCGAATTCTTGGGCGGCGGCCAGCGCGGGATCTTCCACATATCCGTAGGTAAGCTCAGGATGCGCTAGTCCATTGCGAATTGCCAGCGGCACCGGTTTTGTTTCGTACTGAGTGTTTGCTTGCTCTACCCAGTTTGGTAGCTCAGCTTGTTCCCCAAAAACAGTTTCATCCAGAAAAAGCCGCACCGAAGTCAGTTTCTTTTGCTTTAGTTTATTCGCGGTTTCAGCAGCTAAATCCCCCAGTCCCGCATGCCCGGTAATAGCGGCAGAATCTCCGGCACCGGAGGACAGCAGCTGATCCCCGTTGCCTCGTAAATAGAGCTTTTCTCCCGCTAAGTGCGCAGAGGTAGTGAAACGGTACTGCGGCCCGAGGGTGTGTAGCGCGGTAGCGGCCGCCACCACTTTACTGGAGGAAGCGGGAGTCATCGCTTGTTCCCCATTTAATTGGGCGACGGTCTTCCCACTGACGGTGTCGATTACCACTGCCCCCACTCTGGCGCCAGTATTTACTGGGGGTTGTTCTATGTTTTGCTCATTCTGCCCCCCGGAAGAGGCTCCGCTTTGAGCTTGTTTTTCCAGTTCTGCGAGCAGATTTTGCACCTGGGTAGAGGTAACTTCTCTAGCACTTTTATCAATCCCTTTCGGGGCCGCAACTGCGGTTTCAGCTACTTCGAGTTGCACACCTTCCGGAAGGTCAACGGAGCGGTTTTCTAAAGTAAGAACCCCAGGCACCAGATTATAGGCGTCCATAACGCCGTACCCCACGCCTCCCAACAGTAAGCCAAGCAAAAGAATCAGCGGTAAAAGTACAGATTTTCGCATTTTTCCCCTCGCTGGCAGATTTTCCACGTATTCTTAAATATAAAACAGACGCCATGACTTCGGCGCTATTGATTTCGCTCCGATTGTCGCATACTTCGCCTGCCAAGGCGGGAAAGGGAACGGAAATGGAATTTGACGTTACTATCGAGATTCCGAAAGGCAACCGCAATAAGTACGAGGTTGACCATGGAACTGGTCGTATTCGGCTAGATCGAATGCTGTTTACTTCCACTCGTTATCCCGATGACTACGGCTTTATTGATGGCACTTTGGGCGAGGATGGAGATCCCCTAGATGCGCTGGTGGTTTTGGAAGAAAGCACTTTCCCCGGTTGTGTGATTCGCTGTCGCCCGCTGGGAATGTTCCGGATGCGGGATGAAAACGGTGGTGACGACAAGGTTCTCTGTGTTCCTGCTGGCGATCAGCGCGCCTCTTGGCGTACCGAAATTGAAGATATTTCGGAGTTCCATCGCCTGGAAATCCAGCACTTCTTCGAGGTCTATAAAGATTTGGAACCGGGCAAATCGGTGGAGGGTGCCCATTGGGTAGGGCGTAAAGAGGCTGAAGCCGAGATTCTCCGCTCGCGGGAACGTATGAAGGAATGGGAAGCAGAGAATGGCAAGAAGTATTTTGGTTTAGTTGCCGACTTCTTCGATGGGCAGATTACCGAATAGCTTTCTGTTTATTAAGCACGCGAGAAACACCAAAAATAGCTTTTAGTGAGCTATTTCACACTTAGGTGTTTCTCGCGTGTTTTACTTTAAAAGTTCAGCATTTCTCCACCAAAAACCGGGTTTCATTACCGAAACCTCATATTTCACCGCCCTGTTATACGTGTTGTTAATGTGAAAGTTGTTGTTAGAGGTGCAAAAGAGCGGTATTGTGGCACCTAGTCCGACTTATAACTCCCAAAGTCGCTCTAGGAGGAAAACTATGAACCCCCACATATATGCGGGAAGAAAAGCAGGAAGGCGCGCCCTGGTTATCTCGGCCAGTTTTGCGTTGGCAGCGTCTGCTTCTATATTTGCGCCGGCAGCATTCGCTTCACCAGCCGACGACAAGGTAAATGCCGCTAAAGCTGCAGAAAGCAACGCCGCGAACTCGGTAGCCGCCATTGAGGCGCAACTTGCTCAGGTGAATACCGAAACTCAAAATGCTCGGGATCTCGCAGAGAGCGCGGAAGCCAGCTATAACGACGCCATTTCTAACCTGGTAGTTGCCAAGCAGGCAGCAGAGAAAACCGCTCAGGATTCTAAGGATGCTCAAGAAAAGGTGGAGCAGGCACGCAAGGCTCTTGCCGGGCTGGCACGTACGGTTTACACCACCCAAGGATCACTGTCTTCGCTGACCCCTTACCTCAATGCCGATGGTCTGCAGACTGTGGAAATGAGAAAGGTATCCGTTGAACTATTTGGTTCCAAGGCTGACGCCCAGATGCGGACTTTTGACTCTATCTCTAAAGTGGCCGGGGTACTCCAGGAGCGTGCCAACACCGCCAAGGACGAAAAAGAGCAGGCAGCCCAAGAAGTCAAGGTGCAAAAAGATGCAGCCGACCAGCTAAAAGCCGAAGCAGAGAGCAAGTTGACACAGTTGAGCGCCCAGCGCGAGGAACTGGTTACGAAGCTAGCGGAGGCGCGAGGGGTAACTGAGCAGGCAGAAAAAGAGCGTCAAGAACAGATTGCTGCCGAAAAGAAGGCACGCGAGGAAGCCGCCGCACAGGCAGCTTTACGCGCCGCTACCCAAAGCGCTCAGCAGCGACCTGCTGCCCGTAGCCAGAGACGACCAGCCCAAGCTACACCACGTTCGCAAGCGCGTTCGCAAAGCCGGTCAAATTCTACGACTGCTAATACCAGCGGCTCCCGGGCAGCGGTGGTTGCCTATGCCAACCGGTTCTTAGGGGTTCCCTATGTATGGGGCGGCACCACCCCCGCGGGCTTTGACTGCTCCGGGTTGGTTCAGTACGTCTACCGGAACTCTGTCGGGATAAAGCTCCCCCGTGTTTCCCAGGCGCAAAGGAATGTCGGTACCCGGGTTTCTAGGGCGCAAGCTCTGCCAGGCGATATGGTGAACTACAACCACCACGTGGGGATTTACCTGGGCGACGGCTATATGATTCACGCCCCCAAGCCGCGTGACAAAGTAAGGATTGCCAAAGTCTACGGAAATCCGGTCTACGTCCGGGTGCTCTAAAAGAATCAATTACCCCCTGATAAATAACTGAAAATTGCAATGCCGGGCGGCGGCGCGGATGGATTTTCCCCGCGCCGCCGCCGTTTTTACTCCTTTTGTAAATAAAAATAATCCCAAAAGTTAACAAGACGATAACGATTTTGGGGTTGCCACTTCCCTTAAGCGCTTCTAACTGATACGGTATAAATGTTCATCGGAAACGTTTCCGATGAAGTGTGGGATCCCTACCCACACTTGTTAATCGATGGTCCAAAGGGGGACGTTAATGTCAAGGAAAACTCGTATTCTGGCAACTTTCGTTGCCAGCGCTTTTGCGTTGACCGGCTTGGCAGCCTGTTCTTCAGGCTCTGACGCTGGCGATGGCAAGGGCAAGGTTTATATGCTGAACTGGAAACCAGAACAGGAAAAAGCCTTCAAGAAAATTGCTGAAGCCTACACCAAAGACAAGGGTGTAGAAGTCAAAATTCAAACCGTGGGTTCTGGAAACTATGAACAGCAGCTAAAGTCGGAAGTTGCTAAATCTGACGCTCCCACCCTATTCAACGTGAACGGTCCAGTTGGTCTGAAGAGCTGGCAGAAATACACTGCTGACCTCACCGACACCAAGTTCGCCAAAGATCTAAATGATCCCAACCTGGCACTTAAGGGCGAAGACGGCAAGATTTACGGCGTGCCGCTGGCAGTAGAAGGTTACGGCATTGTCTACAACCAAGAAATCATGGACAAGTACTTCGCTATGCCGGGCGCCAAAGCTACCAAGATGGATGAAATCAATAACTTCGCCAAATTGAAAGAAGTTGTTGAAGATATGCAGGCGCATAAAGCTGACCTGGGAATTGATGGGGTGTTTGCCTCCACTTCGCTAGCTAAAGGTGAAGATTGGCGTTGGCAGACCCACCTGTCTAACATCCCCATGTACTACGAGTACCAGGACGACAAGGTAACCGATAAAGCCAAGGCAGAATTCAAGTACAATAAAGAGTTCAAGAATATTTTCGACCTCTACTTGGATAACTCCACTGTTGACCGCAAGCTAACTCCTAACAAGAACGTAGCCGACTCTATGGCTGAGTTTGCGCAGGGTAAAGCCGCTATGGTGCAGAACGGTAACTGGGCTTGGAGCCAGGTCGCCGAAGAGAAAGGCAACGTAGTTAAGGAAGACAAGATTAAGATGCTGCCTATCTACACCGGTCACAAGGGTGAAGAAAAGCAGGGTCTGTGCGTAGGTACCGAAGCCTTCATGGCGGTTAACGCTAAGGCCTCCGAGGCTGATCAGAAGGCCACCATTGATTTCATCAACTGGCTCTTCTCCGATCCCCAGGGCAAGAAGTTCGTGGTGGAAGACCTCGGCTTTATCGCCCCCTTCAAGGCTTTCTCTGCTGACGAGATTCCGAACGACCCGTTAGCCAAGGAAATTGCGGCTTCCATTAGCAACGACAAACTGGAAACTGTACCGTGGGTATTCACCACTTATCCGTCGCAGAAGTTTAAGGACGACTTTGGCCAGGATCTAGGACAGTACGCCATTGGCAACCTGGACTGGAACAAGGTAGTTAAGAACTTCCAAGACGGTTGGGCCGCCGAAAAGAAATAACTGAGAAATAACCTCGGTTAGATAAAAGAGGGCGAATGCCCTACAAGGGACAAGGTGGCAGATGGGAACCGCCCGGTTCTTATCTGCCACCTCCCCTTGCCAGCTATACATTCCCCGCCTTCAAAGGCACAACTAGTGGCAAATCAACTCGGTACCAGCTAGAATATCTTCAGTAAACCCAGTTTTTGCTAAAATCTTTTATCCACCGGTCAAAGGAAATGGATAGACAATGAAGTCGAATTTAAAATATTATTTTCCACTTTTTGTGCTGCCCACCTTGGCAGCCTTTCTGATCGCCTTTCTGATACCGTTCATCGTTGGTTTTTTCCTATCTTTTTGTGAATTCACCACTATCACCGATGCGACCTTTGTCGGAATCAAGAACTACACAGAAATTTTCAATTCTCGAGACACGTTTACCTCTGCGTTCCTATTCACCGTACTTGTGGTTGTCGTCTCCATCGTTACCGTAAATCTCTTTGCGTTCGCGATCGCCTGGGTACTAACTCGCAAACTACGCGGTACTAACTTTTTCCGTACTGTGTTCTTTATGCCGAACCTAATCGGCGGCATCGTTTTGGGTTACACCTGGCAAATTATTATCAACGCTTTTTTGCAGAACTATGGCGCGACCCTAGTTACAGACTGGAAATACGGCTACGCAGGATTAATTATTCTGATTAACTGGCAGTTAATCGGCTACATGATGATTATCTACATTGCCGGTCTGCAAAACGTTCCTCCAGAACTCACCGAGGCTGCAGAAATTGATGGAGCAGGCCGCTGGCAGGTATTGCGCAACGTCACCATTCCGATGGTTATGCCCTCCATTACTATCTGCCTCTTCCTAACCTTGTCGAACACTTTCAAAATGTTCGACCAGAACCTGGCGTTAACTGCCGGCGCACCCTCGGGGAAAACCGAGATGGTTGCCCTGAACATCGTTAACTCCATGTTTAACCAGGTAGGTATGGAAGGCGTTGGCCAAGCCAAAGCAGTTATCTTCGTAGTAGTCGTGGTGGCTATCGCCATGTTCCAGCTACGGACAACTCGTTCAAGGGAGATTGAAGCATGAGCACCGCTACTACCGCTGCCTCCGTGCAGCCTGTTGCTAAGCAAAAACCTGCTAAGGGTACCAAGGATTCCGGGGTCAACCCGATTGGCAAGATTATTTTATACATAATCTTAATTCTCTTGACCTGCGTGTTCCTTGGGCCAATCTTGTTCGTAGTTATGAACTCCTTCAAGTCGAAGTTCGAACTGTCGAACAATCCTTTCGGCTTACCTTGGGGAGATACTTTCGTAGGGCTTGAGAACTACGTAACTGGTCTGCAGCTTTCGAATTTCTTTAGTTCGATTCTGTGGTCGTTCGTAATCACTATCGGATCGGTAGCGATCATCGTGATGCTATGCGCGATGACTGCCTACTACATCACCAGGGTAAAGAGTTGGTGGACTAGCGCCTTGTACTACATTTTTGTATTCTCGATGGTGATTCCCTTCCAGATGGTTATGTTCCCCACGGTGCAGGTATCCAGCATCTTGGGTCTAGGTAATCCCCTGGGAATGATGGTGCTCTACCTGGGCTTCGGGGCAGGACTCAGCGTCTTTATGTTCGCTGGATTCGTGAAATCGATTCCGGTTGATATTGAAGAGGCGGCTACTATCGATGGATGCAACCCGGTACAAACCTATTTCCGGGTGGTACTGCCGATGCTCAAGCCCACGGCGATTACCGTAGCCATCCTTAACACCATGTGGGTGTGGAACGACTTCCTACTCCCCAACCTGGTCTTGGGGCCGGGCAGTGAATACCGCACCATCCCGATCGTGGTGCAGTTCCTGCTGGGCTCTAACGGTAACCGGGATATGGGCGCCCTCATGGCAATGCTGGTATTGGCGATTATCCCGATTGTTATCTTCTACATCTTCATGCAGAAGTACATTATCGAAGGTGTCGCCGCCGGCGCCGTCAAAGGCTAAAACCTTCACTCAGGGATTGGGGTGGAAGAAAAATACTTCCACCCCAATCCCTGCTATCGTTAACAGCCATAGAATACTTATTTGAATTAAGGATTTATTTCCATGTCGCATCCGTCGCCCGCCGTGACTATCCGGGACGTCGCTGCCGCCGCCCAGGTCGGGATTACCACCGTTTCACGCGCCCTCAATAATCAAAGCGAGATATCCCCCGCCACCCGGGAACGAATCCTCAAAATTGCCAAAGACCTGCACTACCAGCCCAATCGCCACGCTCAAACCCTGCGAGCTCAACACCTAAACAACATTGCCGTAGTAATGAAGGGTCCCTCGAACCCCTTCTTCCTGTCCCTTATCGACCCGATAGAACAAGCCATTCGCGCGCATGGTTACCAAATGTCACTGTTGCGGATTACCCATAAAGAGGACGAAGTAAATATCGGACGCGGAGCCTATCAAGATTCCGAAGCCGCCGGGGTACTTTTCTTGGGGGGAGAGGCACGCGAATCCACTGCTATTTTCAACAATTTTCCCCTCCCCTTCGTACTGTGCACCATCCCCCCTGCTCCCGCCTGGGATAGTTCCATTGCTGCCGTCAGCGTCGATGAAGCCCACGGAATTTCTCAAATCGTTTCACACCTCACCGGGCTAGGGCATCGTCAGATAGCTTTTCTTGGCCCCGACCAGGCAGAACGTTCAGTAGGAGCCATTCGAGAAAAAGCATTTATCTCCGCCCTGAAAACCCACGGGATTAGCGCTGATGAGCGTTTGATTGTTAGGGGTGGCGAAGGCGATGACCCCTATTCCTTCAGTTATGGATATGAGCTGGCACGCAGGTTACTGGCTCGGCAGGTACCTTTTACCGCAGTCGTGGCGATCAGTGATGTGATTGCTTTAGGCGCTCAAAAGGCGTTGATTGATGCGGGTCTAGAAATTCCGCACCAAGTGTCAGTAACCGGTTTTGACGGTATCCAGTTTGCCCGCTACACCAATCCCGCGCTAACCACCATTGAGCAACCTATTCACGAAATAGCTGAAAACTCCTGTCGCCTGCTATTTGCGAAATTAAAAAAGCAACCTCTGGAAAATCCGCAGGTACTATTGCAAGGCAAACTGCTAGTTGGTGAATCCACTGGTCCAGCTCCTCACATTTAGCCACCTCCAGCAGTTAGCGATAGTTTAGAGCTACTATGAACCGATTCTTCTCTCATTACGGATCATTTGCGACCGTGCTGACCTTAATCGCAGATGTGGCGATAGTCAGCGCCTTTATTACCGTCGCTTCCCTCCCGGTAATAACGATAGGGCCAGCTATAAGTGCTGGCTTTTATGTGCTTTTCCAGATTGTAAGGGAAGAGGGCTCCCGACCCGGTTTTACTTTTTGGCGGCGTTTTCGCGCTGACTTCCGGGGTGCTTTTGGCGGGGGAATTATATTATTCGCCCTGTTGCTAGTAGGCGCCTACCAGATACAACTAATCAAGCACTTGCCAGCCTCCCCCACTTGGCTGCTAATAATGCGCGCGGGAGTCCTGCTGGGAATGGCAGTGATAACTGCCGTGGGTATCTGGTTCTTTGCGTACACCTCTCAGTTCTCAGCCTCGTTTACCCAAACTTTGCGCAACGCCGCGTTGCTCGCCATCGGACACTTGCCACGTACCCTCGGCGCGTTGCTTTTCGCAATCCTGCCGCTAGTAGTCCTCTATCTGCGCCCCAGCCTCTTCTGGAGTGGCATAATCTTGATGCCTCTTTTCGGCACGGGATTCATTTTCTACCTGCAGGCATTGGTTCTAAACGCTCCCCTATCCGCCCTAAAAAATCCCGACCCCACCGACTAAGCCTTCAGATTCTACGTGTACAGCACTTGCGGCAGGTCTGGCTCGGTAAAAGCACTCCGGGGACCCCATGAGCTTCGCAAAGCTCAGCTCAAGCCCCTCTCGTATCTTTTACCGGCCGCGACCCTTGCGCCTGATACTTTTAAACGCGAGGTCTGAGTTTTCCCCGCATGCAAACCGCGACCCTTGCGCGCAATCCCAGTGAGCGCGGAGGCTATATTTGTCCGATCCGGCTAGGCGGGCGTAAAACTCGAAAAAGACCTGGTCTTTTTCGAGTTTTTGGGCGAGAGGATGAATATAGCCTCCGCGCGTTACCTCGAGAGCCTACGGTAGCCCGAAACACGCCGAAAGAGGCATCCAAGACTGGGAGGGGAATTACTTGGGGGCTCAGGCATCTTGCCTGAGCCCCCAAGTCCCTAGAACAGCTCGGTAGGGATCCGAGTTAGGGGAAAATACCTGGCATCCTCCCCTGAGAGCAGGACACCTCCCAAAACGTCCCGCCAGAGCGCCAACTTGCAAACGCTCGCCGCAATTATAGCACTAGCCAGCATAAATACTGAATACTTTTCTGGGGATTCCGTCGCTAATTTGTATCTTTTGCCTTTTGCTGCGCCTGTCGTTGCGCCAGGGCTTTGCGGGTAAGCACTTCCCCATTACCTTTGACGGGATCACCAAACCAGGCTTTGTAAAACTTGTAGAAATTCAGGTTTCCCGCCTGCGCACACTCGTGACTGAGCCCGGCGCGCGCGTCCTCGGAGACTAGATAGGGAGTGTAGTTATAGAGGGCGGCGGTCGTCCAGTTTTTGACGGTGATGTCCCCACTGTTACAGCGTGAATCCGGTCCAAACCCTAAAGTTACCGACTTTCCTGCCTGCACCAGGTACTGTTGGGGATCCGCCTGGTAACGGCGCAATTGGCGCGCCCCGTAATAAACCTGGGTACCAAAGCCAAAAAATTGGGGGTCGCAATGCTGGTGATCCGGGCAGGCATAGCCCATAGCGATTTGATAGCGGGTAGGAGTTAGACGCGTGGAGGAGGTGGTAATCAGTCCCTGTTCCTTTTGCAGAGTCACCAAAATAACCTTCGGATTAATCTGGCAACTGTGGGAAACCTGGGCAATGATTTCTCCGGCGTTAAGGTCTTGTCCGCCCTGTAGGGCTTGCGGGCAGTAGCGATCAGCATCCCGGGCAGCTAGCCGTCCTCGAAAATCTTTAAGACAAGGCACCTCTACCTGCTGACTGTCACTTCCTATAGCCGCCTTCGTTACGCCGGTATTCTCCGGCATTTCTTTCGCTTTTCCGGGGCGACATCCGTATCCCCAATCGGTAATAAATGCCTGGATTTGCCGGGCAGACAGAGAATCCCACCGAGTAAACTCCGCCTCGCTGATTATATTGGTGGCATCAAAACCCTCCGCGCTAACCGGCGGCATAGTAGGTTCAGGAGTGGGAGTAGCAACTTTTTCTGGTTTAATAAATCCATAAATCAGCATTGCTACCAGGGAAATCACTGCCAGCAGGATTACCAGTATCACCAGTGCTGCCAGGCGGCGCAAGCGGTATTTACGGGCAGTGTTAATCACCTTTCTATTATCGCTACATTGCTGTTCCCAGGGCAAAGAAAGTTAAACATTCTTCAGCCTGCAAGCTCTGTACCCCACTGCGCCAGATGCAAGGGTTGGCGGCTTTCGCTAGACTATAAGGGCGTCGGACCGTTTAGCCCCGGGCTCCAAAAATTGCCGCTACGAGCGGCCTCAGCGCCGACTGGCGCTTCTCGGTCCGGCGTTTCCCCTCTGCCCCCTAAAACCCTTAACGCTCACAAGGTTGCACCCGACCTCGAGAGCTATGTCTGCTAAAGCCGTAAGCACCCTAGCTCTCAAAAAGTTCCTCACACCCGCCCGATTGTAGGGCGATAGTCCGCCCTCGAAAGTGTTATAGGTTTTCCAACGGCAATTACGCACGTTAAGTGGACTTTTGCAGCGCAGGCAAGCCGACCCAGCTACGGCACTAAAGTCCCACATCTCCTATTGTCAACGCCCACTGTTTTAGCAGATAGGCACAGATTTTTTCTTTGCTTAGGTAAACGTATAAAGAATTTTATGTTACGGAGAAAAGTTGGATAACCTTGGAACGGATAGTTCTTCGCCAAGGAGGCACCGATGCTGTTCAATAAGAAACGGAAGACAGAAGATTTCTTCGACCTGTTCACCAAAGCGGCACAGAACCTAGATGCCGCCTCCGAATTATTGCTGAGAATCACCCAGGTTGACTCTTTCGAGGAACGCAAGGAGCTACGCGCCCAACTCCACGATTTAGAGCATAACTCGGACGAAATTACTCACCGCACCATGAGTATGCTGAACGCCACCTTTGTTACCCCCATGGATCGGGAGGACATCTCCCTGCTAACCGGAGCGTTAGATGATTGCATGGACGGGATTGATGAGGCAGGGGATTTAATCGTCCTCTACGAGATTCAGGACATTCCCCGGCGGCTGGAAAAACAGGCAAAAATCTTACGGGAGTGCGCCCAGGAAACTGCGATTGCCATCCCGAAGCTGCGGGGAGGGCGCGACCTCAAAGACTTTACGGTACATATCAACAGCTTGGAAAACAAAGGCGATAAACAGTATCGAAAGATGCTGGCCGAGGTATTCACCTCGGAAACTGACCCGATTTACGTCATCAAGATTAAAGATGTCATTGAGTCCTTAGAGACCGCCTGCGATTCCTTTGAGACCTTGGCCAATGCGGTTGAGGCTATCTACATCAAGGAGTCGTAACCCGTGGACACCACCATGGCCTTGGTGATTGCGGTAGTCACCATTGCGTTGATTTTCGATTTCACCAACGGCTTTCACGATGCCGCCAACGCCATCGCCACCTGTGTTTCTACCCGCTCTATGCGCCCTAAATCTGCTCTATTAATGGCAGCTATCATGAACGTGATTGGGGCGATGCTGGGTACCGGGGTAGCACAAACCATTGGTAACGGGATTATCGATATTTCCCATTTTACTGATTCCACCTTAGAGGCAGATCGTCAGCACGGGCTGGTAATCATTTTGGCTGCCCTGGTGGGGGCGATTATCTGGAACATTATTACCTGGTATTTCGGCTTGCCCTCTTCTTCCTCTCACGCCCTGATTGGCGGCATGGCGGGTGTGGGACTAGCAGCTGCTATTACCGTGCAATGGATGGGGATTGTTAGTCACGTGCTGATTCCTATGGTGGTTTCTCCCCTACTGGGATTCTTTACCGCCTATTTCGTGATGCGCTTCTTACTTTCCGCGCTGAAAAGAGCTTCCTATCACCGCACTATGAATAATTTCCGGTTTATGCAGCGTTTCTCGGCGGCGGCGATGGCGCTCGGTCACGGCTTGCAGGATGCGCAAAAGACCATGGGGATTATTACTATGGCGCTGCTAGCTGCCGGCTATCACGCCACCGACGCTGATGGATCTATGCAGATTCCCTTATGGGTGAAACTGGCTGCTGCCGGCGCTATTTCCGTAGGCACCTATTTTGGCGGTGGACGGATTATGCACACCCTGGGGTCGAAAGTTATTGACGTTACTCCCGCTCATGGCTTCGTTGCGGAAACTACTTCCGCCTCGATTCTCTACATCACCGCGTTCCTCTGGCACGCCCCGATTTCTACAACCCAATCGGTTTCCTCCGCGATTATGGGGGTAGGAGCCACCAAGCGGCTATCTGCAGTGCGCTGGGGAGTAGCCGGCAATATTGCTATCGCGTGGATTCTAACCTTGCCGGGCGCGGGTCTGATTGGCGCCCTCAGCTATTTCTTTGTTCACGCCATCTTCCCCTATTAGGGGTTAAAGTGGAAGCAATGACTACTTTCACTTTCCCCCGCCTGAGTACGCGCCGGGCGCTCTCTGGTCTCCTCGCTCTCCTTAGCCTAGGGGCTTTAAGTGGCTGTTCCTCGCAACCGATTGCGACTTCCCAGCTGGAAGTTGGCGATTGTTTTAATATGTCCGAGGAGGTGCTCACCGGTGCTCAACCCGCCGGGCAAGTTGAGCGAGTTGATTGTACTCACCCGCATAACTCCCAGGTGGTGGGAATAAAAAAGCTGTCGGGAAGTACCTACCCGGGACAAAAGCAACTCTATGATTTGGCGCTTAAACAGTGTGCACGCGATTTCAAATCCTTCGTAGGGATTAGTTATCGTGATTCTAAGTGGGATTTGTATCCGCTATCCCCTACGGAAACCAGTTGGAAAGACAAGAAGGAACGCAAACTCACCTGTGTGGCGCTAACTATTCCTGAACAAAATTCCTCCCTGAAAGACTCGGAACAATAGCTGCCCAAATCTTTTGACATATTTTGCCTAGCATATAATTCATGCCTTAAGAGTTATTTCTTCCCGACTCTTGTCTGCAAAATACGGGCGCATACATCCAGGATTTACGTCCTAATAAGGTGTACCTTACAATGGATAGGGTAAATGCTCAGGTAAACATAAGTTTTTCTATTATTGCTCACGGATGTTTGAGGGGATTACGTCATGAGAATCGCCTTCGCCGGCAACCCCAATAGCGGTAAAACCACTATGTTTAATGCCTTAACCGGGCAGAAAGCCAAGGTTGGCAACTGGGGCGGAGTCACCGTCGGACAAGCTGAGGCTAAGCTAAAAAATGAGTTCAGCGCAGGCAAAGAAGCCATTGCCGTGGACTTACCGGGCGCCTACTCCATGTCTCCCTTCACCCCGGAAGAAACCATCACCAGTAAATACGTCCATGACGCTAACCCGGACGCTATCGTCAATATCGTTGACGCAACCAACCTGCGCCGATCCCTATTCTTTACCACCCAACTGTTGGAGTTAGGGGTTCCGGTGGTGGTCGCCCTGAATAAGAGCGATATCAACCAGAAGTAACGCACTCAGATTGACGCTCAGAAACTTCAGAGCGAACTGGGGTGCCCGGTGGTACCTACCGTTTCTACCGCGAAGGAAAACAACGGACTAGATCAGGTTCTGCGGGAAATTTTTGCGCAAGAAGGGAAAGAACAAAAAGCCCCCTACCTGCAAGCAGATATTGACCTCAGCGATAAGCAGGCAGTCGATAAAGAAGATCGACGCCGCTATGAGTTCGTGGACTCCGTAGTCGACACGGTAGAAAAACGGGCAGTGAAGGTTGCTGCCCATACCCGCCAAGACACATTGGATGCGATACTGACCAATAAATTTGCAGGGATAGCGATTTTCGCGGCGATTATGTGGGCAGTATTCGCGATTTCTCAAACCTATCTCGGGCCACTAATCGCTGACTGGATAGTAGGATGGATTGAAGCCTTCCAGGACTGGACCAGTGAACAAATGGCAGACAGTCCCGCTGTTTTACGCACCATTATTGCTGATGGCCTTATCGGAGGGGTAGGCGCGGTTATCGGATTCCTCCCGCTGGTCATGGTGATGTATTTCTTGATTGCGCTGCTGGAAGAATCTGGGTACATGGCGCGGGTTAGCGCCGTTCTAGATCCCATTTTCAAACGCGTGGGTCTGTCGGGTAAATCCGTAATCCCCATCGTAATCAGCACCGGTTGTGCCATTCCCGGCATCATGAGCTGCCGCACTATCCGCGATGAACGCGAACGTCGCGCCACCGCCATGCTGGCATCTTTCGTGCCTTGCGGAGCAAAAATCCCGGTAATCGCACTGTTCTGTGGAGCCTTCTTTGCCGGATCCGCCTGGGTTAGTTGGGTTAGCTACTTCCTGGGGCTATGCCTAATCTTCCTAGGCGCACTGCTGGTAAAGATGGTGACCGGACACAAGTTCCGTAAATCCTTCTTCATTATGGAGCTACCGCGCTACCGGGTTCCTTCCCTGTGGAATGCCACCTTGTCGATGTTGGAGCGCGCCAAGGCCTACATTATTAAGGCCGCCACCATAATCTTGGTGTGCAACCTGGTTGTCCAGCTGATGCAGACTTTCAACTGGAGTTTCCAGGAAGTGGGAAAGGGCGCGGAAAACACCTCTATCCTGGCCTCTATTGCCACCCCCTTCTCCATATTGCTGATTCCGCTGGGCTTTGGCACCTGGCAGCTGGCAGCTGCTGCCGTCACCGGATTTATCGCCAAAGAAAACGTGGTGGGTACCCTGGCAGTGGTCTACGGGCTAACTCGTTTCATCAATACCGATGAGTTGGCAATGACCGGAGGCGCCAATACCGTAGCCGCGACTATGGGACTGACCTCGGTAAGCGCCCTCGCCTATCTGTTCTTTAACCTTTACACCCCGCCTTGCTTTGCCGCTATTGGCGCCATGAACTCTGAAATGCGTGATCGTCGCTGGTTGTGGAGCGCCATCGGACTGCAGTTCTGTACCGGATACACCGTGGCGTTCCTGGTGAACCAAGTCGGAACTCTGATTATGCACGGACACCTAGCAGCTGGTTTCTTCCCCGGATTAATTGCAGTGGTGGTAATGGCTGTGGTGATTGCGTTGATTTCCCACCGGATTCACGCCAATTTCGCTGCCCAGTACAACTTGCATCAGCAAGTGCAGAAGGCTGCTTAAGAAAGAGGAAGAGATTTGAGTACTGTTATTGCCAGCGTGGCTCTGGTAGCGATTGTGGGTGGAGCCATCACCTATATCGTCAAGGAGAAGCGTAAAGGCACCAAATGTATCGGTTGCCTGGTTTCCTCCTCCTGTACTTTTAATCCTGAGGTTGCGGCAAGTCCGGGAAACCGTCATAATCTGCAAATAGCAGGCATTACTAACCAGACAGGTGAGCCGAAATGCCACTGTCACTAGTTTGCGAAACAATG
Source organism: Varibaculum massiliense (assembly GCF_900106855.1). Classification (NCBI taxonomy): domain Bacteria; kingdom Bacillati; phylum Actinomycetota; class Actinomycetes; order Actinomycetales; family Actinomycetaceae; genus Varibaculum; species Varibaculum massiliense. The sequence continues at coordinate 1,395,530 of NZ_FNWI01000004.1, read as the reverse complement.
GAGAAAATGAATCTTCTGGAAGCCACTGAGGGGCAAACCTATATCGTCAAAGATATAGCTACTGATGACCCCGAGATGGACAGTTTCCTGTTTCGTTTAGGGTGCTACAGCGGCCAGGAAATCACAGTCATTTCCCGCAAACGTAAAATGTGCATCGTAGTTATCAAAGACAGCCGATACAGTATCGATAATCAAATTGCCGAAGCCATTATGATCTAGGGCGCCGGCGGAGTGCCTTTGATAGCTGCTACTTAGGCTGATTTTCCCACCTGGGGCGCGGCCGGTAAAAGATACGACAGGGACACGCAATCCGCCAGTATCTTGCTTAGTCGGAAACATACCTAATTTGCCTCTTCTTACAACTCCCTATCCTCGCCTAAGCGAGGAAATCGGGTCCCCGGAGTGCTTTTACCGAGCCAGCCCGCATTTCTGGTGCCAATCCGCGGAAAGTAAAAAGGGGATCCCGCCGGTGGATTTTTCCACCGGCGGGATCCCCTTTAAATTTTCAGCTATTACGCCTTTGCCCTAAGGCGGGCACGACAATCCTTAGCGAGGATCGTCAGTCGCTAGATCTTTCGTCAAGGAGCTGTCCAAAGGAATGGACGGTCCCATAGAGGTAGATACGGCAATCTTCTTGATGTACTGCCCCTTCAGGGCTGCCGGGCGCAAACGCAGAACTTCATCCAGGACAGCCTGGTAGTTCTCTGCCAGCTTCTCGGCATCAAAAGAGCTCTTACCTAACACCACGTGCAGGTTGGCGTGCTTATCAACCCGGAAGTCAATCCGCCCGCCCTTGATCTCTTTCACCGCTTTTTCTACGTCCATGGTTACGGTACCAGTACGCGGGTTAGGCATGAGACCACGCGGCCCCAGGACGCGACCTAGACGCCCTACCTTCCCCATCATGTCCGGGGTAGCTACCGCTACATCGAAATCCAGATATCCGCCTTGAACTTTTTCGATGAGTTCGTCGCCGCCGGCCTCATCGGCTCCGGCGTCTAATGCTTCCTTGTCCTTGGGGCTGTTGGCAAAAACCAGGACCCTAACGGTCTTACCAGTGCCATTGGGCAAAGAAACGGTGCCGCGAATCATCTGATCCGATTTCCGCGGATCAACCGTGAGACGGAAAACCGCATCCACGGTGGAATCAAACTTGGTGGAAGCAATCTCTTTCGCCAAGCGGAAAGCCTCTAGCGGTTGATAGAGCCGATCCTTATGAACTTTTTCAGCGGCCTGTTTAAAGGCCTTCGAGTGCTTTTTCATCTGCTTTTCTCCTTGCAGGTTGTGGTGAGGGCGCACATTCCCCTCCACGGTTTATAGTCTTATTTTGGCTGCTCGCCGGGTTAGCCCTCGACGACAACTCCCATTGAACGAGCCGTTCCCGCGATAATCTTTGCTGCCGCATCGATATCGTTCGCGTTCAGGTCATCCTTCTTTTGCTCGGCGATCTCTTTAACCTGATCCATGGTCAGCTTCGCTACCTTATTGGTGTTCGGAGTACCAGAGCCCTTGGCAATCCCAGCAGCTTTCTTAATCAGCTGGGCAGCCGGCGGGGATTTGAGCACAAAGTCAAAGGAGTGATCCTCGTAGACACTGATTTCTACCGGAATCACATTCCCGCGTTGATCCTGCGTAGCCGCATTATAGGCCTTGCAGAACTCCATGATGTTTACCTGGTGCTGCGAAAGCGCGGGCCCCACTGGGGGCGCCGGGTTAGCAGCACCGGCCTCGATCTGTAATTTGATCAGGCCGATTACCTTCTTTTTCTTGGCAGGCATATAGGGTCCTTCTCAATAAAATTTCTTGATTTTACTTTCCCGGCGGTTGCCGGAAACTCTTTGCGGTCTGGCAATTTCTCCGTAGAAAAACTGCCAGCACAATCGTCCATTCTAAGGGCGCACCCGCCCTTACAACCAATTTGGACTGCTCACTGTGAGCAATTAAATCTTTGCCACCTGGTTAAATCCGAGCTCTACCGGAGTCTCCCGATCAAAGATGACCACCAGTACCTTAAGTTTCTGCTGGTCAGGCATAATCTCGGAGATAGTAGCCGGCATAGTAGCGAAGGGACCGTCAGTGACGGTAACGTTCTCGCCAACCTCGAAATCAACCTCAATAACCGGCTGTTCCTTTTGCTTGGCCTTGCTGGTCCGCTCGTCTTGCAACTCCGCAGCCTTAATGGAAGCGGGGGTGGGCGCCAACATGGAAACCACTTCGTCCTCGGTCAGCGGCAAGGGATGTTGCGAATCCCCCACGAATCCGGTGACCGCCGGAGTGTCTTTAACTACCCGCCAGGCATCGGGAGCATCCTCTACTGCCTCCATGCGCACCAAAGCGTAACCGGGAATCCGTACCCGATCCACCACTTTGCGTTCAGTGGATTTTACCTGGACAACTTTTTCCATCGGTACTTCAATCTGGTAGATCTGATCCTCCATATTGAAGGTGACAATCCGCTGCTCCAGATTGGCTTTCACCCGCCGTTCATACCCGGAATAGGTATGGAGGACGTACCAGTAGCCGGGCAAAAACTCTAGTTCTTCGCGTAGCTTGTCTTGTTCGGCCTTTGAAAGCTCTTCAGCGGTGGCCGAGGGCGCGAGTTCCTGGTCTTGCGGGGTGTCGGTAATCTCTAGTTCAGGGGCTTCCGGGGTGGGAGCTTCTTGCTCTGCTGATTCTGAGGACGCGGCTGCTTTCAAGCTGACCTGCGCGTCCTCTTCGGGTAGCGAGTTCGCACCAGTGGCGGCGCCTTCCTCTGAGGAGAATACGGGATCGTTGCTCACGGTATTTTCTTCCTGCTCCTTATTGCCTGTTTGCAAATGTTGTTACTTAAGTTAACCGCCGAATACTTTGCTGACTACCCAGGCGGTGATTACGTCGACAACCCCTGAAAAGGCCATCATCGCCAGCACAAATACGATCACGACCACAAAGAACGTGGTGAGCTCATCGCGGGTTGGCCAAACAACCTTTTTTAACTCCGCGATAACCTGCCGCACGAACTGCACGATGCGACCCCAAAAACCACTTTTCGCCGTTTTGGCATCCGCCTCTACGGAGGCTGCGCCCTCGTTAGGTGCCAAGATCGTTTCCTCACTTGCTGTCTTGGAGCTCCCGTCGAAGCTCCTATTTCGTCCTGTACCGGGCCCGGCACAGGTTTCAGATTTGCAGGGCAGGCGGGACTCGAACCCACAACCTACGGTTTTGGAGACCGTTGCGCTACCAATTGCGCCACTGCCCTTTCAGCCGAATGGCTGACCGAATACGGTGCTAGACAAGTTTATGAGGTTTTGCGGGTGGCGTCCAACCAAAATAGTCGCTTAGTGGGGAAAAACGCATCCTTTTACTTCCTTTACCCGCGGAACCAGCAATTTAATAGGTAAAACTGGTCTAAATAGCTATTGCATTTTGGTCTCGTTGGTGAAGAAACTGATGGGCGTGGCAAAATGAGAGTATGAATAAACCGCAAGAACACAGAATTTCTAACCGTTTAGCCCAGATTTCCCCTTCTGCTACTTTGGCGGTAGATGCCGCTGCGAAAGAACTCAAAGCTCAGGGGCGTCCAGTCATTGGATTCGGCGCCGGGGAACCCGATTTTGCTACCCCTGACTACATTGTTAAGGCTGCGCAGGAGGCTTGTGTCGACCCGACAATGCACCATTACAGCTTGGGGAAAGGACTGCCCCAGCTGCGGGAAGCAATCGCTAAAAAGACTTTGCGGGATTCCGGCTACGAGGTTGACCCCAACAGCGAAATAATTGTTACCAATGGTGGTAAGCAGGCTGTTTTCGAGGCATTCTCGGCGATAGTGGAAGTGGGTGACGAAGTCATTATGCCCACCCCCTACTGGACTACCTACCCGGAAGTTATCAAGATTGCGGGCGGGGTTCCGGTACCGGTAATGGCGGGCGCTGATCAGCACTATAAAGTCACAGTTGAACAGTTGGATGCCGCCAAGACTGATAAGACCAAGGCACTGCTGGTAGTCAGCCCGTCCAACCCTACCGGAGCGGTTTATGATGCAGAGGAACTGAAAGCTATCGGGCAGTGGGCGCTGGAAAACCGCATCTGGGTGATTACCGATGAAATCTATGAGCACCTGATTTATGACGGGGTACACGCTGAACATATTTTGAAACTGGTACCGGAACTAGCCGAACGCACCCTGGTACTGAATGGGGTGGCTAAGACCTACGCCATGACCGGTTGGCGCGTGGGCTGGATGATGGGTCCGAAGGACGTAATCAAGGCCTGTGCCGCTTTCCAATCCCACACCACCGGAAATGTCTCAAATATCGCGCAGCGGGCAGCACTAGCCGCCGTCAGCGGCCCCTTGGACAAAGTAGAGGAAATGCGCGAAGTGTTTGACCGTCGTCGCCAGCGGATGGTGGAGTTGCTACGTCAGGTTCCTGACCTAGAAGTTCCTCTACCCCACGGCGCCTTTTACTGTTACCCCAGCGTAGAGCGAATTTTAGGGCGCGAACTCGCGGGAGAAACTCCGCAAACCTCCGCGGAATTGGCCGATTTGATGCTGCGCAAGGTAGAGGTAGCGGTGGTACCCGGAGAGGCCTTCGGGCCTTCCGGTTTCTTCCGTCTTTCCTACGCGCTCAACGATCATGACCTGGAGGAAGGCGTAGGGCGGATAGTCGATTTTCTTAATCAAGTAAAATAGGTTGTCCTTAGTAACCGGTCTATAACCTATAATCATTAAAAAAGGGCGTTAGTGCGTCCTTAAAGATTATTAGGATCACCAAGGAGGGACTGGGCGTGCGCAGATTCGTAGCGGTGGCGATTGTCGTGATTGCCCTGGCTCTAGTCATCCTGATTGGGATGCGCGCCCTCCTATTCAATGGGGTTCACGAGTTGGGTCCAGCGGTTAGTTTTCAGCCGCAAGCACCGGCCATCACGCAACAGGCACCGCAGGTGGAATCGCTTTCTCCTTCGCCCGAGGGGGTGGAGCAGCCATGAGTGAAAGGCTTAGTTACCCTGACAGCTTTCCCGGTGGGTCTGCCTCATCGTTAACGCCCCCGGCTCCCTCCGCTCAGCCTCGGGCAGCAGCCTCCCCGATTGCGGGCAGCACCCCGGTACCAGAAGTGCAGTTACCTGGGGAAATGACCCTGCCGCAAATCCTGGAAGGTAACGGCGGAACTGGGACGACGCCCTCACCACAAAACTTGCAACCGCAGGAACTAACCCCGCAAGTATCCACAGAGCGTGCTGCCTATCAGGCGCGCCCGCGGCGGGTAATTGAAAAAACCATGACCTCCCAGGGCAAAGTAAAAAAACTGCGGATATCTAACCTGCGTAACCGCATGCTGATACACACGGAACTAATTTCGGCGTTGGCTCTGACGGTAGTGGGATTTATTTTGCTGATTAGCGGGATGTTCCAAATCACCTACGCAGAGCGGACGCAAACCCAGACCATTACTGCTGACCTGCGGAACTTTACAGCAGTTGAGAACGCGAAATCTAGCGGGGGTTTAGTTTCAGCCAAAGATGCGGTAGTGAAGTTTATTAATGCGGCGGATGCCCCCTATAACGGCAGTTTACTGGGCTTTTCCGGCGGACAATTAGCCGCACAGAAGGGCGCACGAGATTCTGCTGCTCATCTAGATAAGCAGCTGCTGGAACAGATAGCCAGTTACGCGGATTTAAGCTCGGCAAAAATGTTTATGGTGCGTACCGACCAGGCCACCTACGCGGTTGGAATCATTCCGATTAGCGCCGCAAGTACCGATGACGCCCTATTAGCGGTGGTTTCTAACTACTATGCCGACATTGCCCCCACCCAGACGCAGCTGCTGTTGTTTGCCGGAATTTCTTTCTTGGTATTGGCGCTGGTAGGGCTGGTAAATGTTCGCACTTCCCAGTCATTATTGGCACCAATCGCCCGACTGCGGGAAATGATGGCTTCGATTACCAGCGAACAAGACCTTACTAAACGCCTGCCGGTAGAGGGCGATGATGACTTGGCGGATGTTACCCGCCAGATGAACTCGATGATCGCTCGTTTGCAAACCAGTTTCGATGAGCAACGCGACCTGCTAAACGATGTTGGGCATGAGCTACGCACCCCGATAACGGTGGTGCGCGGACATCTAGAACTGCTAGATCCTAATGATCCCCAAGATACTTCCCGCACCCGGGAACTGGCGTTAGAGGAACTGTCGCGGATGCATCGGCTCACCGAAGATTTGATTACAGTTGCCAAGAGCGACCGCCCCGACTTTATCCGTCCCGAACGGGTAGATATCGGGGATTTGCTAATGGATGCGTTTGAAAACGCTACCCAATTGGGTGATTTCAACTGGCGAATCGATAACCTCACTATCGTGCAGACCACCGCGGATCCCCAACGGCTGCAGCAAGCCTTGCTCGCCCTCGCCCAAAATGCTTCCAAATTCGCTACTCCCGGTACCGTTATTGCTTTGGGAGCAGGAATCGACTATCAGCAGCCCCTCTTAGATCAGCAGGGAAATCCGGTTGCGGCCTCCACTGTTACCGCACCCAGCCTACAGATGCAGCCACAGGTTCCCCCGGTTGCAGGTACCCATCGCCTCAACCTATGGGTACGTGACCAGGGAATAGGTATCGCCCCGAAGGATCAGGAACAAGTTTTCGGTCGCTTCATGCGGGTCAACCATTCTTATGCTGGCTCTGGCCTGGGGTTATCAATCGTGAACGCCATTGCACAGGCGCATGGCGGGATCCTACAAGTCCGCTCTGCACCTTCGGTGGGATCGGTCTTTAATATCAGCCTGCCGATTTTAGATGATGATTGCAAAGATGAAATACAAGGAGAATAAAACATGACAAGCATCTTGGTGGTAGAGGACGAACCCGGCATTTCCTCTTTCGTCGCTAAAGGATTAACTTCCGCCGGATATAACGTAACCGTAGTCGATAAGGGTACGGACGCGATCTCGGGGGCTCTTGGGGGCGACTATTCGCTAATCGTCCTGGATATTGGACTACCCGATATGGATGGCTTCGAAGTACTGGAACAGATTCGCGGTCAAGGCGCCACCTTGCCGATTATTGTACTCACGGCGCGTTCTTCAGTAGAGGACACGGTCAGCGGCTTGGAGCAGGGCGCTGACGACTATATGTCCAAACCCTTCCGCTTCGAGGAGCTCTTAGCCCGGATCCGGCTACGGTTAAAGAACGCCAGCTCTGAAGATCCCACCAATATGGTGCAAATCAATGTGGGGGGTCTGCACCTGGATTTGCGAACCCGCTGCGCCACCATCGACGGGGAACCGGTAGAACTGTCCGCCCGCGAGTTCACTATGCTGCAGGCCTTTATGGAACACCCTGACCAGGTACTTTCCCGTTCCCAATTGCTAGATATGGTGTGGGGCTACGACTTTGACCCCGGCTCGAATGTGGTGGATGTATATGTGCGTTATCTGCGCCGCAAGATCGGTTCGGAACGCATTGTAACCGTACGCGGCATGGGTTACCGCCTGGTGGTGATGTAACTTTTTGCTGCCACACCTGTGGGCGGCGATAAGTTTTCTCCTTTTTGGCAGCTTATATTTATTCTCTGGAATCATCATAAGAAAGACACCTATGGCAGCTGGACGTTTCACTATTCCCAGTGAAGAAAATTTTGTGGCTGAAACCGCTCGGATTGGAAAACTCTGGGGGGCGGACGCGATTCGTAACGCCGATGGCACTCAGCTGGACGAGGACGTATTAGCGCTGGGTAAAAAGATATATTCAGCCTATTTTCCGACTCGGGGACATAATGAGTTCATCAGCAAACGGATGAATCAAACACCACAGATTTATTTGCTTTCTCAACGAGTATTGGCGGAGAAAGATACAGTATCTATCCCGTTTATGCAGTGTTTTTATGAAGAACAACTGCAAGCAAATCAAGACGCTAATCCTAAACGTTATTGGGAAGTCATCGACCGCACCACCGGGGAGGTCGTTGATCCTGCGAACTGGGAAGCAGATTTTACCCTGCAGGTAGTCAAGATTTCTGAAGCTATCCCCATGCATGAGTATACGGTTACTTTCTTGGCGTATATCATCTGGGACCCAGTCCAAATGTATAACCACCTCACGAATGATTGGGGCGACAAGGAACACGAGATTCCTTTTGATATCCGGAACCCGGAAACTCAACAATTTGTGATGGACACTTTCCGTCAATGGTTAAAAGATAATCCCCAGACTGATGTGGTTCGATTTACTACTTTCTTTTACCAGTTCACCTTAGTTTTTGACCAAAAGCATCGGGAAAAAATTGTAGATTGGTTCGGTTACGCCGCTACTGTATCGCCTGAAGCGCTACAAGAGTTTGAAAGGGTAAAGGGCTACCGGATCCGTCCTGAAGATTTTGTTAATGGTGGTACCTACAATTCTACTTTCTGCATTCCCACTAAACCGCAGCGAGATTGGATAGATTTTGTATCTGATTTTGTCCACAAAAATATCAAGACCATGGTGGACGAGACCCATAAGTCAGGCAAGGAAGCGATGATGTTCCTGGGGGACCAATGGTTGGGAACAGAACCTTATCTAACTGGCTTTGAGAAACTTGGCTTAGACGCAGTAGTGGGATCTATCGGAGATGGCACTACTACTCGAATGATTTCCGATATTCCAGGAGTGAAATATACCGAGGGCCGCTTCCTCCCCTATTTCTTCCCGGATACTTTCTACGAAGGAAATGATCCCAGCATCGAAGCTTTAGACAACTGGAGGAAGGCGCGCCGCGCCATTTTACGTAGCCCAATTGCCCGGATGGGATACGGGGGTTATCTCAGTCTGGCGGCTAAGTTCCCTAAATTTGTGGATACGGTAAGCGCGATTGCCAATGAATTCCGGGATATTCACCAACAGACGAACAGTGAACCAGCTCAAGGTTTCCTAAATGTCGCGATTGTTAACTGTTGGGGCAAAATGCGTTCCTGGCAAGCCTTTACTGTCGCCCACGCCCTCCCCAATAAATACAATCATTCCTACTACGGCATTCTAGAAGCCCTATCAGGGATGCGAGTAAATGTCCGTTTTATTAGTTTCGAGGATCTACTCGAGCACGGTATAGCTGCCGATGTGGATGTGTTGATTAACGCTGGCCCCTACAACACCGCATTTACCGGTGGCGACATCTGGGATGATGGTCGCTTGGTTTCTATTATTCGCAGCTGGGTGCGGAGCGGAGGAGCCTTTGTGGGAGTGGGGCAACCCGCTTCTAGCGAACGCCCCGGAAGATTCTTCCAATTAGCGGACATTTTAGGGGTAGATCAGGAGCGTTTCCATACCCTGTCAGTTGATAAATATTTCCCTCCCGTAACGACTTCCCATTTTATAACCGCTGATCTTGGCGAGGAAGCGGTAATAGATTTTGGGGAACCGGTACCAAACACCTATCCTATCAGCGAAGATACGGTTTTAATTCGGGCTGAGGACGGACAGGTACAGCTGGCTGCAAATGACTTTGGAAAGGGAAGAGGGGTATATATTTCCGGACTCCCCTATTCAGCAGCTAATGCCCGTCTGCTGGAAAGAATCCTCTTCTTTGCCGCTAACAAAGAGAATCAATACGCTCTCTGGAGTTCTAGCAATCCTAATTGCGAGGTCGCTGAGTTCGTAGCGGCACAAAGATACTGTGTCATTAACAATACCGAGAACCCGCAGTCCACGGTGGTTAACCTGCCCGGGGGTAGACAGGAAGAATTTAATTTACCTGGTAGCGGTATAGCCTGGCGGAATATCTGATTATTAGGATTGTTTTCTATGACGGTAACTAAAGCAGTTATTCTGGCGCGCGGGTTAGGAACCCGGATGCGGGCAGATGATGGAACCACTAATCTTGCCGGGGATCAGGCGGCAGCCGCCTCCGCAGGAACCAAGGGTTTGATAAATGTGGGACGACCCTTTTTAGACTATGTAATCAGTTCTTTTGCGGATGCGGGAATTAAGGAAGTTTGCTTAGTAATCGGTCCCGAGCATAATGCTTTCCGTAAGTATTATGACCAAGTTGAAAAAAGCCGGGTTACCATCAGCTATGCAATCCAAGAGGAACCTTTAGGAACTGCTAATGCGGTGGCCGCGGCCGCTGATTTCATCGGCAATGACCGCGCGTTGGTTTTGAATTCCGACAACTATTATCCGCTAGAGGTTTTAACGCAAATAGTGAAGGTTCCCGGTTTAGCAACTGCAGGTTTTGCTCGGCAAGAGCTGATTGCTAAATCCAACATTGAGGCTGCACGGGTGAAAAGCTACGCAATAATGGACGTAGAAAATGGCAAGCTGTGCAACATTATTGAAAAACCCAGTGAAGCGGAAATATCTGCCTTCCCTGATGCTCCTATCAGCATGAATTGTTGGATTTTTGACGCAAGAATCATTCCCGCTTGTCAAACGGTGAAACCTTCAGTACGGGGTGAATACGAGTTGGTAGATGCCGTGCGTTACCTAATTGAAAACGGGGAAGAAATAACCGTAGTGCCGGTTGCTGCCGGGGTGCTGGATATGTCCTCGCGTAAGGATATAGCGGAGATTAAAACTGCTCTTTCCGGAGTGCCGGTGCAGCTTTAAAAAAGTTTTATCCAACGGTTTCCCCTAAAAAATTAACCAGCGCGTTGTATTCAGCGATTATCGGTTTTACACTTGTCCCGCTCGATTCTCAGCAAACCTTTTCTGAGTCAACCTGCCCTCACGTTTCCCCCAAGCAGTGTCATCGATAACAAATGTTCGGAGGTAAAGAAGTTTTCAATTAGTTTTCGCAGGTAAAATCAGATATAGGGCAATATTTTTTATTGAAATATTGCGTTCAAGTTAGCTTCAGCCCGCTTTCAGTTTTGCTATAATTCCTTTGAGTTTACAAATGGTTCGCATTGAAGCGAGCAACTCAACGAGGAGGTTCTAATTTGTCTCGTAAACTAAAACGCGTCATTGCCCTTTCGGGTCTGGTAGCAATGGCATCTTTAGGTCTGGCTGCTTGTAGCGGTTCAGACAGCGGTAGTTCCGCAGACGGAAAAGTCAATATCGAGTATGTACACCGGCTACCTGACGGCGAAGGTATGACGAAAGTTGCTGACATCGTTAAAAAATGGAACGCTGAACACCCTGATATTCAGGTAAAAGCCACCAAGTGGGACGGTCAGGCTCAGGAACTAATTAAGAAACTCGAAAATGATGTTAAGGCAGATAACGCTCCTTGTTTGGCGCAGGTTGGCTATTCTGAGACTCCAGAGATGTTTGCCAAAGGACTGCTGATGGATGTCAGCGAATATGCCAATAAGTATAAAGACAAGTTCAACGCTGGAGCTTTTGAACAGATGGCTGTGGGTGGCAAGTATGTGGGACTACCGCAAGATACTGGCCCCTTGGTTTACTTGTACAACAAAGCCGAGTTCGACAAATTGGGGCTGAAAGTTCCCACTACTGCAGCAGAATTCCGGGAAACAGCAAAACAGGCTGCAGCTCAGGGTAAGTACATCGGAGATTTTGAACCTGACGAAGCACCCAACCTACTCTCCGGCATGGCTGCAGCTGCAGGCTCGCAGTGGTACACCGCCGATGGTGATGCTTGGAAGATTAATACTTCTGACGAGGGCTCTAAAGCAGTAGCCGAGTTTTGGCAGGGACTTCTAGACGATAAGTCGATACTCACCGGTAACCGCTGGGATGACTCTTTCAAGAAGGTAGTTACTGATGGCAAGCTGATTGGTACTATTGGTGCTGCCTGGGAAGCCGCCCTTTTGGCTGATCCCAAAGATGGTATCACCACTCAATCTGGTCAGTGGCAAGTAGCTCAACTACCCGACCTCGGTAAGGGCAAGACTGGGCCTGATGGTGGCTCTGGGGTAGCTGTTCTTAAGGGATGCAAGGCTCCCGAACAGGCCATGGAGTTCAATGCTTGGTTCAACACGCAAATTGCTGACCTCGGAACCCAAGGCTTAGTAGTTGCCGCCAAAGGTGATGCCAAGACTCCGGAAGCTGTTAAGACCTTCTTCGGAGGTCAAGACGTGATGGCAGAATTTATAAAAGCTAATGACAACACCAACACCTTTGCTTTCATTCCCGGTTGGTCTGCAGTAGCTTCTAGTTTCACCACTAATGCTGATGCAGTAGCTAGCGGTAGCAGTAAAGTTGCCGATATATTCGAGAAAGCTAATGCTGACTCCAAGAAAGCGCTGGAAAGTCTGAACCTGAAAGTGAAATAGCCATATTTCACCATAGTTTCAGCTAACAGACTCAACAAGAGGGGGAATAGGTAACTGAATACCTATTCCCCCTCTCTTTATTTACAAAATATTTAGGAGTCTTCAATGACTAAACAACTTAAGACGGTGGAGCATAAGTCTCCGACTGCCGCTAAACGCCAGAGGATTCAGGAACGGCACGAGGCTCGCACCGGTTGGGCATTCCTCGCGCCCTTCGCTTTGATGTTTCTACTAATCTTTTTTATTCCCATCATTATTGCTATTTTCAGTTCGTTTACCAGGCAAGATAGTGGCGGAGGTCTTTACGGTGGAGGCGAGCTTACCACCAAGTTTGTGGGGCTAGAGAATTTCAAAATGGTAGTGACCAGTTCCGCTTTCTGGTCTGGAATTGGGCGGGTACTGGTCTACACCGCTTTTCAGGTTCCAATCATGATTCTGGCAGCCTTGACACTGGCTCTGCTCTTGGACTCCTTCCTAACCAAGCACGTAACCATTTATCGCCTGGGCTATTTTCTACCATTTGCAATTCCAGGCGTGGTTGCGGCGATGATTTGGATGTACCTTTACACCCCGGGTCTATCGCCCATTGTCAAAGGCTTCGCTGCACTCGGAGTAAATGTCGATTTCTTTGGAAGGTACGCCATCTTAGGGTCGATGGCCAATATGACCACCTGGACTTATACCGGTTATAATATGCTGATTTTCTTGGCTGCACTGCAGGCTATTCCTGTTGAGCTCTCTGAAGCGGCACGCATTGACGGCGCCAGCGGTTGGCAGGTTACCACTAGAATCAAAATTCCCATGGTGCGGGGAGCAGCTCTGCTGGCAGTACTACTGTCAATCGTGGGCACGATTCAGTTATTCAATGAACCACAGGTGCTGGGAACCTCTCAGACTTGGATGGGTAAGTCCTATACCCCCATGATGATGGCTTATAACACCATGATGGGGACCATAACACCCGGCGGAGACGGTCCAGCCAGTGCAATTTCGATTGTAATGGCTCTGATTGCAGGGATATTAGCGATCGCCTACGCGTTCATCGAAAGGAAGGTGAGCAAGTAATGGCTGCTACTAAAGAAAAAGAGAGTTCTAAGGATTACGCTTTTACTCCCTCCAAAGAGGGCGAGCCTCCACGCTCAATAGCTCCCTCAAACGGAGCGCGCCTGATTACTACCGGTGTGCTGCTCCTGGTATTGATTTATTTTCTCTTTCCGATTTACTGGGTAGTCATCGCTTCCACTAAGTCGAATTCCGAGATGATTAGCTCCAACAGTCTGTGGTTTGCCACTACAGTTAGTGATTTGCCGGGAGCCATTTCTGCTAACTACCACAGTCTTATTAGCTGGACACAAGGAATGTTTTGGCGCTGGGTGCTTAATTCTCTCATCTACTCCACAGTTGCGGGAGTAGTGGGAACCTTACTGTCGGTAATGGCTGGTTATGCTTTCGCAAAGTTCCGTTTCCCCGGAAAAGGCGTTGCCCTAGGAGTAATAATGGCGGGACTATTGATGCCGGTAGCATTACTGACGATTCCCATGTATATCGTGTTTATGCATCTAGGGATTAATAACACCATGCTGGCAATTATTATTCCCTCCTGCGTATCACCTTTTGGAGTCTTCCTAGGCAGGGTTTATGCACAGTCCTCGGTACCTACTGAACTAATCGAGGCGGCGCGCATTGATGGTGCTTCCGAAGCCAGAATCTTCTTTACCATGGTGCTGCGCCTGCTGGCTCCCGCTATGGTAACAATTTTCCTGTTCATCTTTGTAGCAACCTGGAATAACTTCCTGTTGCCTTTGATGATGGTGTCCTCGCCAGAGATTAAACCGGTAACTTTGGGTCTATACGGCATGATGAGTTACTTCAACCCGGCTAAAGGGGCAGTAATGATGGGCGCTCTACTAGGCGTTATTCCCCTGATTATCTTGTTCCTGGGATTACAAAAGTACTGGCAATCCGGTCTAGCAGCAGGCGCAGTTAAAGGGTAGCGATTATGGTTGTTGGCTGCTTGTTCTTCATAGCAAGCAGCCAATAACCTGCCTGAGGTATTCGCATCCCGTGATTAGGGGCTGCTTGCTTATAACGTCAAACAGTACGTAAAGGATGAAAATAAGTGCAGAGATTGTTACCTAAGCAAATAAAACGCGCGGTTAAAAATTTTCGGGTACAAGGAGATTTTTTAGCAGCTTCCCCTTACGGATCCGGTCATATTAACGACACTCTTCTCGCAAAATGCCACCTGCCTGACGGCAGCGAATCACCCTTGATTTTGCAACGGATTAACACTGATATTTTCACTGACCCGGTAGGGCTGATGGAAAATATCGCGGCAGTTACTGAGTATTTACAAGCAAAGATTATTGCGGAAGGTGGAGATCCGAATAGAGAAACCTTAAGGGTAATCCGCACTTTTGACGGCTACCCTTGCTATCGGGATCCTGATAATAACTGGTGGCGTCTGTACACATATATTGGCGACTCTTACACCCTAGACAAAGTTGAGAATCCTTGGGATTTTTATGAGTCTGGCGTGGGTTTCGGTAGTTTTCAGCGGCGCTTAGCTGATTTTCCGGCTGACACCCTTCACGAGGTTATCCCCGGCTTTCACGATACAGTCAATCGTTTTCACCAATTCGAAAAGGCAGTGGGTGCTGATCCCGTGGGACGGGCAGCTACTGTTCGCCAGGAAATCAACTTTTTCCGTCAATATAAGCATCTGTGCCACGTCTTTCCCGATCTGCAGAGAACAGGTGATTTACCACTGAGAGTTACCCATAATGACACCAAATCAAATAATGTACTTTTGGATAAAAAGACCGGAAAAGCTATCGCAGTTATCGACTTAGACACCGTAATGCCGGGATTAGCTATGAATGATTTCGGAGATTCGATTCGTTTTGGAGCTTCTACTGCCCGGGAAGATGAAATCGATTTGAGTAAAGTTTCCTGTTCTCTGGAATTATTTACGGCATTTACAAAAGGATTTTTGGCGGGTTTACAAGGACACTTGACTGACTTAGAGATTGAAATGCTTCCCCAGGGAGCCCTAATCATGACCTATGAGTGTGGCATGCGTTTTTTGACTGACTACATTTCCGGTGACAACTATTTTCAAATTCAGCGCGCAAATCATAATCTGGATCGGGCTCGTACTCAGATAAAATTGGTTCGTGATATGGAAAGAAAACTACCCATTATGCAGCAGATAGTTTCTCAAACTTCCCACAACTAATATTTAGATAGAGGGAGCGAAAAATATGAGTGAGGTAAAGGGTACTAGCTATTACGTATCCTCCAGTAGGGGAAACGATTGCAATTCGGGAACCAGCGAACACGAACCGTTCCAAACTCTGGCTAGAATTAATGAAATAACTCTGCTGCCAGGCGATAAAGTCCTGCTAAAGAGTGGGGACACCTGGAATGGACAAGCTCTGCACCTGAAGGCAGGTTCTAACGGCTCTAAAGATGCTCCGATTCAAATTAAACCCTACGGCCAGGGCGGGAAACGCCCGATTATTAACGCTAATGGGCAAGGACGTTGGATTCAGGATTATCACGCCCCCATCGAGCTGCACCGTAATAAGGCAGAGGTTTCCAGTGCGCTCCTATTCAGAGATGTCAGCTACCTGGAAATTTCTGGTTTAGAGTTGACCAATGACCGAGAGACGAATCCGGCAGCTGACCCCAAAAAATATAATGATGGTTTAGCTCTGGAACGTACCGGGTTGGCGGGTATTGCTGAGAACGGCCCGGTGAAACACGTCGTAGTTTCTGATATGTACATTCACGATGTAGACGGCAATATTTACGATAAGCACCTTGCTAATGGTGGTATCTATTTCATGGCGCACTACCCTGCAGACGGCAAACCTGCTGCAGAGCCCCAAAAAATCGCTCGTTTTGATGATTTACAAATATTGAATAACCGTGTTGAAACAGTAAGCCGGTGGGGAATAGCTGCAGGCTACACCGCCTATCAAAACATTATCGACCAGCCTCAAGATGGCCCGATAGACGATGCGATAATTGCTAAATACGGATCCAGTAAAGTCTTGATCCGGGGTAACTATGTTAAAGATGCAGGTGGTGATGCTATTACCGTCATGTACTGCGATCGCCCCCTCGTTGAACATAATGTCTCTGATGGAGCTGCCCGCTATATCAACGCCACTGACTATTTACATCCTTACAATATCGAGGGGCCGCAAGATGCTGAATGGGGTCGAGTAGCCGCCGCGATTTGGCCTTGGCGATGCAAAAATGCCATTTTCCAATATAACGAAGCATTCCATACTCGTAACGCCCACTGTGGTAACGGGGATGGTCAGCCGTGGGACGCGGACTACGGAGATGGAACTGTCTACCAGTACAACTATTCTTTCGCCAATAGCGGCGCCACCGTTATGTTCTGTGGCGCTGGGTCTATGCACAATACTTTCCGTTACAACATTGCTCACAGCGACGGACGGGGAGCCCTGGACTTAGCGGGACAACAGGATGCTCACATATATAACAATATTTTCATCATGGCCAACGGATCTAGCATCATTACCAGGGGAGATGCTCCTGCAGTCATAGAAAACAATATCTTTTATAAACCTGATGATGTCCTTGAGGTAACTGAAAATTGGGGATCTAGTTCTCAGATATATGACAATAACTTGTTCTACAACTTTTCCACCCATGCTAATGATTCAAATAAACAGGTAGCAGCAAAAGGAACACCGGTAATCAGTGGCGATACTGCTGTAAAGGTCTCGGATGATAGACAAGCACGCCGGCACAATGACTCTACTTCCCACACAGCATTCGACATTTTCAAGCCACTACCCAATTCTCCCGCTATTGCTACAGGTAAAAGCATTGTTGATGCTAATGGCAATCAAGTGGAGCATGACTTTTTTGGTAGGGATATTCCCCTCAATCCGACCATTGGAGCGGCCGAAGCCCCAGAGGATACCCCTGAAGATTATATCTAGCCTGACTTCGGACCCCCCGAACCTCAATATTTCTAAGGTATTCGAGGCAACTAGACAGATACCTGCAAAATACCCGGGAGCCTGGATTAAATCCAGGCTCCCGGGATGCTTGTTGCTATTCAGCTGTGTCTTGGGAACGCCACTAGGCGTTCTCTACATCGGTGTCCACCCAATCGAAGGTGCGGGTAACCGCTTTCTTCCACAGGCGGTAGTTGCGGTCATATTCTTCGCGATCTTCACCAGGAGTCCAGCGCTTACCTTCTGCCCAGTTATCAATCACATCTTGCTCGCCATCCCAGAATCCCACGGCGATACCGGCAGCATAAGCCGCACCCAGCGCGGTGGTTTCTAGTACCTCTGGTCGTACCAGCGGTACCCCCAATTGGTCGGCCTGGAACTGCATCACCATTTCATCCTTGGTCATGCCGCCATCTACCCGCAGCTCTTTGAGCTCTACACCCGAGTCTGCCATCATGGCATCGAAGACCTCGCGGGTCTGATAGGGAGTAGCTTCCTGTACCGCACGCGCAATGTGTCCCTTGTTGTTGTAGCGGGTCAGCCCCACAATCGCACCCCGGGCATCATCCTTCCAATAGGGGGCAAACAAACCAGAGAACGCAGGCACAAAGTAGACACCACCGTTATCGTCTACGGTGCTAGCCAGTTTCCCAATTTCGTCCGAGGCCTTAATCAATCCCAGGTTGTCACGCAGCCACTGCACCAGCGACCCGGCAACCGCGATTGAGCCTTCCAGAGCGTAAACCGGCTTATTATCACCGATCTTGTAGGCCACGGTAGTGAGCAAACCATTATTGGAAAATACCGGTTCTTCCCCGGTATTCATCAGCACGAAGCAGCCAGTACCGTAAGTATTCTTGGCCATGCCCTTCTTAAAGCAGGCCTGCCCGAAGGTGGCTGCCTGCTGATCACCCAAAATCCCGGAAATCGGGGTGTCAATCAGCAGACCATTCTTACGGCCATAGCCGTACACCTCGGAAGAAGAGCAAATTTCGGGCAGCATCGACATGGGAATCCCGAAGTCTTTGCAAATATCTTCCCGCCACTGCAGGGTACGAATATCCATCAGCATGGTGCGCGATGCGTTGGTGACATCAGTCTTGTGTACCCCGCCGTTCACGCCGCCAGTCATATTCCAAAGTACCCAGCAGTCGGTGTTACCAAATAGCAGGTCACCGGCTTCTGCCTTTTCGCGCGCGCCCTCGACATTATCCAAAATCCACTTGATTTCCGGTCCGGAATAGTAGGTGGACAAATCGAGTCCGCAAATATCGCGATACTTGGAAAGCCCCTCGTCACCGGCGAGCTGGCGAATAATCTGCGAGGTGCGGGTATCTTGCCAAACAATCGCGTTATATACCGGCTCCCCCGTGTTCTTATCCCAGACCACCACGGTTTCGCGTTGGTTGGTAATCCCCACTGCTGCGATTTCATGTCGGTTTACTTCTGCCTTTTGCAGGGCATCAGCTACGCATTCACGAATGTTGTCCCAGATTTCAATCGGATTATGTTCAACCCAACCGGCCTTGGGAAAAATCTGTTCGTGTTCTTTTTGCCCTAGCGACACAATCTGTCCGCTGTGGTCAAACAAAATTGCCCGTGACGAGGTAGTCCCCTGGTCAATGGACATTACATATTTTTTCTCGGTCATACTAATCTTCCTTAAGGATTCTTGCTATTTGTTTTCTCTAAGCTCTTTTTAGGCAGCCATTCCCAGGCCGACGACGATCAGTGGGGTAATAATGGCAGCAATCGTGGGGCCAACTAAGGGTACCCAGGAGTAAGCCCAGTCAGCGTCCGGCTTGCCACCCTTCATCGGAAGCAAGCTGAAGGTAATACGCGGCCCCAGGTCACGAACATGGTTGATGGCGTATCCAGTAGGACCACCCAAAGCGATACCGATAACTACGATACAAAGGGCAACCGCTAGCGGACCTACCTGCGTGGGGGTACCGCCAGAAACCATCACGAAAGCCAACAGACCGAAGGTGCCGATAATCTCGGTAACCAGGTTCCAACCGTAGGAACGAACCTCGGGCGCGGTGGAGAAGCACCATAGCTTGGGACGGGGATCCTCCATCGGTTGATCGAACTGTTTCTTGTAGGTCAGGTAAGCCAGTAGGGCTCCCACCATCGCCCCCAGTAGCTGCGCCACAATGTAGATAATCACGTTAGTAGTGGTTACCGGAATGCCGCCCTTGGCGATGCTGGGGCCGTTGAGGGTTACATTGCTGTCCATTCCGTGCCAGACAGCTTTCATGATGGTGACCGCCGGGTTGAGGTGACCGCCGGTTTTATAGGCTGCATACACACCCATGTACACTGCCAAACCCCACCCGAAGTTGATCATTAACCAGCCGCCGCCTTTGCCTTTCGATTTCAAAAGGTTATTGGTGCAGCAGGTGCCAACACCGAACATCAAAAGAATGGCGGTGCCAAAGAATTCTGAAGCGAAGATCTCGCCGCTACTTGGGGTGGCTGCCGCCATCGGTACCAGCAGATCATTTAATGTCGCTAACATACGCGCTCCTTTGCGCTAGGTTATTGGATTATGTGGTTGCTATTAAGTTTTGTAAGTCACGGTTAAGGTGCGACAAGCTTCCTTGCTGCGTAACATCCTTCCTCAATGACTTCTGCTTTTATTTTTTGTTCTCTAGCATTAATGTTCAACATGGAAGAACAAACGTGCGCGCCGAAGCGCGGGGGTGAGATTTTTGTCAACAGAAACACAACCGGCTGAAGACCCTTTTAGTGAGCCAAGCGCCAGCAAAGATGAACTGGCACGCAGCGCTGCCTTCGCCTACTACGTGCAAGGACAGACCATGGAAGCGATTAGGCGGCGGATGGGAGTTTCCCGCTCCACGGTCTCCCGCTTGCTTTCTTACGCGAGGCAACGGGGGATCGTTACTATTTCGGTGCAAACTTCAAATACCCCCCACACTCGTCTGGAACGTCAGCTGCAAGAACGCTTTGGGGTAAATGTGCATATCGTGGAGTTACCTCCCGACACTACCCAAAACCGCATCCTGGAAACTGTGGCAAAAACTGCGGCGCAAATGTTGGGGCAACTGGTTCAAGACGGGGAGATAGTCGGCATAGCCTGGGGGAACACCACCACCGAAATGGCTGTTCACATAACTAAGAAGGACGTGGATAACGTAACTTTGGTGCAGTTAAACGGTGCCGCTTCTACCGATACCTCTGGAATCGCGCATGTAGGCGGAATCTTGGCACGTATGGCTTACCAGTGGAAAGCCAATATCGTACAGTTCCCGGTGCCCGCCTTTTTTGACAACCCCGAAACTAAAGAAGCTCTTTGGCGCGAGGGCGCGGTGCAGCGCGTCCTCAACTGGCAAGAAAGATGCACCATAGCGGTATTTAGCGTGGGTGCGCTGCGAGCCGAAATCCCCTCCCACGTTTATTCCGCCGGTTACCTCACCCACAGCGAACTTAATAAGTTGGCGCTAGATAAGGTGGTCGGGGACGTTTGTACCGTGTTAATCAGACCGGATGGTTCCTGGAGCGATATTTCTCTAAATAAGCGCGCTACCGGACCTAGCCCGGAACAGTTGCGGCGTATCCCTCGTCGTTTATGTGTAGTTGCTGGTAAAGCTAAGGCTCCATCCCTGTTGGGCGCCTTGAATGCCGGGGTAGTAACCGATTTAGTTTGCGATAAGGCGGTTGCGGAAAAAGTGTGGGCGCTAGTCAAGCCCTAGAATAGAGACATGGTAAAAACCGATTTCACCGACTCTTGTGAGTGGATTTCCCCGCGCGCTGATCACCAACCCACGAAGCCGGTTCCCGCCTGGTACCGGAAAGCCAGCGATAACAAAGATGCGTTGCAGGGCGGTGAAATCCCGGATTTAAGGGATATGACCACTATCGGTACCGGGGGAAAACCGAAAGCGTTTTACCAGGTAGATACAGAGGACGAACTGGTCGCGGCGGTACGAGAGGCAGACCGCGCGGGAGAGCAACTCCTGGTGTTGGGGGGAGGTTCCAATCTGCTATGTGGGGAGAACTTATCTGACCTGGTGGTGGTGCAAGATCGGCGCAGCGGGGTAACGGTAACCGAAGATACCGCTTGCGGAGGCGCCCTGGTGAGCGCGCCTGCTGGGCAATCCTGGGATGAGTTCGTGTGTGCCTGCATTGATGAAGATCAAATGGGTCTAGAAGCCCTTTCGGGTATCCCTGGAACCGTAGGGGCAGCTCCGGTGCAAAATATTGGTGCCTACGGGCATGAAGTGGCGGAAACCTTGTCCACGGTGCGGGTTTTCGATCGGCTTCGTGATGGTATCCGGATTTTGCCGGTCGGGGATTTACAGCTGGGCTACCGCACCTCGATTATTAAACGCTCTTTACAGGATGAGGAGGCCGGAGGGGGACACACCTGGGGTTATACCGGACGTTACGTGGTGCTAGCGGCTGATTTTCAGTTAGCGCATGCCTCCCTGTCTGCGCCCATCGAATATCAACAGTTGGCAGAGAAATTAGGGGTTAAGTTGGGGGAACGCGCTGATATGCGCGAGGTGCGTCAGGCAGTTTTAGAGCTGCGACGCTCTAAAGGGATGGTACTAGATCCCGCCGACCCCGATACCCGCTCCTGTGGTTCCTTCTTTACTAACCCGATTATTTCAACCGAGGACGCGGAGCAACTTCCTCCCGAGGCTCCGCGTTTCCCGGTATTTAATCTGCAGCTGCGCAACGCGGTGACTGGCGAAGCTCCCCAGGTGGAGGGGCAGGTAAAAACCTCTGCCGCCTGGTTGATTTCGCACGCAGGCTTGGAAAAAGGATTCGCCCTCCCCCGTTCTAACCCAGACGAGGGCGCGCCGCGAGCCGCGCTTTCTTCTAAACACGTCTTGGCGCTCACCAACCGCGATCACGCTACTTCTGGCGACATTGTGGAGCTGGCACGCGCAGTCCAGGAAAAGGTAAAAGCCAAGTTCAACGTAAATCTAGAACCCGAGCCGGTGTGGGTAGCGACCGAAGCTAACTAGCGACGGGGAATCAAATGCGCTACATCGGTGAAAATGCCGGTTGCGCCCCAATTAAATAGTTCGTTAGCGCGGGCAGGAGAGTTAACTGTCCACACGTTGACCCCGAACCCTGCGTCCCGGAAAGCGCGCACTTTTTCGCGGGTTAAACCGCTATCTTCGGGGTGAATATAGCTGGCTCCCACCAGTTCTAACACCGAGCGCCAGTCATCGTTAAGCGTGCAGGT
Organism: Varibaculum massiliense; assembly: GCF_900106855.1. Taxonomy (NCBI): domain Bacteria; kingdom Bacillati; phylum Actinomycetota; class Actinomycetes; order Actinomycetales; family Actinomycetaceae; genus Varibaculum; species Varibaculum massiliense. Next base: position 1,373,118 of record NZ_FNWI01000004.1, on the reverse strand, counting down.
TTCATACAGGCAACCGAGCGGGATTTCCGGAGCCAGGGCATGAAATTCCGATAATAATACGTGATTAAAGCAAGACACAATCACTTCCGGACCGTTCAGCCGGTTCAGTTCTTTAATTACCGCGCGGATTAGCTGGCGGGTCATAGCCGCACCCGCTTCATTGGATTTGATTTCAATATTGGCATTTAGCCCGGTCTCATTCATAAAGTCCACCAGTTGGCGGAGGGTAGGAAGCTTTTCTCCCGCAAACTCGGGACTAAACCAGCTGCCAGCATCAATCGATTCTAGATCGGCGGCAGTGAGCCCGTAGTAGCCGCCCGATTTATTGGTGGTGCGATCCAAATTGGTGTCATGGCATACAATTACGGTTCCATCCCCCAAAATATCGACATCGGTTTCAATCCAGTTAAGACCGTGTTCCACCACTTTCCGAAAAGCCGCCATCGTATTTTCCGGGGCTAAGGTATTTAAGCCGCGATGCGCAAAGACTCGATTATCCATATCCATTTTCAAATCACTTTCTAGTTGCTACCCCGTAATAATAAGCATCTTTCCCGGAAGTATGACGGGGAAATATTAAGACTGTAAACCGGTGGCAGTTAGATAAGCGAGGACGGCCCGCACCCGGCGGTTGGGTTCATCGGGAGTCAGTCCCAGTTTCATAAACACATTAGCGATATGTTTTGCCACTGAGGCTCCGGAGAGGAATAGTTTCTTTGCGATTTCCTCATTGGATAAACCTTGCGCCATCAGCCCTAAGACTTCGCTTTCCCGGGCAGTAAGGCTAGCGAGGGCGGATCCGCGTTCCCGCACCAGTTTCACTGCTACTTCCGGATCTACTACTACCCCACCATCGGCCACGGTCTTCAAAGCGTTTAAGAAATCGGCAACCCTAGACACCCGCTCTTTTAATAGGTATCCGGTACCGGCGGCGTGCTGCCCTGGTGGAGGTAGCTGGTCGGCACTAAAAAGTTGTGCCGCGTAGGCCGGGGCCACATATTGACTGAGCACCATAATCCCCAGGTCAGGGTACCCTTCCCGAATCTTTACCGCCGCGCGCAAGCCATCATCACTCATCCCTGGCGGCATCCGCACATCGGTTACCAGCACATCCGGGAGCTGACCGGCCTGGTCCGCCTGTTTCACCGCCGCAATTAGCCCGGGCGCGTCCTCGGCTTGGGCGATTACTTGATGTCCTAGGCGCTCGAGCAGCCCGGCTAATCCTTCGCGGATCAAAGTCGCGTCATCAGCCAAAATGATTTTCATGCTGTCTCCTTCGCGGATACTATAATCGGAATTTCCCCGCGCACCGTAGTTGGCCCGCCCGCCGGGGAAATCACCCGCAAAGTTCCCCCGAAGGCTTCCAGTCGCGCCTGCAAACCGGCCAAGCCATGCCCCGGGTTAATACTTGCCCCGCCGGCTCCATTATCGGTAATCGAAACCACCAGGGAAGAACCCGCCACCACCAATACTGAAACCTCGGCTTGGGGTGCATATTTTGCCACGTTAGTGAGGGACTCACACACCAGGTAGTAGGCGGCAGCGGCGGCTCCTGGCGGTAGCTTGGGCAGCTCAAAGGGCATCCGGACATCCACTTTCAAAGGAGATTCGGCACAAACATCGCGTACTGCCTCGGCCAGTCCCTTATCGGAGAGCACTTTCGGATGCACCCCCGCTACCGTTCGCCGTAGCGCCGCTAAAGCTTGGTCATTGGCGTCTTGCGCTTCCCGCAAAAGACCTAAAATCTGTGGTATCTGCGCGCAGGTATCGGAATCGCCGCTACCTTCCCCCTCCGGGCAGTCCTTAGAAGATTCCGAGGAGGCCAGCACTTCCAGATTTAGCTCCGCCTCGCCGACCTTCATAGACGCCGCCACCAGGTATTGCTGGGCACCATCATGCAGATCCCTTTCAATCCGGCGACGCTCAATCTCGAAAGCATCGACTATTTCCCGGCGAGAGCGATGTAACTGGATTATTTCTTCGGCACTTAAGGGCCCGGAAGCAGCGATAGCAAAAACTAGGCGAGCATAGATCCCGCTAGCCAGTGCAAACAGCAGCCACAGGAATATCAGTGCCAAATAGTCTCGCAGGAAAACAAAGGGTACGGCATGAAAAAAGTAGTTAACCACCAGCAGCAATAGCGTCAGCAACGGCAAGCAGGCAACCAAATTTACCAGCAAGCAAAACAGGAAAATCGGGATGGAACGGGAATTTATATACTCCGGGGTGCTCTGATTGTCTCTTTCTAGAATCGCTTCCCCGCCGGGAACCTGCCAAAAATGCCAGATAGAAGCATCTTGCCGCCCCAGCATGGCGCTGGCGCGGTAACGCACCGCCGCCGTGTAGTGGGAAAGTACCGCCCGCGAGCGCCGGAACATCACCAGCATTGCCCCCACGTGTACCACCAGTGAAAATAGCTCAATCGCTAGGAAGGGAATCCCCAGCCGGAGGCTGGAACGTACCAGGGAGCTGCGGTGGTAAGTTACCCCGCGAAAATAGGGATCAGTTCGCTGCATACCTATATTTTATGAGGACGCTCCCGGTAAAGAACACCGCCCGCTGACTACCTTTAGGGTAGTGCCAGCTCTACCTTAAAAGTAGTTTGTACCCGCTGTTATCGCGCTAAGAAGACCGTCAAGATAGGAGTATGTTGATTCAAACCCAGGGGCTTACCAAGATTTACGGCTCTCATACGGTGCTGGCCGATATTGATTTAACTATTGACGAGGGCGAGCAGGTGGCAATTACCGGGCCGACTCAAGCCGGAAAAACCACCCTCCTGTATCTACTCAGCGGGATTGTGCGTCCCTCTTCCGGAACGGTGATCTTAGATGGCCGGGATTTATCAGAAATGTCGCGCCGCCAGTTGCAGGCACTGCGCCGCGAACGTTTCGGTTTTATTTTCCAATCCGAACAACTCCTTCCCGAACTGCAAGTACTAGAAAACGTGGCTTTACCACTGCTGTTACAAGGATTCGGACGCGCAGAAGCAAAACAGCGCGCCTTAAAAGAGCTACAACGATTGGGACTCGAAGATATTAGTCGGCAAATGACTGCCGGACTCAGCCCGGCTTTGGCTGCGCGAGTAGCTATCGCCCGCGCTTTAGCGATCCGCCCCCGGGTGATTTTTGCTGATCAGCCGACGGCGCTGCTAGATCCCGTCTCTGGCCAAGAAGCGATGCAGGCGTTATCGCTGGCAGCAGCGCGCACCCACGCCACCCTTTTGGTTTCCACCGTAAATCCGCAGGTAGCGGCGTGGTGCCAGCGAACTATCACCCTGCGAGACGGATTAATTGCCCAAGACAGTCGGCGCGAATCTACCTCAGAAACCGTATTCCAGATCGAGGACGCATAAATGACTCTGGGACGAATTATTATCTGCTGGCGAGGGCGAGACTTTAAGGATCGCCCCGCTCAAGCGGCCTCGATACTATCGGCCGCCCTCACCTGTTACTGCCTGCTAGCCGTACTAGGCGGGATTAACGCTTTTCTGGTCAGGCGTTTATGGATATTACCTCAGGGGGCAGATACTTTGGGGCGCGCCCTCGCCGTCTTGCCCAGCCATACCCGTAGCTATGAGCACGAGGCCGTGTCTGTCATCTATATTTCATTGTTTGTTTTCGCCACTCTGCTGATCACCTTTCCGCTGATTGCGCTGTGGTGGAACCGTCTGGAGCTAGATGAGCAACGTTTAGGGGACGCTCTGGTCAGTTTGTATCGCTTGGGAGCCAGCACCAGAACTCGTTTTTTCTTTAGCTGCTATTCGATTTATAGCTATATTTTTACCGGATTTGTGCTGGGTGCCGCAGTTTACGCGCTCTCTTTGCCGATCCTTGAAAATATCCAGATTCTCGGTTTTAACCCCACCGCCAAAGACCTGCTACCCCCTTGGTGGATTCTGCTCCTGTCCCTGGTTGTACTCTTGTTAATCCCGATCTGGAAAATCACTCTGCTATTGCGCCAACAGCGGGGAATTCCCGCAGAAACCCGCCGCCGCTTCAACATTTCTTTCATTTCCTCCTGGTTTAAAGGTTCCACCCGCAACGCCGCCATTGTCTGGTTAATCCTGCTGGCGATTCCTATTGGCGTAGCTGGGATAGCAATCGCTGGATTATTGGCGATGGTCTTAGCGCCCATAATGATGCTGGTTTTCCTTTGGGTACTGCTGTTTTGGCTGCCTACCAAAGTGCTGACCTTGATTTGTTGGCCTTTAACTTTTAGTCGCTATCCTTCCGTGCTTTTGGCTGCTCGCGCAATCCGCGCGAATGCCTCGCGCTTTTGGATTGCGTTAGCACCGGTACTTTCCTTGGCAGCCACCTATCTGCTCTCCCTAGCTTTTCTGGCGACAGCAGACAGCTACACCGACGCTTTAAGTCTCGAAACCCGCTCTAACAGTATAGATAGTGGGTCACAGGCGACTTTGCAGCTGCATTACTTACTGTTACAGCTGGTGCAGCAAGACGTGATAACCGGTTGGCTCTTAACTGCGGCCGCAGTTGCAGTGACTACCGCTTTTTCCCTTGCCATCACGGTGATGGTCTCTAATCGCCGCGAACAAGAGCAAACCAATCTGCTTCTAAAACTGGGGTGCCCACCTGCAGTAATTTGGAGGGCACGCATGTGGGAAGTCATCATCGTTTATGCTTTTGGATTCTTACTGCTAGCCGGATGCGCATTCCTGATGCTTATCACCGCCATCTCTATGGCAGTTTCGCCTCCGATTAGCATTTGGGGAGTCGTATCCTTCGCAATAGCCCCTCTCACCTGGATGATAATCGGGGTTCTAGGGTTGCAAGCCCTGGTGTTTATGGCGCTTACGCGGGTGCGAAATACCGAAATCATCCCGCATTTTGAGCCCCGAGACTTAAAATCTAGACAGCAGGTGCGCCCGCATGATCCCGCTGTTTTAGTTCCGGAATCTTCAATAATTTCGGGAAGTTCAAGCGAAATCGCAACAAATTTTTTGCAGGAAAACGAAAGGTAAACCGGTGAATAATAATCAGCCCGATCAGCCAGCAACTCCCGAGGAGTTCCACCGCTACCAAAAGCCACGCCACGCCACGCCGCCTGCTCCCGCAGCTCCCCCTGCGGGAATGCCAGCGGTTAAAACTCAAGTTCAGCGCCCGGCAACACAGAAGGCTTTCCCAGCCCGCCAGTCCGGCAACGTCCTTCCCCGACACACCGGTGTTCCCCAAGCGGCAAGTCCGCTACCTCCACAGGTCAATAGCTATCAGGGAGCGAATCCGGCTCTCCCCCAAACACCGCAGCCGGTAAACCCGACTTTCACCCAAGCCTCACCGCCGGTAACCCCGGCTTTCCCACAGTCGGCAAGCTCAACTTTTCCCCAGACGCAAGCGAGCGCGCCGCAAATACCGGCGGCAGTTAGCCCGCAACTACCACCACTGCCCTCCCCGCAGACTACTACCTCTACCGGGACACCATTACCCCAAAAGACCGCAACTACCAGTGATAACGCACCACAGGGTGCGCCAGTGGTCAGCCTCAATAATGTTTATAAAATCTATCGGCAGGGCGAAACCGAGGTGCGCGCCCTCGACGGTATAGATTTACAAATCTATTTCGGGCAATTTACCGCGATTGTGGGCCCTTCTGGATCTGGTAAATCTACGCTGCTGCATTGCCTGGCAGGTCTAGACAGCGTCACCCAGGGAACAGTGACAGTCGCCGGCAAAGACCTCGCCAAAATGAACGATAAGACTCTCACCCAGTTCCGCCGAGACCATATCGGGTTCGTTTTCCAATCCTTCAACCTGATGCCTACGCTGACTGCCCTGGAAAATATCCGGCTCCCCCAGCTATTGGCAGGTAAAAAAACCTCTACTACCTGGGAAAACCAAATTATTGAAATCCTGAATTTGAAAGACCGACTAACCCATAAGCCTTCCGAACTCTCCGGGGGACAGCAGCAACGGGTGGCAGTGGCACGCGCCCTGATTACTAAACCTGCCCTGCTAGTAGCGGATGAACCCACCGGAAACTTGGATTCGGCCTCCTCAAAGGAAGTGCTGAAACTGCTACGCAATGCTGCCAGTGAACTGGGGCAATCAGTAGTGATGGTTACTCACGACCCTAGTGCCGCCGCCGTCGCCGACCGAGTGTTAATCGTCAAAGACGGCAAAATCACTCAAGAACTTTCTCACCCCACTCGCGGGCAACTTTCTCAGGTGATCTAAATGCGTTTCCTAACTAAAGCCAACCTGAAGGCTCATTCGCGGCAATATATTGCTACTGCCTGCGCTATTATCATCTGCTGTATTTTTATATGCATCGCCAGCTCCTTCGGCTCCGTCATGGCATGGACTATGGGGGCGGGCGAAACCCAATTGATGAAAAATACCCAGGTGGTAGTTACCTACGGGGAGTTTGACGAAAACTCTCAAGCGGCCGTAAACGGGACCGTCGCTGTTGAAAAGTTCAAAGCGGATCCGCTAGCGGGAATCATCGCTGACCGTGCCGGGATTCGCCAAGCAAATGGCACCGACCTGGAATTACAGCCGGTTTATCAGACCCGGGTCGGGGCTACCATCGGGAAAAAGGCCGTACAGATGCAAGGGATAGGACTGTTTTCGCCCCAGTTCTACCGTCCTCCCCTTAGCGAAGGTAAAGAACCTACCGGAAAAAATCAGATCGCCCTGGCCACGAGCTACTTAGAAAAAACTGGGGTGGGCGTGGGTGACACTATCGAAATCCAGGTTCCACCCTCCTACGACGGCGAGGGTGCGAAACCCACCACCCAAAAAGCTACGGTCAGCGGGATTGTACGCCGGGATGCCTCCATGTATATCGGTCAGGTTCCCGACGTGTACCTCTCCCCTGAACTGGGTAAACGTTTAGCGAAAGCCACCGGGACGGGAGTTAGCCAGATTTTGGTGCATACTCAGCAGGATCCCTCGACACTCGCCCGAAAACTAGGGCAATATCTAAATAACAAACAGCTGCTCAGCCAGGATTTATCGGTGGTTACCGTCACTCAGAAGCAAAGTGAAACCACTGCCGGCAAAGCCGAGCAAATCGCGCTCCAGGCGGTCGCCCTCTTCTTCCCGTTACTAGCGGTGCTGGTTTGTATCGGGATTGTTTCGGTCACTTTTCAGGTGGTGCTCGCCAGAAGAAGGCGAGAAACCGCCCTGCTGCGCTGCGTGGGCGCCACCGTCGCGCAGGTACGCCGGGCGGCGTTCTTAGAATGCCTACTGGTAGGAATAGTTTCCGCGCTAACCGGGACTCTGATTGGTTGGCTAGGCTCAATCGCTTTGGTCTATGGCACCGGCATGATCGGTTCCCTTTCGCAAACCCTGGAGGTAATCGGGATTTTCCCGGTGGCTCTATCCCTGGTTACCGGGATTCTAGTACCGCTTATTGGCGCTTTGCGCCCCACCTTTGGACTCGGAAAAATCCGCCCGATTGCGGCGCTCAATACCCAGGAGCTCAATAAGAAAGGCAAACCCAAGCGACATATTTTCCATTGGATTTTAACCGCATTCCTGGCATTGTCCGGGAGCGGACTTTGGGTCCTGGCCTGGAATAATCGCGGCAGTGAAGATGGCGAGCAGCAGCTAATAACTTTGGGAGCCGCCATCGCCGGCGCCTTAATCCTGATGTGTGCCGCCTTAATGATTTGTCGTTTCCTATTGCCGGCATTTACCGCCCTATTTACCCGCCCCTTCGCCCGCAAGTATGCGACCGCTAAACTCGCTGGTGAAAACGTCAAGCGGGATCCGCATCGCACCGGAGCGACCGCCACCGCTCTGGTGCTGGGGGTTACTTTGATGGCCACCATTTTGATTGGTACCGCCTCGGTACAAAAAACCGTAAATGATGAAATCAACCGGCGGTTCGCAGTTGACTATTCCCTGGTATCTGCCAACCCGAGCATCCCTTTGCCGGGGAACAAGCTAAAGAAAGCTGCCCAGATTGAAGGGGTTAGCTCCATTGGAGAAATCCCCGGAATGGTTACGCAGGCGATTACAGATGCGCAGGGAAACACGCTCACCGAGGAACAGCTGACGGGCAGAGCTGACGAAAATCCAGGGGAGGCGAAACCAGCGGATACGGAACCTACAACCGAAACTCCTGAAGCTACCAGTAGCACCCCCCTAGAGGTAAACGTCGAAACCGGCAGTAGCGAGACCGCTGATGCTAACGAGGGCGCGGGCGCCAAAAATCCCCGGGCTTCCTCAATGGTAGTAGTCACTTTGCCTGACAAGGTTAATTCCTTAACTCGAAAAAGGATTAAAGAACCTAAACGCGGAGAAATGTGGCTGGTAGGGGCGGTAGAAAAACCCATATCGCAACCGGTAAACCTCGGTTTCAAAGGAGGGGAAAAAGTAACCGTCAAAGCGAAGAAGATACCTGCTAGCGCCAGCGGTTTCCCCGTCGATTACAGCGTGGTCTACGGGGTGCTTTCTCGGGCAGACTTTGAGCAGCTAACCTCCAAGGGAGCAAAAGCCGAAAGCTATGGGGTAATCGCAAAGCTTGATTTGTCGCGAGGCTCCACCGACACTATTCAGACGATTCAAGACTTCACCAACCAGTTTTGGGAGCTACCATCAGCAAGTATGGAAAGTTCCGCGATGTTATCTTCCATAGTCACCATGGTTTTGCGGGTAATGATGGGGATTCTGCTGTGTCTGCTGGGAATTTCTGCCATCGTCGCCCTAGTCGGGGTGGCAAATACGCTCAGCTTGTCGGTAGTTGATCGCGCCCAAGAAAATGCGCTGCTGCGGGCAGTAGGCGCTACTCGCACTCAAGTCAGGCGGATGTTAATCACCGAGGGGACTCTGATCGGGCTAGGAGCGCTAGTAGTGGGCGTGGCCCTATCGACACTGTTCTCGTGGTTCGTGATGCAGTGTATGCCGTTCGCCGGCATAATCTCCCAAAAAAATATCGAATTAGAAATCCCCTGGCTGTGGGTGGGACTGGTAGTGCTGGTAACCGAGCTTTTCTGCCTGCTAGCTTCAATCCTGCCCGGCAGGCGCGCGGCGAAGGCCAGCCCCGTTGAAGCCTTAAACGCGGCTGACCAGTAGTAATTGGTTAAGTTAACAAGCTGTCCCTATTCTGGCTGAGATTAAGGACGGCAAAGTACTCCGAAAATTGCCAGGCGTCAATAATTTGTTACAATTCAAACACTCAATTGAGTATTTTCACGAAAGTTTGAGGTTTATATGTTTTCACGACTTAAATTAACCCCCCTGAAGATTGGGGCGGTATTGGGCGCCGGGGCGCTCCTGCTTACCGGCTGCTCCTCCGGGGCTGGTTCTGCGGGCCCTTCTGATTCCGGAAAAAATAAGGACGCAGTGCGGGTCGCTCTGACTAAAGAATCAGAGAATGAAACCGGCTTCGACCCGATTAAGGGCTGGGGCTGCGGTGAGCATGTCCATGAGCCTCTGATTCAGTCCACCCTGGTCAATACCGATAAAGACATGAACTTTGTCAACGATCTGGCCACTGAGTACAAAATGGCCGATGATGGCATGTCTTGGCACTTCAAGATTCGCGATGACGTCAAGTTCAGCAATGGTGCCAAACTGAAAGCCTCCGATGTGGCCTTCACCATCAACACTGTGCTTAAAGATCCCGGTGCTGTCTGCGAACTAACCGGGGTTAAAGAGGCTGTTGCCGATGATGACACCAATGTCACCATCAAGATGGAAGAGCCAAATAACACCTTGCTCTACACCCTGGCCGTACTGGGGATTGTACCCGAAGCTGGCTACGGCTCCTCTTATGGCGCCAAGCCCATCGGCTCTGGACGTTACATCTTAAAGCAGTGGGATAAGGGACAGCAGGCAATCTTTACTGCGAACCCGGATTATTACGGCGAAAAGCCGAAGATGAAGACCCTCATCGCCACCTTCATGGATGAGGATCCCGCGCTGGCCGCAGCGCGTGCGGGTGACGTGGATGTGGCTTACGTTTATGCGCCAAAGTCCAATCAAAAAGTTGATGGCTTTAAGTTAGCAAGTTACGGCACTGTTGACTCCCGGGGCATTTCATTGCCTGTAAGTCCTGCTGGTGGTACTTTCCGCCCTGCTGATAACTCCTTCAATGACAGCTCGAAGGATTACAAGGCTGGTAACGATGTAACTGCGAATCTGGCGCTTCGGAAAGCGCTGAACTACGCGGTTGACCGCGACAAAATGGTTAAGAACGTACTCAAAGGACACGGCACCCCAGCGTTCGGTGTTTCGGATCGCATGCCCTGGTCTAGCGACAAAGCCGCTTTCAAGACTGATGTCAATAAGGCTAAGAAGCTTTTGGCAGATGACGGCTGGAAGGCTGGCTCTGACGGAATTCTTGTCAAAGACGGGTTACGCGCAGAGTTCAACCTGGTTTATCCCTCCTCTGACTCAACCAGACAGGCGATGGCAGCTGATTTTGCTAACCAGATGAAGGAAATCGGGGTCAAGGTGAACCCGGTCGGAAAAGCTTGGGATGATATTTACGGTCTTAGCTACTCCGATCCGATTCTTTGGGGTTGGGGCTCCAACTCTCCAAGTGAGGTCTACAACGTGCTGTATTCAAAGGGTTGGGGCAACTTCTCGCTCTACTCCAACGAAACCGTAGATGAGCACCTGAAAAAGGCTATTACGACCAATGACCGGGAGGAGTCTAACCGCGAATTCCAGGCAGCCCAAGTGGGTCCGGAAGGTCCTGGTATTGACGGTGCCGCCTCTTGGGTATGGTTTGCTAACGTTGATCACCTCTATTTCGTGCGTGATGGTTTGCAGATTGCTGATCAGAAACCACACCCGCACGGTCACGGCTGGTCTCTCGTTAACAACGTGGATCAGTGGTCTTGGAAGTAAAACATTCCGCTGAATCGCTAGGTGAGTCACCAAAGAAGGTGGCTCACCTAGCCGATTCTTCCCCTAAGGTTCCGTGGTTCTTGCGTTTTTCGCTGGTTGCGATAATCAAGCTCATACTTTTGATGCTGGGAGTATCGCTGATTGTTTTCTGGCTAATCTCGCTTTCGCCTATTGACCCGGTACAGGCTAACTACGGTTCGGTCGCCGTCCAAAATATGAGCCCTCAGCAGCGTGCTAATTTAAGTGCCTACTGGGGTCAGAACATCCCGATATGGGAGCGCTACGCCTCCTGGTTCACCGCCTTCTTACAAGGGGATATGGGTATTTCTTTGCGTTATAACGCGCCGGTCTCTCAGGTTATCTGGACAAAGTTTTCCAACTCGGTTTTGCTACTGGCTACGGCCTGGATCCTTTCTGGGGTTCTCGGTTTTACCCTGGGGGTAATCGCAGGGACTAAACGGAATAAAATCACTGACCGCATAATCACCACCGTCTGCTACGGGCTGGCATCGACACCCACGTTTTGGCTGGGAATGCTGGTATTGATGCTGTTCGCGGTCTGGCTGGGCTGGTTTCCTTCCGGTTTCGCCACCCCCATTGGGGTCAGCGCTGCTGACGTAACTATCTGGGATTCCCTGCATCACGCAATCCTGCCGGCAGCAACCCTGAGTGTCGTGAGTATCGCGAACATAACTCTGCACACTCGAGAAAAACTAGTAGACGTGATGGACTCGGACTATTTCCTCTATGCGAAGGCGCGCGGAGAATCCAAGTGGCAAGCGGTGCGGCGTCACGGACTGCGCAATATCGTTTTACCCGCCCTAACTTTACAATTCGCTTCGGTAGCCGAGGTTTTCGGGGGCTCGATTCTGATAGAACAGGTATTTAGCTATCCCGGTCTGGGGCAAGCCACCGTTACAGCGGGCTTAGGATCCGATACGGCGCTGTTAGCCGGGATATCGGTGATAACCGCGGCGGTAGTCTTTACTGGCAATACCATTGCCACCTTGCTATATGGGGTGGTAGATCCGCGAATAAGGCGGGGTCAACGTGGCTAAATCAGTTAATAATAAGAAGAGGCTGGAGACAGGCATTACTGTGGAAAAACAAATTTTTCACCTACCTCACCTGCCACGCCTGACCAATCCCAAGGTGGCTACGCGGCAAGCAGTGCTAACTTTGGCGGTTTTAGTAGCAATTGTGGGTATTGGGATAGCGCTTAGAGATACCGCCACCACTGCAAACTTCACTCGTACCGGTCTTGCGCCAAACCTCAAGAATTTATTCGGTACCGATTGGATGGGACGCGATATTTTTGCCCGCACCTTCGCCGGGCTGTCTACCTCCATCCTTATCGGTATTATCGCGTCCCTAGTCAGCGCGCTAATAGCCGTGATTTTGGGGGTATTTGCAGCTATCGGGCCGTCCTGGGTAGACGCGGTCATTACCTGGCTAATCGACCTGCTACTAGGAATCCCCCATCTGCTCTTACTTATTTTAATTTCGATTGCTTTAGGACGCGGCTTCTGGGGAGTGGCAATCGGTGTGGCCGTAACCCACTGGCCTTCCCTAGCCCGGGTAGTGCGCTCGGAAGTACTACAGGTCAAAGAATCTATCTACATTGCCAGCGCGCAAGCCTTGGGACGCACTCCGTGGCAACTGGCTACTACACACTACTGGCGGGCTTTGGCTCCACAGGCAATGGTGGGCGCGATTTTACTATTCCCCCACGCGATTATGCACGAAGCTGCCATCACCTTCTTAGGCTTCGGTCTTCCCCCCGACTCGCCTGCTATCGGAGTTATTTTAAGCGCCTCAGTCGGCTACGTAAGTGCTGGGATGTGGTGGTCGGCAATTTTCCCCGGCGTGGCATTGCTGGCTGTAGTCCTAATCTTTGACGCTTTTGCGCGAGCAGTACGCGTCCTGCTAAGGGGCGGACAATGAGCAAACAACCAATACTAGCGATCAACGATTTATCAATCGGTTTCCCCGCTAAAGACGGCGAAATCGTAAATGTGATTTCTCGGCTACACGCCCGCGTGCGCCCCGGCGAGATTTTAGCCGTTATCGGATCCAGCGGTTCAGGTAAGAGCCTGCTGGCTGAAGCGATATTAGGAATTAGCTCCCCCGCTGCCTACGTTGCCGGCGATATTGAATACCGCGGGGAAAAACTAAACGCTGCTACGCTTTCAGCCCTTGCTGGCAACGAAATTGCTTTGATTCCCCAAAGTGTAAACAGCTTGGATCCCCTGATGAAAATCGGTCGGCAAGTCAGAGGCAAAAAGGGATGCGACCCCGCACAGATGCGCCGCATTTTTGAGCGCTACCAGTTGCCGCAGGACACCGCCAACAAATACCCCTTCGAGATTTCGGGGGGAATGGCTCGTCGCGTGTTAATCGCTGCAGCGCTACTATCCAAACCACAGTTGATTGTGGCTGATGAACCCACACCCGGCTTGCACGCCGAATTGGCGGAGTTAGTCATGCAAGATTTGCGCGAATTCGCGGACGCAGGAAATGCAGTATTGATCATCACTCACGATGTGGAATTGGCATTGCGATATGCAGACCGGGCATCGGTTTTCTATGCCGGAACCACCCTAGAGGTTGGCCTGATAAAAGAGTGGCAAGATACCAGCACAGAGACGGGCGGGCCCTATCACCCCTACACCCGCGCCCTCCTTAGTTCCTTGCCGGGACGCGGTTTCGCCCCCTATCCCGGAAGCCAACCCCTGCCAGGGAGCTATTCGGGCTGTCCCTTTAGCTCGCGTTGCCCCTGGACGATCGCTGCTTGCAGTGAAGAGATTGCCTCCCTGCGAATTGGTAAAGCCATGGTGCGGTGCGCAAATCCTGCCGCCTATGACGAAAAAGTCCTTAGAGGTGAGGCGAAATGAGTCTGGTCGCTAGCAGAATTTGGTTTGGATACCAGAAAAACAAACCGGTCGTACAAGACTTTAATCTGCAGGTCGAGCCGGGAGAAAAAGTAACCCTATTCGGCCCTAGCGGTCAAGGAAAAACCACGATTTGCAAGCTGATGGCGGGTTTTTTAACCCCCCAAAAAGGTAACGTTCTAATCGATGGTCAACCACTACCGCGCCGCCAAGCTCGCCCGGTACAGCTAATCTGGCAACATCCTGAGCAATCTGTTGACCCGCGGTTGAAGATGGGTGAGAGTTTACAGGAAGCCGGAGATATCGATGAACGGCTCCTAGAGGGTCTAGGGATTGAGCACAGCTGGCTGGCTCGCTACCCCAGCGAGCTTTCAGGTGGCGAAATCCAACGTTTTTGTATCGCCCGTGCCTTGAGAGTCGACCTTAAATACCTCATCGCAGACGAGATAACTACTATGCTCGACCCTATTTCTCAAGCACATATATGGAACTTTGTGCTTGAGGAAGCCCAGCGGAGAAATATCGGGATACTCTCAGTAAGCCACGACCAACTGCTAGTCGACAAAATTGCTGATCGGGTGATAGCTATCGGGTAAATTAGGAACACTTATCTCGGATTTATAGTGAATAAACTTCGCTAGCCCCTATTTAGTGGCGGTTGCTGCGACAAAATTGTCGATATTGGGAAAACTTGCTTTTCATCACCTATAATTGCCTATATGCCTATTCGGCTGAAATTGGGAAGAAGGGAACCGTACTCTCGGAGCAATATCACATTTTGTCCTTTAACCCGAGATAATAATATTTCGAATATTACCTTCATGGAGGAAATCAAATGTCACGTTCGCGGCAGGTAATTCTGAGCTTTGCGCTCGTCGCTATCTTAATGGGAATCTTTGCGGCGTCCCACAACTTCCAGACGGGACAGGTTGGTTGGAACACCGCTTTCACCATTATTCAAACTGTGCTGTGCACGGTGTTGACGGTTCTGGTTGCTAATGACTCTAACCAGCCGAAACCGCCCACTGAGTAACTTGTTAACGCTGTCTTAGCGTACTACCAACCCTGTACTTAATCGTTAACAATTAGTTCATTCCTGGCGGTCTCAGCAATCAAGCATTGCTAGACCGCCAGGAGTTTACCAAGGGTTTTTAACCTAAAGCAGTCAATAGCTGGAATCGAATTCGGCACCTAAGCTAGGGGAGAATCTATGGCTCAGCTGTCAGATAATCTTACGTTGGCCACAGAATGGTCGGCGACATTTAAAATTTTAGGGGATCCCACCCGACTCAAGCTGTTAACCTCTATTCATTTTGCCGGGCAATACGTTTATACCGTTACCGAACTAGCTGAAGCTACCAATTTGCAGGTAGCAACGGTATCTGCCGCCCTACGGGCAATGGAAAAGGTCGGGGTGGTAAAGTCCGCCCGGCAAGGGCGCAGCATCAAATACGCCATCGCTGACGATGATATCCACAAATTACTACACTGGATGGGTGCCACTCACGAGGACTAGCCATCAGTACTGACGCAAATCTATCGGACCTTGCCCCCGCAACTTCATTCGTACATGATCAGCTGCCGCCAGGATTAGACTATGTAGTTCTTCAGTTCTGCTGCCTAAGGCTCGCAACATAAAACCGGGACGGTCGCATTCGCTAAGCGCCCCCATCATATCGGGGTTAGCTGCGCAACGTTCCTTCACCAGTGTCTTAACCTCGCTTACTAGCTCAGAATCAACCCCGGGGTCGAAGCAGATAGCGGTTGCCACGTGGGTTCGCCCCGCCATAAAGAAATCCTTGTCGTCACCAAAGTCAGCTTGGGTGGGATTAATTCGCAAGTTGTCTACCAGCGCTAATTCATCACCTACGGTTATCTCGTTGCGAAGTCTGGCCTGTTTATAGCTAAATAGAGTGCCATCCGGAGACCAGCCGGGAGTGATAATATCCGCCATAAACAGCGATCCCTTTTCAGAGATGTTCGCGGTTATATGTTGGCGGAAATCGGCATCTCGATACAAAATCAGCTGGTTCGGAAGGTACTCGAATACTGCGTCATCTTCCACGGTGAAATCGATATTTTGCACCGCGAAATCGCCGGGGGTACGGTACACCTTGGTAGCTGATTGATCTGTCAGCAATAGGGAGGCGCCCTCCGCAACGCTGATATTCATGCGATAGGCGTCTCCGCCCAAGTAACCGCCGCCAGGATTGGCCATGATGTAATAAACCTGCCCGGAATCATCCAGGTAATGCGGGCGGATAATTTTCATTGCCCGGGTGTTGAACTGGCGGGTGGCAATCGACTTTCCGCCACTGATTGCCACCCCCAGCTCTAGAACCCCGATTTCCTCGTGCGGGGGGTTATGAATAAAGACTCCGCTGGGAATCTGCATTAGACGAGATCCTGCATTAGCACTTCGTGACGAATCCAGTCCAAGACGCCCTCTAGACCTTCATCTGTTTTCAAATCTGTCAATACGAAGGGTTTATCTTTACGGAAGACTTTCGAGTCCTCGACCATTACATTTAGATCCGCACCAACGTGGGGAGCCAAATCGGTTTTATTGATAACGAAAAGATCCGACTTAATCATTCCCTGACCGGCTTTTCGGGGAATCTTTTCTCCCTGGGCTACGTCAATGATGTAAATGGAAAAGTCGACCAGTTCCGGGCTGAAGGTGGCGGATAGGTTATCGCCACCCGACTCAATGAACACCAATTCCAAGTCGGGGAAACGCTTAATCAATTCCTGGTAGGCAGCATCGTTCATGGAAGTATCTTCGCGAATCGCGGTGTGGGGGCAGCCCCCAGTCTCTACCCCAATAATCCGGTCTTCTGGCAATACACTGTCGCGAGCCAGGATTTTCGCGTCCTCGGTGGTGTAAATATCGTTGGTGATTGCCGCCATGGAAACTTCCCCATCCAGGGCGCGGGTAACTCTTTCGATTAGCGCGGTTTTACCTGATCCCACCGGACCGCCAACGCCAACTTTGATTGCACTCATTTTTTCCTTCTCTCTAATAAAATTTATCTCTAACTGTCGAAAACGCTTTTTATGACATAAACATTCGTGACCGCAGATCCTCATGTGCCATCTGGGCAATCTCCAATTGGGGAGCCACACAGCCTAGATCACTTATATCGTGATCCAGGGTCATTTGGGTTGCTTTCTCGATGAGCGGGTAAGCACCAACCAGAATTTTCTGTCCGGCGTCCTGCCCCAGAGGGATAGCCCGGATAGCATTTTGGGTAATCGAGTTAGCCATCTGCATGAGATAGGCAGAAATGGCATCTTCTAGGCTGATACCCGCGGCTGCTAGGGCGAGACCCGCAGCAATCCCCGGGTTGCCGTGCATCTGATGCTCCGCGGTTGCCTGCGCATATTGAGTGACCAGAAAATCTTCAGGGGCGATAAAGGAGGCGATTCTAGCCATCCGTTTACCCATCGAATTCATGGAGGCACGTACCTGTTTCGGTGCTTGGCAAGCGTGCAAGAGAGTATCTAACTCCCTCAGGGTAGCTAGTTTTTCTTCCTCGCTACCTTCTCGCTGGTACAACTGAACAGCACATTTAACTGCCAGCGCGTCATTGAAACTCGCCTGTCTGAGGTAGCCATGTAACCACTTAGCAAAGCTGTCGGGGTTAGCAACCCGATCATCTTGTACAAAGGTTTCTAAACCAGCGGAGTGGGCAAACCCCCCAGTAGGCAGGGCGGAATCGGTAAGGTGCCAAGTTACCAGTTTCCGACGAATGTCAGTGGGTGTGCTCTGCATGACGGAAAGCTTCCGGCATCACGTAATCGCCGCGCTCGTAGTTTACTTTGACGTGATCTAGATAGTCCTCAACGGTATGGTCGTAACGCACCACCATTACTGGCGCCCCAAATTGACTATCCACATCAAAGAACTGTGCTTGCATGTGACGATTTCCCAGGGTATGCGCGACCACGCCCATTTCCCGAATACTCTGCGGTTTGATAACCAGCACATCGGTAGTTTCCATCTTGGCGACGACTGCCGCATCGCCCTCACGAACCAAGATGTCGCCATCTTTTATTTCCCTAAATCCTGGCTTGAACTTAATGGGAATTTCGCGTCCGGATTCAGTGCGAGCCCGCTGCACCCTCTTGAGGCGGGATTCATTATCGAAAACCAGGTAGTCAATTTGTAGTTTTTCCCGCTCTGCAGCGGATAATTCGGCAACGTTACCTAAAATTTCAGATACAGTCATATCTTTCTTTCTTACTTGCTGGCACCCCAATTGTAATACCTATATTGGGTGCTATAACGGCTGTCGACTATTTCAGCGTCACCCGACCCTGACAATCCAGGATACCATTTTACCTGCCCATCATTCAATTAAATGCTGGAATATCTGCGTCTTGATTTACGCCGAAATCCCGGTAATAGCTGGCGGTATCTGAAGGTCAAAAGCAGCCGATTTGCGCCAAGGCGGGGGGTCGCCAACCGAAGTTGACGACCCCCCGGGTCAGGCTTACCTATTTTTTAGAAGAGGAAGTAACGCTGAGCCATAGGCAGCACGGAAGCTGGCTCTGAAGTAATCAGCTTGCCATCCACCCGTACCTCGTAGGTCTGCGGATCAACCTCAATATTCGGGGTAGCTGAGTTGTGCTTCATATCCGCCTTAGAGATATTCCGCATATTCTTCGCTTCCACGAACATCCGGTTCATGCCATCGGCGCGTAGCTCATCTTCCAGACCAGCCTCAATAGCAGCAGTCGGCAAGAAAGTAACCGAAGTCTTAGCCGCCAGTACGCCACGAGCAGCATAAGAGTAACGCATCGTCCGAGGCTCCGGGGTGGGGATAGAGGCATTGCAATCACCCATAACCGAGCGAATAACATACCCGTTCTTCAACACCATCTTCGGCTTCACACCAAAGTAAGCCGGCTCCCAAATAACCAGGTCAGCTAGCTTGCCTTCCTCAACGGAACCGACAGCGTGGCTGACACCAGTAGCAATCGCCGGGTTAATGGTGTACTTGGCAACATAGCGCTTAATGCGCTCGTTATCATTGCCTTCCGAATCGCCAGCCAGCGGACCGAACTGTTCCTTCATCCGGTGCGCAACCTGCCAGGTGCGGGTGACAACCTCACCCACACGCCCCATGGCCTGCGAGTCAGAGGAAGTAATCGACATGATGCCCATATCGTGCAGCACGTCCTCTGCCGCGATAGTTTCCTTACGGATACGAGAATCAGCAAAAGCCACGTCCTCCGGAAGATCCGGGTTCAAGTGGTGGCACACCATAATCATGTCGAGGTGCTCGTCCATGGTGTTAATGGTGTAAGGCAGCGTGGGGTTAGTGGACGCCGGCAACACATTCGGCAGCCCCGCAACCTTCAAAATATCGGGGGCGTGGCCACCGCCAGCGCCCTCAGTGTGGAAGGTGTGAATCACGCGGTTCTTGAATGCCGCAATGGTGTTGTCAGCAAACCCGCCCTCGTTAAGGGTGTCAGTGTGGATTGCCACCTGGAAATCCATCTCATCGGCTAGGGCTAGAGCCTGGTCAATAACATTTGCAGTTGCGCCCCAGTCCTCGTGAATCTTTAGCCCCACAGCTCCGGCCAAGATTTGCTCGCGCAAAGGATCTGGCGCACCCGCATGCCCTTTACCCAGGAAGCCAACGTTAATCGGAAAGTTCTCTGAGGCTTGAATCATGTGTCGCAGGTTGGTAGGACCAGCGGTAACCGTGGTGGCATTGGTGGAATCCACCGGACCGGTGCCACCACCGATATGGGTGGTAATACCGTTGTCGAGGGCGGCTTCTATCTGGTCGGGGGAAATGTAGTGAATGTGAGTATCTACCCCGCCAGCGGTGACAATCATGCCTGCGCCGCCGATTACCTCGGTGCCCACGCCGACTTTAATGTCGATATTGTCTTGGGTGTCGGGGTTACCCGCCTGCCCAATCTTATAAATCCTGCCGTCTTTTACGCCGATATCGGCCTTGTAAATTCCGGTGTAATCGATAATTGTCGCGCTGGTAATCACCAGATCGACCACGTCGTCGGCGGAAACCGAACGACCGTCTTGTCCCATACCATCGCGGATAACTTTGCCGCCGCCGAACGAGACCTCTTCGCCGGGAGTCAGGTAGTCCTTCTCAATGCGGGCAATCAGATTAGTATCAGCAAGTCGAACGCCATCGCCCACCGTTGGACCATTCAGCTCGACATACGAACGCCGCGCCATATCAAACGCCATTATGTTCTCCTATTTTTGTAAATTCGTCTGTACGTTATTGACCTAAACTCGGGCTAGGTCTATTTACTGCTCAATATTTATTAATTTGCCTAGTCGAGCTGGGCGTTAACTTTGCCATTGAAGCCGTAAATCTCGCGCTTTCCACCAAAGTCAACGAGGTTAACCGTGCGGGAATCGCCCGGCTCTAACCTGACTGCGGTGCCGGCGGGAATATCGAGGCGCTTGCCCAGAGCGGCCTTGCGGTCAAAATCAAGCTCACTATTAGCTTCTGCGAAGTGGAAGTGAGAGCCAACCTGAACAGGACGGTCACCGGTGTTGGTTACCTCGAGGGTAATCGCTTCCCGATCTGCGTTCAGCTTGACCGGCTCATCTTGTAGTAAGTATTCACCTGGAATCATGGTTGTTAATCCCTTTCAGTTAGCGAATCGGATTGTGTACGGTGACCAGTTTGGTGCCATCTGGGAAAGTGACCTCCAACTGAACGTCGGGAATCATTTCAGGGACACCTTCCATTACGTCATCGCGGGTCAAAATGTTTACACATTCGCTCATCAACTGGGCAACGGTCTTACCGTCACGAGCGCCCTCCATGATGGCAGCTGAAATCAAAGCAACTGCCTCAGGTTGGTTGAGCTTAACACCGCGATCCTTGCGGCGCTGCGCGACATCGGCAGCGACGACGATAAGCAGCTTTTCCTGCTCACGCTGAGTGAGTTTCATGAAAATCCTCCATTTTATTTAGCTGGTGCAAGGAGCTTAAGTCCTTGCGCTAGATCTGTTTTGTGGTAACGACTGCGGCAAGCACCTTTCTACGTTGGACGTAGTACAGCTTGACCATTGATTTTACGAATTATTCTCTACTTTCCGCGGCAGCGATATCTTCGGGCTCCTCAGCGTACTCATCTTTGGCTAAGGGTTTACCCGTTATCTTTGCTATCAGTATTTGTAGCAACCCGTTTTGATATGCCACGCAACCCAAAATCAGCACCACACCCAGCCATTGCAAGGCAGACGGCCATTCAGAGAATAGCGGACCGGCGATGATAACTGAGGTAACCGGAGATAGGAGCAGAATACCGGCCGACAGGGTCGGATCCAGCCAAACGGAACCATACTGAACCATGGTCCAGGCAGCAGCCTGACCGATGACAATCAGGATAATCAGGTTAATCCAGTTGCCAGTATTGATGGGGTCACCCATCATGGTTGCTTCCGAGATGGAAATACCATCGTTCATCGCTGGCAGCACCATTACGCCCTCAGCGTTCTTGGTCAATACGCCATGGGTCATATTGAAGCCGTTGCCGCCAGTAAACATCCAAATGGTGGGGAATACTGCCTGTGCCAGCATGGTGTACATCATGGGCTGGACGTAGAGATCTTTACGCGGTGCCGATGTACTGGCCTTCCGAGAGAAGTACAGGTAGCACGAGTAGCAGATGCCGGAGGTCAAACCGAAGGCAGTACCAAGGACTGCGGTCTTGAGCTCCATTCCAAACATGGTGATGGTTTTGGGACCGACAAAAGCGTCGCCGCCACTTTCAAACACGCCGCCGGTGAAGAGCACGCCCACAATCATGATGGGCAGCACGAAGGCGAAGGATCGAGGCAGGCGGAACTTGTCGATAATTGCAGTCAGCATGGGCACAATCACAACCTGCAGGTTAAGCAGAATCGCGGCCACGCCGGAACCGATTAGGAAGATTGAGTAGTTCCAGGCGGTGAAGTCCACACCCAAGAACAGACCGGAGATTACCGCCAGGATGATGCCTTTTTTGGGCAGTGACTGCTTTTTGCGGATTTCCATGACACCTAAAGGCAATAGACACAAGAATCCGAGGATAACGCGAAGCCAGGCCTGAGTGGCCGGATCCATATTGGCTGCTTTCACCCAAAGCGGGGTACCCGACAAAAACAAAGTACCGAGCAGGAGAACCAAAACAGCCTTGCCGTGACTGACATGTTTTATTGGAGATGGGACAGTGGTCCCCGTAGTTGATTTAGCTAACATACCCGCTAGCCTATCAAAACTTTTTGTATTAGTGACCATTATTGAAACAAACAATTTGATTCAATTGGTTAGTTGAATTTAGCGTTTATTAACCTTTCCGGTTTGCTTCCCTGATTTCGCAGTTCACAAGGTTTCCAATAAAATAAAATCGGCTTGCGAGAACGCTTTAACTTTTATTTTTCCGACTTTTAATCTTGGAGGATTCATACAAAAAAATCCGCCCGAAAAATTATTAACTATAATTTCTTCGTTGTTGCTTTTCTCACTGTCCAGCTGCCCATCCCAGTAATACAGTACTGCGGCAACTAGGACTCGGCTCAAAACAGGGGGAGCCCTGACCCCAAGAATTTTCAATTTAGTACCGTTAGAGAAGTAAAACGCTAATAGACAAAGCCCAGCCCCTTGCCAGGGAGCCCTCAGCTTGAGCTGTTAGATTTAAGCATAAATAAAGGAGGAATATATGGCGGGAAAACGGTTTGGAAACGGCGTGAAGACCGCGTTGCTACTGGGAATCATGTGGGCGATTCTCTTGGGGATCGGATACCTGATTTCCTACGGCACTAATAATTCTGCGTTCCTATGGATTTTTGCGGCGATTGGGCTGGCCTCCACGTTTTATAGCTACTGGAACTCCGATAAGTTGGCGATTCGGGCGATGGGCGCCTACCCAGTAGACCCGGGACAATACCCCCAGATTGTAAAAATCGTCACCGAGCTGTCTCAAGCCGCCGGGCAACCGATGCCGCGCCTCTATATTGCCCCCACCGCCACCCCGAATGCTTTTGCTACCGGCAGGAACCCCTCCCATGCAGCGGTTTGCTGCACCGAAGGAATTTTGCAGTTGCTAAATGAACGGGAACTGCGCGGAGTGCTCTCCCACGAACTGATGCACGTGTATAACCGCGATATTTTAACCTCCTCAATTGCCGCCGCTATCGGGGGTTTGATTACTTCCGCAGCCCAAATGATGTTCTTTTTCGGAGGAGGACGGCGCGATGAGGAAAGCTCCGGTCCCCTGGCGGCTATCGGGGCGCTCTTAATGGTATTCCTGGCGCCATTGGCTGCAACCCTGACCCAACTAGCGATTTCTCGTACCCGCGAGTTCGATGCGGATCAAACCGGCGCGGAACTCTCCGGTGATCCCCTTGCCCTGGCTAGCGCCCTCAAGAAACTGGAGGCAGGAACTACTGCTCGTCCCCTGACGAAAAATCCGCAAACCGAGAAAGTCGGGTTCATGATGATTACGAACCCATTTAGGGCAGGAGGTATGCGGCAGCTATTTTCTACCCACCCCCCAATGGATCAGCGGATTCGCCGCCTAGAAGAAATGGCAGGGTACTAGCCTCTACTACCTGGCTGTTACCCCGTCAGAGCAGGCTATTCTCCGTCCTTACCGATTAGATCTTCCGGTACGTCCTCGCCGCGGGAAATCGCGCTCATCGCTTTACGGGACACCACTTTGACGCGTTCACGCGCCCCGCGTCCCCCCTCGACCTCGCCAAAGTCTGCGCCCAGCTGCTTTTCGTATTCGTCCAGTAGCTCCCAGCCATGCCAAGTAGAGAAAGGAACCCCGCGCTGTTCAAGTAGCTCAATCATGGCGTCGTGACCCACCGCTTTGCCGGTAGCCACTAGCTTGCCAGCTTCGGCGTCCTCTACCAGGTGGGCGATAGTTTGCTGGGCATCGGACTTGGTAGACCCAATCAGCCCTACCGGACCACGCTTAACCCAACCGGTTGCGTAAATACCGTTCAAGGGGGTTCCCTCCAGGTCGGTGACCCGCCCTTCCTGATTGGGGATTACTCCGCGCCGCTCATCGAAAGGCAGCCCCTCAATCGGAGAGGAGAAATACCCCACCGCGCGATAAACCGCCTGTACCGGGGTTTCCCGCAGCTCGCCAGTACCGGAAACTGTTCCGTCTCCGTTCAGCTGGGTACGTTCGGTAACTAGGGCGCGCACATGCCCGTCCTCATCAGCCAAAATCTCTTTGGGAGCCGAGAATAAATGCAGGTGGATACGGCGGTCAGCCTCCCGGTCGTCCTCATCCATGGCATAATTAATTAAGGTATCAACCACCATTTTGGTTTGTTTTGAGGCCGCTATCGCCTGCTCCGAGCCTTCGTCAAACTCGAAATCTTCCTCAGAAACAATCACTTTTACCCCCGGCTGTTGGCCGAGTTCACGCAGCTCTAAGGGGGTGAACTTCACCTGGGCAGGCCCGCGCCGCCCGAAAATATGCACATCTGTGATTGGGGATTTATAAAGCTCTTTCGCTACGTTTTCCGGAATCTCGGTTTTCAACATATCTGCAGGATGCTTCGCCATGACCCGGGCAATATCCAGGGCAACGTTACCTACCCCAATCACCGCCACTTCTTTAGCCTCTAAGGGCCAAAAACGCGGATAATCCGGGTTGCCGTCGTACCAGGACACAAAATCGGAGGCGCCAAAGCATTCCGGGAGGTCTCGACCGGGTAAGTCGATGGGTTTATCCCGATCAGAGCCGGTAGCAAAAATAATCGCATCATAGTGTTCATGCAGGTCATCAACGGTAATATCGGCGTCCTCGCCACCAACATTTACATTGGCGAGCAGGCGAATATCTCCGCGCTGCAAAACCTTGTAGAGGGCGGTAATAATCGCGCGAATTCGAGGATGGTCTGGCGCCACCCCGTAACGCACCAGACCGTAGGGCGCGGGCAGGCGCTCAAATAGGTCAATCTCTACATTTAGACCAGATTTGGACAAAATATCGGAGGCGTAGATTCCGGCGGGGCCGGCTCCAATCACGGCGACACTGAGCGGACGGTCAGACACTAAAACCCTTCCTTTTGCATTATCAACCTGGCGGCGCCTACTTTTGGCACCCCAAACCTCCCCTATTGTAGCCAGGAAAGCGCTTTATCTCGCATTTTATTGAGCGGTCTCACACTTAGGAGCAACCGGCAAGACAGCGGCACAAAACCCAGGTAAAGTACCCGGGCGAGTCTTGGGCCAAACCTACAAGCGGAAGAGAGCTGACGGGGGCTTGCCGGTCTCGAGCTTATCTGCCCCAATAAAAGCAAACTCGCCCACGAGGGAGGGCGCCTGAGAGAGAATAGAGAAAGTCAAGGAGGAAAAATGAGTACACGGAAAGCTCCGCGCAGGCCAGCGATGTTGGATGCCGAGCAGGCAGAAAATATTCCCGGTGCCGAGGACGCGGCGAGCTCTTCGGAAGTCGCCCACCTGGTAGCCCAAACTCTGTTAGGAATAGAAAAAGAAAGCGATGAGAATGTTCAGCGGCTGCGTCAGCTGCTGGAATCCGGGGGGATAGATACGGTCAGTGAACTGTGGTCCACCTCCCCGGCCAGCACTCTACCAGGCACGCTGTGGCGTCTCTACCTGGTTTATCAGTGGTATTTACGAAATCCACAGCTAGTAAATGAACGTTTCCAGCAGGGACTTGCCGCCCTAGATATTGGGGATATTTTTTCTCGGGAACAC
The DNA here is from genome assembly GCF_900106855.1 of Varibaculum massiliense. Lineage (NCBI taxonomy): Bacteria > Bacillati > Actinomycetota > Actinomycetes > Actinomycetales > Actinomycetaceae > Varibaculum > Varibaculum massiliense. The sequence goes on along the minus strand of NZ_FNWI01000004.1, from coordinate 1,347,684 downwards.
TCGGATAAGTCGGTGGCTAACCTCATGGATGAGTTAGCTGCCCTGTGGCAGGCGCAAACTTCGATAGCTGAGCTGGCTCCCCTGCTAGATCGCGTCAGTGATTTCCTGCAGGTACTTGCCAGCGGGGTGAGCGCGGAATGGATTAAGGATTCCCGGGACGAACTGGCAGATTCGGTGACCCTGCGTCCCCAGGCGCTGCTACAAACCGCGGACGACCTGAAACTTTCAGCACGTGCAGCGAAGGCAAATCACCTAAACTAGCAATATATCCATTAGGAGTATTCCTTAAAAACATTGCCGTTATTTTTGGAAGGGGTCAGCATGGAACGCAAACAGGACGCTGAAAACAGGACAGAACCGAAAGTCGGGAAGGCCAAAATTAAAGAAGACGCCACCGGTCAGTCGCACGTAGTACCCTCTCCTGCCGATATCGCCCGGGTTTATAAGGAAAATCCCCAGACTGAACCTACCCCGCAGGTTGATCGGGTGGCAGCACAATCAAATTTTGAGACCGCGACTGCTGATGAACTGATTTCTTCAAAGACCTCACCCGAACAGTTTCCCGGAACCGATTATGAGGACGCCGACTACGACCTGCCTACGGGCGCTTCTCCATTTGTAGACGGCAAAAAAATAGCTGCCGACGATGAGATTTTGCCGCGCCCGAAAAAAACTGTAACTCCCGCTGCTGCTAGCGCCACTAAGACCAAAGCAACTGGTAAAGACGCTAAAGCTACCAGTAAAGATAACGGGAGTACGCCAGCTAAGGAAACCTCGAAAACCGCTGGCAATAGTGAAAAAACTACAGCGGAAAAGAAGCCACGCAAGGTGGCATCGGCAAGCGCCGGTCACGCCCAAACCGATGGCCCGGAAGATCTTTCCACTATCAGCCCCTCCACTTTGCGAGAGGCTCCCGGCATTGACAAATTGGCGCAAGCCGGCCCCCTCGGTCAAGACAAACCTCTCCCCAAAGGACGCTTCGGGGATCGGGAACTGTCCTGGATGCAGTTCAACCAACGAGTATTAGAGCAGGCAGAGGACGAGCGCCTTCCTATCTTGGAGCGCGCCTGGTTCACTACGATTTTCTCCTCCAACTTGGATGAGTTCTATATGGTGCGCGTAGCCGGGCTTAAACGGCGTATTGCCGCCGGAATTGCCCGTACCGCCGCCTCTGGACTCACCCCCCGGCAGGTACTAGACCTGGTGACTGAACGCGCCCAGGTTCTGTGTGCCCGGCAAGCCGGTTTCGTGCAAAACACTTTGCTAGGCGAACTGAAAAAGGTAGGAATCAAGCTGCGGCGCTGGGACGATCTTGCCCCTGAGCAGCAAGAATTCCTGCACGGCTATTTCCGGCGCCAGATTTTCCCCATCCTTACCCCGCTAGCGGTGGATCCCTCGCACCCTTTCCCTTATATTTCGGGACTATCAGTGAACCTGGCAGTAGTACTCCGTAATCCCCTGACGGGCAAACAGCATTTCGCACGGGTAAAAATCCCGGAGAGCCTGCCGCGGCTAATCTGCGTGGAGCAGGCAATAGACCAGATCATCCCGGAGGATGCGCTGGATACCAAGGGAGAGGCCACTTTCGTTACCCTGGAGGACGTTATCGGTCCCCACCTGGATCACCTCTTCCCGGGGATGGAGATATTAGAACATCACGTGTTCCGCCTGACCCGCAACGAAGACTTGGAAGTGGAAGAGGACGATGCCGAGAACTTGCTGACCGCGATGGAGCAAGAACTGTTGCGGCGTCGTTTCGGCCCGGCAGTGCGCCTAGAGGTGGCAGAGGGGATTTCCCGTCCAGTCCTAGACTTCCTGGTGGCCAAGCTAGAGATTGGGATGGAGGACGTTTTCGCCCTGCCGGAACCGATTGACTTGCGCTGCCTGAACGAGCTACATGAACTGGATTTGCCGGAACTCAAATACAAGAAGTTTGTTCCCGCGACTGCCGCCGGGCTCGCGGAAGTAGAATCGGCCAGGCCTACCGATATTTTCGCGATGATTCGTAGCCACGATGTACTGCTGCACCACCCCTATGATTCTTTCTCGACCTCGGTCCAGCATTTCGTAACTTACGCCGCTAAAGATCCGAAAGTACGTTCTATAAAGCAGACGCTTTACCGTACCTCCTCGGATTCTCCAATCGTGTCTGCCCTGATTGAAGCGGCTCAAAACGGAAAACAGGTGCTAGCAATTGTAGAAATCAAAGCCCGTTTCGATGAGGACGCCAACATTTCTTGGGCGCGCAAACTAGAGCGAGCCGGGGTGCACGTAGTCTATGGGATGGTGGGGTTGAAAACTCACTGCAAACTGTCAATGGTGGTGCGGGAAGAAGCCGATGGGCTGCGTCGTTACTGCCACGTCGGTACCGGAAACTATCACCCCAAGACCGCTCGGGGATACGAGGATCTGGGCTTGCTGACTTGCGACCGTGAGGTAGCCCAAGACCTGACTCGCCTGTTTAATCAGCTTTCGGGGTATGCGCCGCGTACTTCCTTCCACCGCCTGCTGGTAGCACCACGTTCTATCCGTCCGGGGATTATTGAACGTATTGAACGCGAGGTTGATAATTACCGCAACGGACTGCCCGCCTATATCGGAATTAAAGTAAACTCCCTGGTAGACGAGGCAGTAACTGATGCCCTCTACCGCGCCAGCCAGGCGGGGGTACCAATCGATATTGTGGTACGCGGAATCTGCACGATTCGTTCCGGGGTGCGCGGCCTCTCGGAAAATATCCGGGTGCGCTCTATTTTGGGGCGCTTCCTGGAACATTCCCGTATTTACGCTTTTGAAAATGCCGGGCAACCGGAGGTGTGGATTGGTTCTGCTGATCTGATGCACCGCAACCTGGATCGCCGGGTAGAGGCGTTAATTCGAATCAAGGATTCCGAGATGACTGCGGAACTCATGGATCTAGTAAAGCTAGAGGCCTCCCCGGAGGTATCTTCTTGGCATTTACGCCGGGATGGAACTTGGCGGCGTCATATCAACGCCAAGGATGGTTCCCCCCTAATGGATATCCAAGAGTACCTAATTAATAAGGCTAATTCGCGTATGAAAGGGCGCTAAGGGCGAATTTTTCCCGCTAACTTCTGAGGTTAAAGCAATTGAACCTCTGTGACCTCAAGGAATGACCTTACAGGTAATTTGTTAGACAATAGAAACAGATTACAAGAAAGGCAAGTGGCTACTATGACGGCTCGACCTAAGCCACCGCACATGCGGATAGTGCGGTCCGCAGGCGCATTAGTATGGCGTTTGCGACCAGAAGCCAACCCCATTCCCGGCACCATGATTCCCGCGCAGCGTCAAGATATCCAGGTGCTGATTGTGCATCGACCTCGCTATGACGACTGGTCTTGGCCGAAAGGCAAACGCGAACCCGGGGAGGCAATACCGGCAACGGCAGTGCGCGAAGTTGAAGAGGAAACTGGAGTCCCCATTCGTTTGGGAGCACCACTGACAGTCCAGAGGTATCGCCTGGGAGCGCGGGTTACTAAAGAGGTTCACTACTGGGTAGGTTTCCCGGATGTTTCCCCGGAAACTTTGCGGGCTCGTCCCCTGGCTCCCCTAGCTTCTACCAAAGAGATTGATAAATGTCAGTGGGTGGGGGCGCGCAAAGCTATGCGGCTGCTGACTCGCCGCGGAGACCGGCGTCTGCTAGAGGAACTACTAACCCGCCTGGCAGAACGCACTTTATATACCCGCACCTTGGCGGTGCTGCGCCATGCGAAAGCTACTAAACGCTCCCATTGGGAAGGCACCGAGATGACCCGGCCACTATCCCGGCGGGGTTCTTCTCAAGTGTTGCGGCTGCTCCCGGCCCTTTCGGCTCTGGGGATTAACCAAATAATTACTTCCCCCTGGCGGCGCTGCGTTGCCACCGTGGCTCCCTACGCCACGCTCTCGGGTACTCCCCTCACGACCGAGGCCTCCTTTACCGAGGACGCCTATCGGGAAGATTCCTCCAAGATGCGCTCAGTAGTGCGGGGCTTACTTACGAAAAGTAAGTTAGATGCACCCGCCTCGCCGCTGGCAATTTGCGTTCATCGTCCCACTATCCCGGGGATTATTGGGGAATTGGCGCCCCTTACCCCTAACAATTTGGGCAGGTTATTACCCCAAGATGACCCCTATTTAAAGACTGCGGGAATGTTGCTAGTGCATATTGCGGATTACCCGGAGCCGCGTGTTGTTGACCTGGAAGTATTTCGTCTAGATCCCTAGCGGCGGTTTTCATCCTTGGGCAGGTATTGCGGCTCTAGTCAGGGAACCCCCGCTAAACTGGGGACATGAGCGATTCTAGTAACCAGCTGCCTGCAGATTCTTCGGCGGGTATCCCCGCCTCCAGCCCGGATTATTCCGCGCCCGCATTCTTACCTCGGGTGGGGATTGGCAGTGACGTTCACGCTTTTGCAGATCCCGCCGACCCGGAGACTGCTTCGCGCCTCTGTATGGTAGCGGGACTTTCCTGGCCAGGGGAAACCCCTCTCAAGGGACACTCTGATGCGGATGTGGCCGCCCACGCCCTCTGTGACGCAATATTGTCGGCTGCCGGTCAAGGTGATCTGGGTTCCCACTTTGGTACTGATCGTCCCCAGTGGCAGGGAGCCTCGGGTAAACAGCTACTGACAGCCACGATGGAGATTATTCACCGTGCAGGTTGGGAGTTAGGAAACGCCGCGGTCCAGGTGATTGCTAATCGTCCGCGAATGGGGGCTCGCTATCAGCAGGCGCGAGCGGCGTTAGAGGAGGCCGTGGGGGCTCCGGTGTCGATTTCCGCAACTACCTCGGACAATCTGGGGTTCACCGGACGCGGTGAGGGCGCGGCCGCGATAGCCACCGCCCTCGTTTATCCCCGGGGATAAACTGAGCTTCGCGAAAAAACTTTATGGGCGGTAATGTCTTCGCTCTGCCCAAGTAAAGAAAAATTCTACTTATTAAAAGACCAGTACTAACTACTTGCCCTGTTTGACCTAGTTAGAGCCTCACGCTCCTGACCGTCAGCGACCTAAATCACATCCATCCAGGTCTTTGGACCTAGATTTTTTAGGGAAATTCTATTTAGCAAAAAGGTTTTCTAAACCCCTAGTTTCCTGCCACTTTACCCCTTGAGGCTCAAAAAGATTCCCACCTCTCACATACCTAAAGTCCCGTGCCATATTGTGATTTGCTTGACAGCAAGATATTATGTTGCGCAGTCGAAGGTCTCGGCATTTATACCAATGGAGAGCAAATGATAAGTACATTCTCAACATTAGTGATGCCCACTGTGGGTGCGGCAGATTTTATTAGCAGCGGGAGTACTGGCGGTATCGCCATCGCCATGGTTATTTACTTCGTAGCCATGATTTTGATTGGCATCTACGGCTATACCCGCACCCAAACCATGGATGATTACATGGTGGGGGGACGTTCCCTGCCGCCGCTAGTAGCCGCACTTTCGGCGGGAGCAGCGGATATGTCAGGTTGGTTAATGATGGGGCTACCCGGCGCCCTCTACCTTTCGGGTCTGGTGGAATCTTGGATTGCTATCGGATTGCTGATTGGGTCCTGGTGCGCTTGGAAATGGGTGGCTCCCCGTCTGCGTTCCTATTCGCAAGTAGCCGGGGACTCGATTACGGTTCCCTCGTTCATGTCGGCTCGCCTCAAAGACAATAAATTCGTTCTGCAGCTGGTAGCCGGGATTATTATTCTTTTCTTCTTCACCATCTACGTGGCCAGCGGGATGGTTTCCGGAGGCGTGTTCTTCGAATCCATCTTCGGTGTTAACTACCACGTAGGTATGGTAATCGTCGCTGGGGTAGTTATTCTTTACACCCTGGTCGGCGGATTCTTGGCAGTTTCCTGGACAGACATGGTGCAAGGCATCATGATGCTAATCGCCCTGCTGTTGGTGCCCGTCTTCGGCGTGGTTGCCCTGGGGGGCTTCGGAGTTATGACTGGTACCCTCAACGGCTTGGAGGGTCACATGTTCTCGATCGTAGGTGATGGTGCTGCCGGCAAACTCTCCATGCTAAACGGTCTTGCCTGGGGTCTTGGTTACGTGGGTATGCCCCACGTGATTGTGCGCTACATGGCGCTACGCTCCCCCAAAGAAGCAGTAGCAGCGCGCCGTCTGGGCATCGGCTGGATGTTCCTGTGTGTGCTGGGCGCAACTTTGACCGCCCTAATTGGGCGCGCCCTGGTCGAAAATGGTCTCAGCGGCATTAAAGAAGCACTAGCTCGGGTGAAAGTTAACCCGCAAGAAAGCATCTACCTGGTAATGGGAGAAAAACTTTTCCCCGCCGTGCTCGCCGGGTTCATGTTGGCGGCTATTTTGGCCGCGATTATGTCCACCGTTTCTTCCCAGCTGCTGGTCACCTCCTCGGCAGTGGTAGAAGATATTTACCGGGGAATCAAGAAGCGCCGCTTGCTGGGCGCCAAAGGTATCAACGCCGGCCGGATGGTGGTGTTAGCGATTTCGGTAGTCGCCGCATGCTTCGCTTGGTTCCGTACCGACTCGATTCTGAAGTTGGTGGCGTTTGCCTGGGCCGGCTTCGGCGCTGCCTTCGGCCCGGTGATTATACTCAGCCTCTACTGGCGCAAATACACCTGGCAGGGTGCGGCAGCCGGTATGGCCGTGGGCGCTATTACCGTGGGCATCTGGGGTAACCTACCCGACACGGTACCGATGTTCTTCCAGGTGTACGAGATTCTGCCCGGATTCTTGCTGAACCTGCTAGTTTCCTGGCTGGTATCTCTCGCCACCTACAAGCCGAATAAGGAAATCGACGAAGAGTTCGATCTGGCAGTCAAGCTAGCTCATGCCTCACAAGAGGAAATTAACTCTGCTTTGGAGGGACGCCAGGTCACCCCGGTGACCGTTACCCCATTCGCGGAAGTAGAGGGCGAAGCGCGAACCTCTTCCTAAACAAAAACTTAATAAAAATAAGGACTAGGAAAAAAGTCCCCTAAATCAGGGTACACACCCGCGCATCTAGTGTTACCTTGAACTTATAAGTGCGTAGAGGGTCGGGTCACACCAAGCCCGGCTCTCTGCGCCCTTAGGTGCGATCGATACCTATTAACAGTTTCCTAAGAAAGGACTGAAACAAATGTCAGAAAGCGTGGCTCCCCCCCAAGTTGGCGGGGAAACCGGCGACTGCCGCCACCTTGCGGATTTGGCGGTGGCTCGTGCTCAAAAGTGGGTGCGAGAGTCCGAGAAATATCCGGAAGATCGAGCAGCTAAACTCCTCTCCCAGGTACTAGAAGACCAAGCTGGTTTGGACTTTACAGTTGCCTTTGTTGATGGAGTTATCCGACCAGAAGATTTGCAGGTGGCTGCGGATGAGATGCATCGCCTTGCCTCCTCTTCCGTAGGCTTCCTCCCCTGGTACCTGCGTCTGCCCTTCAAAGTGGGCGGAAATATGGCTCCGATACTGCCCAAGGTAGTAATTCCTATTACCCGCAGCGTGTTCGCAAAACTGGTCGGAGATTTGGTACTAGACGTATCCGACGCCAAGCTGGGACCGGCGATTGAGCGGCTCAAGCAGGGCGGGATGCGGTTGAATATGAACCTGCTGGGCGAAGCGATTCTCGGTGATGAGGAAGCCAATAAGCGGCTAACCGACACCATGGAGCTATTGGAACGTCCCGATGTAGAGTACGTATCTTTGAAGGTATCGGCAGTGACCGGACCGCACAATCCCTGGGCTTATGATCACGTGGTGGATCGGGCAGTAAACGCCCTACTGCCGCTGTATCGCCGGGCTAATTCCTATGAACCAAAGAAGTTCATCAACCTGGACATGGAGGAATACAAGGACCTCCACATGACCATTGATGTGTTCAAGAAGATTCTGGAAACCCCCGGTCTAGAAAAGCTAGAGGCCGGCATCGTGTTGCAGGCATACCTGCCCGACGCCCTCCCCGCTATGAAGCACCTGCAAGAATGGGCAGCTAAGCGGGTAGCAAACGGGGGCGGACGGATTAAAGTTCGCGTAGTTAAGGGCGCGAACCTGTCGATGGAAACCGTGGATGCTCGCGAGCGGGGCTGGAAACTCACCACCCAAAAGAGCAAACAAGATACTGACTCCAACTACATGAAGGTACTGGACTACGCCCTCACCAAAGAGCACACTCGCAATATCAAAATCGGCGTGGCCGGGATGAACCTATTTACCGTAGGCTTCGCCTACGAACTGGCTCATGAACGCGGAGTGCTAGAGTCCGGTGGCGTAGAGTTCGAAATGCTGACCGGCATGGCTTCCCCCCAGTCCAAGGCAGTAGCCGAGGACACCGGTCACCTGTTGTTCTATGTGCCGGTAGTGAACCCGGAAGAGTACGATGTGGCGATTGCCTACCTGGTACGGCGGCTAGAAGAAAACTCGCTGGATCAGAACTTCATGTCGGATATTTTCGATCTGGATGATGCCGATGTGCTGCACAAGGAAGAGCAGCGCTTCCGCCGCGCCTTGGAGCGGGTATACGACGTTGAGGTCGGCCCGGTACGTCAGCAGAATCGTCTCACCGAGACAGAGGAAGACATTAAATCTTTCGTACAAAGGGACGGGGAGTGGACTTTCGCCAACACCCCGGATTCGGATCCGTCGTTACCGGAAAATATCGAATGGTCACGCCAGATTGTCAAGGCTATTCCCGATTGCCAAATCGGAATTAAAGAGGTTGAAGAAGCCACCGTTTCCGATGCCAACGTTCTAGATCAAATGCTAGCCGGGGCGGAAGCGGCAGCCAAGATTTGGTCGGCGCGCCCCGCCAAGGAGCGCTCGGAGATTATTCACCGCGTAGGTATCGGGCTGAGCCAACACCGCGCCCAGCTGATGGAAATTGCCGCAGCCGAATGTGGCAAAGCCCTTGATGGCGGCGATATCGAGGTATCTGAGGCTATCGACTTCTGCCACTACTATGGACAGCAATGCCTCGAGCTAGAACAGCAAGCGGGTGCCAAGTTCCAACCTGCACGGGTGACGGTTTCTACCCCGCCCTGGAACTTCCCGATTGCGATTCCTACCGGTTCCACCGTGTCGGCACTCGCTGCCGGTTCAGCCGTAATCTTCAAACCGGCGAAAGAAGCTGCCCGTACGGGTGCGCTACTAGCCAAGATTATGTGGGATGCGGGAGTTCCGCGCGAAGTTCTACAGTTTGTCCAGCTGGGCAACCGGGATTTGGGTAAGAACTTGATGGCTGACGAACGGGTAGATCGGGTTATTTTGACCGGCTCTATCGATACTGCCAAGATGTTCCGTTCCTGGGACAACAATATGGGGCTGCTGGCGGAAACCTCCGGTAAGAACGGCATTATTGTTACCCCCTCGGCGGATCTGGATCTGGCGGTTAAAGATATTATTAACTCGGCGTTTGGCCACTGTGGTCAAAAGTGCTCGGCCTCCTCGCTGGCGATTCTGGTTGGTTCGGTAGGTTACTCCGAGAGGGTACATCGCCAGCTACTGGGCGGCGTACGCTCCCTCATCGTGGATTACCCCTCCAACCCCTCCAGCCAAACCGGTTCGCTGTGTACCCCGGCCAAAGGCAAGCTGCTGCGTGGTCTGACCACTTTGGGACCGGGCGAGCATTGGGCGCTCAAGCCCAAGCAGCTTGATGATTCCGGGAAGCTGTGGACTCCGGGTATCCGCGCTGGCGTACAGCCGGGCAGCGAGTACCACCTGACCGAATACTTCGGTCCGATTCTGGGGATTATCCGTTGTGACACTCTGGAAGAGGCTATCGAGATTCAAAATGCCACCGATTACGGTTTGACCGCCGGTTTGCACTCTTTGGATGCCGATGAAATCAACCTCTGGCTGGATCGGGTACAGGCGGGTAACGTCTACATTAACCGCGGCATCACCGGCGCTATCGTGCGTCGTCAACCCTTCGGTGGTTGGAAGAACTCCGCAATTGGTGCGGGCACCAAGGCGGGCGGTCCCTCCTACCTGTTCGGCATGGGCGAATGGGAAGTTGACGGAGTTCCTGAGAACGAGGGCGTAGAGCTGCGCAACCGGGCTCTAGTAGAGGCAGCGAAGGTGGCGCGCTCTTTGGATTCCAATAAAGAGTTCGTGATGGCCTCGCTGCGTTCCTCTCAGCAGGCTCTGGACACCGAGTTTGCTATCGGACATGACCCCTCAGATCTGCGGGTGGAGCGCAACGTATTGCGTTACCGTCCGCTGCCGGTCTTGATTCGTCTGTCCGAGGGCGAGGACGCCTCCCAGGTGCTAATGCTGGCAGCTGCCGGTCGCGCCGCTGGCTCTAAGGTGTCGGTGTCGATGCCGCAAGAACCTGATTCAGCGCTCTTGCAGTACCTGCGAGTACAGCACATTGATTACGAGGTGGAATCCGATCAGTCCTTCCGTGACCGTCTGCCCGCCTGGGCGGCCGGTGCCGGACTGGATGCCCGTATCCGCCTGATTGGTGGAGATGTCAAGGCAGTTAACGAGGCTGTCAATGGCAATGTGAACGTGGCAGTCTGGTCGCACCCGGTGACCGCTTGTGGACGCGTAGAAATGATTCCATTCGTACGTGAACAGGCGGTAGCCTTCACTAACCACCGCTTCGGTAATCACACTCCCCTTTCGGAACAGGTGAAAATCTAGGCACTGGGCTAGATCAATAACTAAATAAATGCCTCGCGGGGGTTGGGAAATGTTTCCTAACCCCCGCGTTTCTATCTAAGTGGTTGCTGATAAGCATGCCTAGCTATGAGACTAAAATTATTGTAAAAGGGCGGATTGAAAAATAAGGAAACTTTCTACCGTCAGGGCAGCCACAAAGTACCATCCCCGGCAGCCAGCAGATTATTCGCGATTCCATAGGAAATCGCGCGATCGCAAAGCGCTGTCACCTGTGGCGTCACCGCAGTAATTCCATAGAGTAGCTGGAAGGCTTCACGCACAATTACTGCGCGTTCTATATTATTGGTGCGCGAAATCTGCCACCGCAACGCATTCGCAACCTCGGTTAACGTCAGTGACCCCAATTTGCGGGGTAACCCAATCGGGGATTGCAGGGCAGTATTCCAGGTTAGCGGATCTATTTTAGTAGGCCAGACCGTGCGCATACCTGGTTCGGGCACTAGCTTTAAACTGGGTCCCAGGCAACGACCGGCTTCATCAGGACGCCGTTCGTTATATCCAATCCGATATTTTTGGCACAACCTGCGGGCCAAAAACTCTAGCGGCATCGGTCCTTCGGCACCAATAATGCTTTTTGCAAAGGATTCAGTAGATCCGGCGACTGCCGGCTCATCCAGGCTTTGTTTTGGTCGGGTGAAACGGGGTCTATAGTCAAAATATCCGCGCACCCGAATAGTGATTAGCCGAGTAGAGGGTTGGCGGTCAGCCTCCGCCAGTATTTCCCGAGGTTTGTGAGGAGCCGCGGGGGGTACCTGTGATGGCATTAGCGGGCTTTGCGCCGCCCTCAGCAGGGCAGAATCTGCTGGGGAAGAGACTTCCTCCGGCAAATCCGCGCCGTAGAGAGCTTCCGGATCTGGCATATCGTCCGCTACCTCTACAAAAGCTGAGCGGGGCGTACTAGAAGAAGTGGCAGTTTGCGTCGGCTCTGCCTGGCTGCTGGCGTGTTTCTTCCGGGCAATGAACTCATCGAAACTCATGTTTAGTTGCGAATCCAAACCCAAAGCCCGGAAATATTCCCAACCGTCAGCGACATTTGCCAAGTTCGCTTCCGGCTGCGGTGTTGGAGCTGCGCTCGGGGTAGCGGTGGGGGGACTTAGCTGTGCGGGAATCGGCGCCGGGGAGGACGCCGACATCATTGCAGGTAACTGAGCAGCCGCGGGGAGAGGTGCTGGCTGCGATGCGGGGGCAGGAGAAGTGGAAACTGCCGGCTCCGCGAGCGGATTAACTGGTTCTTGGGGATAGCTGGCAGCAAAGGGAGGTTCGGATGCTTCCGGAGGCATCGAAAACACTCCCGGCACTTCACTTGTCGCAAACGAGCTGGGCGCCTGGGTACTTACCGGAGCTACAGACGAAGCCGGCGGCGCTGAAGCTGGCTGCGACACATTTGCCGGTGGCGCGGCGGATAAGGGTGAAACTTCGGGTGGCGGCGGCGCTAGACGTGACCCATAATCTTGCGCAGGCGGAAGTTCCGGGGACATTTTTGGCCGCTGCAGAGAACGGCGAGCAGGGAAGCTGCGGGTAGAACGGACAGCAGTAGGCGGGTTATTCGCTGCTGCAACTGGTCTGGCAGGGGGGCTGACAGACCCAGTCGCTGCTGCATCAATGCCGGTCTGCACAGGAATCCAGGGCATTTCCCCGCTAGGAGCGCGCCAATTACCGGCAGAGGTGGCTGGTTCTGCAACATTGGCGCTGGCAACAGCAACCGGGGAATGTTGCCCCTCTACCGCTGAAGATTCTGCGTAGGCAACCTCGGCATGGTTTGCGGATTCCTGGTTGGCGGCAGCGTAGGCCTCCGAAATCATTGCCGCAAGACTCATCTCTAGCGCTTGGGTATCTTCCTGGTCTGCCGGGGAGTGCTCGGGGACAGATTGTGGCTGCGGGTTTTCTACCGGCGCGAATGCCTCCTCACCACCAAGAGATGCCGCTGGCGGCGGCGTTTGTACGGAAGGAGGAGCAGGTGCCGGTGCTACCTGAGGTTGGGGTGCGGGCGGAGCGTATTCCTCTGCCTCCGCGGAAGTGTTTTTCCCTAAATCTGGGATAGCCTGCAAGACCAAGGATGCTGGATTTTGGGAAATAGATTGCCCGGCTTTCATCCACAGTCCGAAAACCTTTTCCGCCAGGTCGCCTTTACCACTCAACATGGCAGCCAAAGCCACCGTATCTACCAGTCTTTTTACCTGCCAGCGCGGCAACTCCCCGGAATCGAGGGCGCGGCGCGTTTGCTCGATACCGGAGCGTAAATCCCACATCCGTGGATCAGCAAGCTGCGGTTTTAGCTGGTCAGCTAGTTCCAGGCAGCGCTGCGCCACCTTGGTAACCGTCAGTTTAGCCACGGCGCTTCGCCCCCTTTCGTACACTCAAACAAGTCACCATCGAGGGAGTAACCAGCCACGCGTTAACCCGCCCGGATCTGACAAGAGTAGCCGCTTTACGCGCCTCTCGTCGTCCTGGTTCCCGAATCCCTCGCTGTATCTGCGAAAACCATTTTAGCAGGTGGACAACTTCGCTATCGATACCAAACATAATATGAGGGGAAACTAAGAGGGCGCATTGAGGAGGCAGTAGTTTTTTGCGGGTTGCCCGCGCCACCTCCTCGGTCAAATAATCATCTACCCAGGCAAAACTGGTATCTTGCGCAGAAGTCATGACCGCGGAAAACTTCGAGCGTGGATCCCCATTGGGGCAACGCACCCAAGGTAGATTTTCGGAGATGCCGAGCAATGGAGATAGGTGCTGATTCGCCCATTGATTCCAGGAGCTAGCCCAGCGAACCTGGAAATGTTTACCCAGGTCACGCAGGCGCGGACCCAGCAGGCGGGAAAGTACCACATTCACGTTAAAAGAATCATCGGGTTTCAAATGCACCAGGTGCGCGCGAAGCAACGGATTGAGAATACGCCGACCGGCTCTCCCCCACAGATTCAAAGGACCATCTACATCCAAAAATAGGATAGGTAGCGGCGAGGGCGAGTCGCAGGAGGCGGCAGCATCCAGCGTTCCGTTTTGCGCCTCTGCCTGCTGTTGCCCCAAGGTAGCCACCCTCCTTAAAAACTGCTAACTCAACATTATCGCGAGATGATAAGCAGTGGAGAAAAACTAGGAGGCAAAGGGACTTAATTGTTATACCTAGGCAACCCGGATGCGGGCATCCCCCCGGACGAATTCTACTGCGAGTCCTCCCCCCACGGCCTCCAGATAGCCCCTAATGGTGCCAACTTTTGTGCTATCTAAATCCCCGCGTTCAATCTTGGAAACTTGCCGTTGCGAAACCCCGATACGTTCGGCCAGTTGTTGCTGCGTCATGCCGGAAGCTTCCCGCAGTTCCCGGAGTTTATAGGCGCGAACTTCCGCCATCATCCGTTGCTTGTGGGCGTCAACCAAAGTTCTATCCACCGGATGCTCCGATAGAAAATCTTCTAAAGTTACAGTCATTTCACTTCCTCCTTCGTAACTGTTCTAGGTGTCGATCATATAAATCGTCAGCAATAGGAATGTTCTTTCTGTACCAGCGCTGCCACTGCCCTGACTTATCCCCCGCAACTAGCAAGATGGCTTGCCTTATAGGATCGAAAGCGAACAGAATCCTGATTTCGCTCCTGCCGCTGGATCCCGGGCGCAGCTCTTTCATATTCCGATGCCTCGAACCTGCAATCCGGTCAACCAAAGGCCTACCCAGCGCCGGACCTTGCTCTTGCAGCATCTCCAAAGCCGCAACGACCTGTGCTCGCGAGTTATCGTCAAGCGTTAGCAGCCACCCGGCTACCAACTCAACATCAACCGTCCACACCTCTCCAGATTAGAACTTATAAGTTCTAAATTCAAGGGTGAACAGGTTGTTAAAATTCACCCCCACCTGCAGCTCAACTCCCCATTTCCCGAAAGGCTGTTAGGTACGCCGAAAATATATCGGGAGAAAGAACTTGCGGGGGACGCGTAGGCGCGGACTACTTGCCGTTGAAGGTGAATTCCTTTTCCCCGTCTGCGCCCTCGCGCACGTCCACCAAGATTTCTTGACCAGGCTCGATATCTCCGAAAAGAATCTTTTCGCTGAGGGCGTCCTCGATATCGCGTTGGATGGTGCGTCGCAAAGGACGCGCCCCCAAAACCGGATCGAAACCGCGAGTGGCTAGTTCTTCGCGAGCGGCATCGGTGAGCTTTAAGGTCATATCTTGCTCTTGAGTGCGTTCTTGGAGCTTGGCGATCATCAAATCCACGATCTGGCGGATTTCTTCCATCCCCAGCTGTGGGAACACGATTACTTCATCTACCCGGTTGAGGAACTCCGGGCGGAACTGCTGTTTGAGCTCTTCCTGTACCCGATTCTTCATCCGCTGATAGGAACCGACCTGGTCATTATCGACCTGGAAACCAGTTTGCACACCTTTGTTGATTTCGCGGGTGCCCAGGTTGGTGGTCATGATGATTACGGTGTTCTTGAAGTCAACCATCCGCCCCTGGGAATCGGTCAGCCGCCCGTCCTCTAGCACCTGTAGGAGGGTGTTGAAAATATCGGCATGGGCTTTTTCAATCTCATCAAAGAGCACCACCGAGAAGGGTTTGCGGCGTACCTTTTCGGTCAACTGCCCGCCCTCGTCATAGCCAACATATCCGGGAGGCGCTCCGAAGAGGCGCGAAGAAGTATGCTTTTCCCCAAACTCCGACATATCTAGTTGAATTAGCGCCGACTCGTCACCAAAAAGGAACTCTGCCAGGGCTTTCGCCAACTCGGTTTTACCCACCCCGGTGGGGCCGGCAAAAATAAAGGAGCCGCCGGGACGATTCGGGTCTTTAAGTCCCGCGCGTGTCCTGCGAATAGATTTGGAGAGGGCGTTGACCGCCTCATTCTGGCCGATGACCCGTTTATGCAGCTCGTCTTCCATGTGAAGCAGCTTGGCGCTTTCCTTCTCGGTCAGCTTAAACACCGGGATGCCGGTGGACATCGCCAGGATTTCGGCGATGGAATCTTCATCAACAGTGCCGATCCGGTCGCCCTCCCCGGACTTCCAGTCGGCCTCCAGCTGGGCGCGTTTTTCACCTAACTGTTTTTCTTCATCACGCAGGCGCGCCGCTTTCTCAAAGTCTTGGGCATCAATCGCGGCCTCTTTATCTCGGCGCGCCTCATTGATTTTTTCGTCCATTTCCCGAATCTCCGGAGGAGCAGTCATCCGGTGAATCCGCAGACGCGCCCCGGCCTCGTCAATCAAATCGATGGCTTTATCGGGCAGGTAGCGATCGGAAATATAGCGGTCAGACAAAGAGGCAGCCGCGCGAATTGCGTCATCGGTAATTATTACCCGGTGGTGCGCCTCGTAGCGGTCACGCAAACCGGTCAAGATTTTCACGGTATCTTCCACGCTGGGTTGTTCTACCTGCACCGGCTGGAAGCGCCGTTCCAAGGCCGCATCTTTTTCAATATATTTGCGGTATTCCTCGGTGGTAGTAGCCCCGATGGTCTGCAGCTCTCCCCGTGCCAACATGGGTTTAAGGATGGAGGCGGCATCAATCGCGCCCTCGGCGGCGCCTGCCCCCACCAGGGTGTGAATCTCGTCGATGAACAAAATAATGTCCCCGCGAGTACGGATTTCTTTCAAAACTTTCTTCAGGCGTTCCTCAAAATCACCACGGTAACGCGAACCCGCAATCAACGACCCCATATCCAGGGAGTAAATATGCTTGTCTTTAAGGGTTTCGGGGACGTCTCCGCGCACAATCGCCTGCGCGAGCCCCTCTACCACCGCGGTTTTACCCACCCCGGGTTCCCCAATCAATACCGGGTTGTTCTTGGTGCGCCGCGAGAGGATCTGCATTACCCGTTCCATCTCGTTGATGCGCCCAATCACCGGATCTAGTTTGTTTTCCCTAGCCGCCTCGGACAGGTTGCGCCCGAACTGGTCTAGGATTGCCGAACCGGATTTTTGGGGCTTTTGTGAACCGGTGCCGACCCCCACGGTTTCTCCGCCCGCTTCGTTTTGCCCCGCTCCCGGGTAACCGGAGAGTAGATGAATCACGTTTTGTCGAATACTTCCCAGGTCAGCGCCCAGGTTGGTGAGCACCTGGTTGGCTACGCCTTCGCCCTCGCGAATCAGGCCTAACAGGATATGTTCGGTGCCGATATAGTTGTGCCCCAGCTGTAGAGCTTCTCGCATCGATAGTTCCAGGACTTTCTTGGCACGCGGAGTAAAGGGGATGTGGTCTTTCGAATCGTTCTCGCCCTTGCCGATGATCTCAATGACCTGGTCACGGACGCCTTTAAGGGAAATGTTCGCCATTTCTAAGGCTTTCGCGGCTACGCCCTCGCCTTCCCGAATCAGCCCCAACAGGATATGTTCGGTGCCGATATAGTTATGCTCCAGGCTGCGCGCCTCGTCTTGCGCCAGCACCACTACCCGGCGCGCCCGATCTGTAAAGCGTTCGAACATTTTTCTCCTTGACCTTTGGGGAGGATTCTTTCGGTTAGGGACTTGACTCCCCTATGTACATTATTAGCTTTTTGCCCTTGCTCTCACCTGGTTTCACTACCGGCTAAGGCTATTTTTTACCAAGAAGAGGACGGCGGATTTAAGAGAGGGGCGATAGGGCAGGTTCCAAGGGCGTAGATAAGGCAAGTTCCCTGGTTCTGTCCCGGGGATTACCCCAGGTGAAACCTAGATATAGCACCCCACAGTCGCCATCAATAGTAACGCCACTGAAACTACGGTTACCAGCAGGTTTCCTATTATTTGAGTGCGTTTCACGGTGGCGCTGGCGCGCTGACGATCTACCACATCCGGGATGGCTTGCCCCAGTTGCTTTCGCCCACGTCTGCCCGAAATAACTGCCACCAAGTGCAACGCCCAGCCAATAAAGGCTCCCACCAGGGCGCCCCCTAGGTGTCCTTGCCAAGACACATTAGGAATCACGAACCCGATTAGCAGGTTAATAAGCAGTAGCCCGCCTAGAGCGCTGGAGGAGGCGTGCAGGTTGCGCGTGTAGACGAATACTCCCGCGCACAGTCCGAGGACCGCCCCGGAGGCACCCACGACTGCCTGCTGCTGACCGGTGAGCAATGCCCACGCCAAAGTACCGAGCGAGCCTCCCCAGGCAGACAGCAAGTAGATTAAGAGAATCTGGTAGCTGCTCATTACCCGTAGAGCCAAGCTCCCCAAAATGTACAGGAACGCCATATTAGAGGCCAGATGCACGATTCCGCCGTGCAGGAAGGCCGCGGTTAGGAAGCGCCAAGGCTCAGTGAAACCCAAACTGGGATAGAACAGGAATTGATCTACCAGTCCGGGAACCAGCCACGATGCCACATAGACAATCCCGCAGGCAATGATGAGAACATTGATTACATTGACGCGGTTGTTTGGATTCGTCATTTCTCCTAAGAGTTAAATTTGTCCGCCACCGAAGTGGCGGACAAATAAAAGTTACTCGCTGATTTCGATGGACTTAATGGTGATGTCCTCGAGGGGACGGTCACGTCCATCGGTGCTAACCGCCGCGATGGCGTCAACCACGTCGCGGGAGGCCTGGTCAGTGACTTTCCCAAACACAGTGTGTTTACCGTTTAGCCACTGGGTCGGCACCTGGGTGATAAAGAACTGAGAGCCGTTGGTTCCCGGACCAGCATTCGCCATTCCCAGTACGTAGGGCTCGTCAAAAGTCAGTTCCGGAACAATTTCATCGCCGAAACGGTAGCCCGGCCCGCCAGTACCGGTACCCAAGGGATCGCCGGTCTGAATCATGAAAC
This sequence comes from Varibaculum massiliense, assembly GCF_900106855.1. Classification (NCBI taxonomy): domain Bacteria; kingdom Bacillati; phylum Actinomycetota; class Actinomycetes; order Actinomycetales; family Actinomycetaceae; genus Varibaculum; species Varibaculum massiliense. The sequence goes on along the minus strand of NZ_FNWI01000004.1, from coordinate 1,329,318 downwards.
CCTGGATGACACGGTGGAAAATCACCCCGTCATAGAGGGGCTCATTGGATTTAAGCCCGGTGGCGGGGTTTTGCCATTCGCGCTCTCCGGTAGCCAAACCTTTGAAATTATTTACGGTTACCGGAGTTTTATCCGGGAACAGTTCGACCTTGATGTCGCCTTTTGAAGTGTGAATTGTTGCTTCCATAGCCTTTATCCTCTCATGAAAGCTAAAAATCCGATACTCAACCCTTCTAAATCGAGTTATTCCCTGGGCTTATTCTTCCCACAAGTTTGGTTTGAACGTCTAAACTGGAAATGTACTAATTGTCGTTGCCGAAGCGGGGGAGCCTCGGTACGCCTAAGTTAAAGGAGCTAACATGAAAACATGCTGCCCGTACAAGCTGTTGAAACAGGCGCGATCCCTGGCGGATCAAGGCAAGGATATTGTTCTTGAGGGTGCACAGGATTTGCAGGAAAAGGTCAGCAGCGACCTAGTACCGGGTGTGGAACACGCGGTTGATAATATGCGAGACCAGTTCCACGAAGTCAAGAAGCATTCCGAGAAGTCTTTAAAGGAGGCTGCTAAGCAAGTGAAGAAGCAATCAACGGAAAAGTTTGGTAAACCAGCCCCTAAGCGGGGGCGTAAAACTCTACTGTTCCTGGTACTAGCAGCGGCTGCCGCCTGCGCCGGCTACCTGCTTTACCGCCGTTCTCAGCCGGTCGATGACCCCTGGGCAGAAGAGTATTGGGAGGACGTAGAAGTGAGCGAATTCGATCCGGAAGAAGCTGCAGAAAAGGCTCAGGACAAGGCGAAAGAGGTTGCCCAAGACGTAGCCGATAAAGCCGACCAGGCCGTTGACGCAGTCAAAGACAAACTAGATAAATAGTTTCTCAAACCTTATAAACAATGCCCTCCCTGCAAAAAGCAGGGAGGGCATTTTTCTGCCGATTTTCCGTTATAACAATGTGAAATACCTTCACACGGGTCTGGCTCGGTAAAAGCACTCCGGGGACCCCGTGACCGGCTTCGCCGGTCAAGCCCCTCTCGTATCTTTTACCGGCCGCGACCCGTCTGCCACGCTTATCCCAGTACATATGCGGATTCGAAGCTACCAGAAAAAGATAAGACCCTCACCGCGCTCCCTTTTGAGACAGATAAGAGCGCGGAAACGTTGTCCAGAAACGATATTCTGGCGAAATATAAGGGTCACTGCCGATAAAAGAACGACAAACACTAAAAGAAGGCGGGGGGATAGCTTTTGTCCGAGTGGGCGCGGTGGGCATAGAGTCCGGGAAATACCTGCGGTATTTCCCGGACTCTGGGCAGGAGGAAAAAGCTATCCCCCCCCCCCCGCCCCTCACATTTGCTGCTTTTACCGAGCTAAACCCGACTTGTCACCAGCAATTGTTCAGTGAGCGCCAGGATTTATACCCCCGAAAGGGAGCGCGCTACATAGCCTCGGGGTCGGAAGCTCTGCTTCCGACCCCGAGATCCTTCTAGCTATTTAGTTATGTCTATTTCCTAGTCCTCGAGTTCTTCGCGCTGGTAGCGGCGGATTAGTACTAATCCGATTCCCGCAACCATTGCCAGAACACCGGTCATTGCCATGATTCCAGTGGTGGAGCCGGTCTTAGCTAGTACCGTGCGCACCACGCGCGGGAACCCACCAGAGGGAGTTCCCGGGGTCGGAGGCGTTGTTCCCGGAGTGTTCGGGGTCTTAGGTGTTTCGGGCGGCGTTCCCGGAGTGGGGTTATCCCCGCTAACGGTCTGTGCCGCATCATTGATGTCACGGTGGAGGGCAACCTTTTGGGCACCCTCACTAGGTTCACCATCCTTGATATCCGCGGTCTTGTAGAGATCCTCGAACACCACGTACTGCCGGTTAGCCTCGATAGCTTCCCCCTTAACCCTGAAGTAGACTTTCGCCTCTCCGCTGGTTTGTCCTTCCTCTACGTGGAAGGAGCCACGTTCAGCTTTCGCGCCATCCTGCTGCTTACCATCCTTATCCAGGTAGGTTAGCCGAGCCTTGGTGGATTTATCCATCAGAGTTCCGGTAATGGTGTATTCACCGGGTTCCAGGTTCTTCCACTTGACCGTGTCTTCGATTACTGACTCTTGACCGGGGGTCAAGACTTTCTTACCGAAGTTTGCATCCTTGGTTCCATCGTTGAAGGTAGTTCCATTCTTAGCAACCGTGGCGATCTCCGGAGTCTTTTGTTCCGGTGAGGCCGGCGGAGTTACTACCTGAACCGTCTGGTCGGCGTCTTCAAAGTTGGAGTGATCAACTACCGGGGTAGCTTTACCCACAACCTTGCCATCTTTAACATCGGAGGCCTTGTAGACCCGTTCAAAGACTACCCAGCTGGAGTTGCTAGAGATATTCTCTGCCGGCACGGTGAATAGTGCATTGATGGTTCCGGTCTTTTCGCCCTTCTTGACTTCGAAGTTAACCGCCGGGGTGTTCGCCCCTACGACTGGCTTGCCGGTCAGTTTGTCCATCAAGGTACCAATCATGGTGTACTTGCCCGAGGCAAGGTTCTTCCAGGTGGCAACGTCTTGAACCTGAGCGTTTTCGCCCTTCTTGAGGTTCAACACTTTGTCCTGGTCAGCGTTGTCACGCGCAACCGTACCTAGTTCTGGGAAGTCCTTGCTGTAGATATTCTTGATGGTGACCTGGATTTCCGGAATCACATCGGTATCTACACTCGGCACCGTGAACTGGACGGTCTGATTATTAATCTTTGATACCGCCATCATTTCCGGATGCGAGGAGCTGAAGGTAATCGCCTCTGGCAAGATTCCGTCCGGATTTGCCTCATCGGTCAGCATCTCGGTCAAGGTACATACCGCACCAGTTTGCGGCTGATGCTTGGAAGGTAGACCAGCCGACACACCCGCAGGCATATCGAAGGTGAAGGCTCCGCCGAAGTTCTTGTCACAGCTAATGGTGAACTTGAACTTGCGATCCTTGTCCGGCACCTGTCCGTCCTGAACCTTTTCAGTCACCTTGGTGAAGCTGATCTTGGGCGGCGCCTGCGGCTTCTCAACTACCGTCACCGTCTGGTTGATGGAGTTCAAATCCAGCTCGGATACTACCGGTTCAGCACCCTGCACCGGCTGTCCGGTCTGGGGGTTAACTTCATTGGCGCGGTAGATACGTTCGAATACTACGAACTTCGCACCCGAGTTTCCGGTCGCTGACGCCGGTACCTGAATCTTGGTGGTCAAGCTACCTGCGGTTACGCCCTTATTCACGGTGAAAGGAACAGCCTTGGTGGTCGCACCAGGAACCGAATTACCCTTCATGTCAACCAGTTGGCTGAGCGCCTGGTAGTTACCTGCGGGCAGGTTCTTCCAGTTGACGGTATCGGTTATTTCCGCAGCCTTACCTTTTTGGATTTCCTTTTCATTTTCCCCATTGGTGGTGGCAGTGGTGCTTACCGAGGGAGCCTCGGTAACCGTCACGGTCTGCGCATCATCGCTGGGGTCGTTGTGGGAAACCACAGTAGAGGTGTTCGGTTTGGGGTTGGTGCCGTCGGTGTCTTCGTAGTTGTAGAGATATTCGTACACTACGTACTTTCCGGCCTGGCTGATTGCCCCTGCAGGCACATTGAACTTCATGGTGGTGGAGCCTGCCAAGGAGTTATCCTTGGTGATTTCCAGTACCACGGGTTCGTTGGTAACTCCCGCTACCGGAGCAGCGTTGTTATCAGTAATGTGCATGAGGTTACCGGTCAGCAGATACTTACCTTCCGGCAGGTTCTTCCAGGTGACCTTATCGGTTACCGTGGTGGCAGTTCCTGCCTGCACGCTAGAGGTACCGTTATCGGTTACCGCGTTGGTCTGCAGTTCCGGCTTACCCATCTTGTTGTAGGTGTTGGTCACGTTCACCAGCACTTCGGGTACCTGGTCGGTGGCCGCTGGCACGGTGAAGTGTGCCGCACCTGCCGTGGAGTCTTGCTGCACGGTGAAACCATTGGTTCCGCTGGTCAGCGAGACCGAGGGGGTCACCTGCTGTTCGATAGCGTTACGCAAATCCTCGTTTATGGAGCATACGTAGCCGCTACGCAAACCGGTTACTTCGGTAGCCACGTTCGGACGTACCAGCACAGTGTTATCGCCCTGGGCTTTGCCGTCCTTGTCGTGGCAACTCACGGTGAAGTAGTAGGCGCGGTTAGCGGACACGTCATCCATACCCGAAACCACTACCTTCTTAAGGATTTTAACCTTGGCTGCCGGAGCTGGCGGAGGCGTAATCGCATCAACCGTCTGGTCGGCATCGGTAATCACCGCGTGTTCTGCCACCGGCTTGGCGCCATTGTTCGGGGTTACACCGTTTACATCACCTGCGCGGTAGATGTATTCGTAAACCACGTAGCGGCTGCCGGACTTGAGCGATTCTCCACTGACGGTGAACTCGTTATCTAGAGTCCCGTTCTTCTCGCCCTCTTGCACCGTGAAGGTTACTGGGGCAGAAGAGTAGGAAGTAACCGCTTCGCCGGTCTTCTTATCCATCAGCTTACCGATTAGTACATAGTCACCGGGCAACAGGTTAGCCCAGGATACCTGGTCCACGATCTTGGCGGAGGTTCCAGCGTAAACCTGGTTGGCCTGCTTCGTTTGACCGTACATACCGGTGGTGCCGTTAGCATCTTTAGCCGAGGTCGCTACAGTGGGCTTTTCCGGCGCCGGGTAGGTGTTGGTGGCGGTGAATGCCACCCTCACTTCCGTGAGTTCTTTCTTCGGCATGGTGAAGGTAGCCGTGTTTTCAGAGCTGCTCAGACCAATCTTGTCGGAGTTGGCGCTGAAGGCTACCTGGGAGGGGGCAATCCCCGCTACCTTGGCTGCCGCGCGATTCTCTGTAATGGTGCAGTTGGCGCCCTCGACGTAAGGCAGGTCGATTGGAGACCCAGCAGTTACCTGGAAGGTCTTTTGTTGCGACTTACCATCAATCGGGCTGGTGCACTTCAAAGTGAAGGCGAACTGCTTGGTGGAGGGAACCTCTAGTCCTTCGCTCTCAACTACCTTTTCTAAGGTGAGTTTCGGCTCTACCGGGCTTTGCGGCTCTTCACCAACGTTTACGGTCTGGGCTTTGTCATTAATATCCGAGTGCTCAACGACCGGAGTCTTGCCGTCAATGACGTTGCCGTTTTCATCGACATCGCCCTGGCGGTAGATCTTCTCGAAGGCTACGAACTGCGACTTGGCTTTCACCTGATCCGCAGGCACCTCGAAGGTCATTTCTTGAGTGCCCTTTAGTTCTCCGCTGGCGACCGAGAACTTGACGACCTGCGCCTGAACGTTCGGTACCGGCTGCTTGGTTGCCTTATCCATCAGGGTGCCAACCAGCACGTAGTTGCCGGCGGGCAGTTTCGCCCACTGTACACGGTCAAGAACTTTAGCCGGGGTCTTGGCATCAAATACCTTGGTACCAACCGAGTTGGTAGCGGTAGTTGCCGCCCGCGGTCCTTCATTTACCGTCTGATTTTCATCATTCGGGTCTTCGTGCTTGGTCACCACGGTTTCGCCACCGGGGTTATTCGGCTCTCCCGGATGGAGGTATTCGAAGGCTACCAGTTTCGGGTTCTTCCGGATTTGCCCCACGGTGACCTGGAAGGTCATCGTAGCTTCTCCGGACTGCAGGGTTCCTGCAGTACCGGGAACGGTGAACGCCTTGGAGGTGGAGTTTACGCCAATCCCCTTACCGGAACCGTCAACCAGTTTCCCGGTCAGGTGGTAGGTCTTACCTGCTTCCAGGTTGCGGTATTTCACGGTGTCAACCAGGGTTACCAGATCGCTATCGGCTTTACCGGTGGTGTCGATCTGCTTGTTGCCGCCCTCGTCGGTGAGTACCGTCGCAATCCAGGGGTTAACCTGCTTGGTCTGGTTTTCGTCCTTGGGATCCTCGTGCTTGGTAACCGGCTCGAATCCGCCATCGACTTTCAGGTCTAGCTGTTCGAACGCTACCAGTGTCGAGTACTTAGCTACTTGTTCCTGGGTAAGGGTGAACGGTAGTTCCACTACCCCACTGGCGGTGGTAATGGTTACTTCCTTTTCAGCGGTGATTCCGGTGCGGGTGGCATCGGTCTTGTCCGCGTTAGGCACCACTAGTTCTCCAGAGAACTTGTAAGTCTTGCCGACCTCCAGGTTCCAGTAGCTGATCTTATCGGTGAGGGTGTACTTGTGATCTGCGCCCTCAACCAGGTCGATATTGCCGTCGCGTCCCTCGCCTTTCAGCTCGGTGGCAATCTTCGGCTCATCGGGGGTCTGGTATTCGTTGGCAGCCTGCACGGCAACCGGAGTCTTGGCGTCCGAACCAATGGTTACGTTCACGCTGGTTCCGGAGGCGGGACCGACTCCTGCGCCCTTACCGTCAACTGTCCAGCTCACGGTCTGGGCATTGGTGCCTTTAGGTAGGACTTGCTGCTCAGTTACGGTGCAGACAGTGCCGGCGCGGAACTGGGCGGACGCCAATACCGGTTCTCCGCCCGGCTTGACGGTCGAGATATTGCCATGAGTACCATCGGTGCAGTTGTAGGTGAAGTTGTAACTGGTGGGCAGGTTCTTTACTTTATCCTTGCTTTCGCCGGCAACTTTCACCGAGGTCTTCTGTACCGAGAAGGTACCCTTTTGTTCAATCTGCTGGTAGCTGTTAGTGGCAGTTACCACCACGTTGCCTTGTTTGCCGTTAGCTTCCCACTGTGCCTTGGTCATCGGCTTGTCGATGGTGAAGGTGTTGGAGGCTGCGGTTGAAGAATCGTTCTGGCTACCATTCCAGCTGATGGCGTGCTTCACCTTGGCGGTAGATAGCTCATTTACCGGAATGAACTTGCCGGAGGAATCAATAGCTCCTAGTTCTTTCACCTGAACTTGGCTGTGCAGGGGCAGACCCCAGTAGGACTTGGAGGCACCCGGGAATAGAGTTACCTCTTGTTCGTGGGCATTGTTTCCATCCCTATAGGTTAGTTGGAAGCGGTAGGCACTAATATTTTGTGTTTGATCCGCATTCCCTTTAACAACCTTCTTCAAGGTGAACGCACCTAGTTCCTGGGTGTACTGGTTGGTCGCCAGGATATTGGCTTTCGCCGTTGCGCTCTTGAGTTTGATAGTTACTTCCAGTTTGTCTTTGCTGGCAGTAGCCTTTACTCCCTCATTTCCAACTACCTGCATGCCGGAACCTGCTTAATCGGCGTTTTCTACCGATTTCGGAGTTTCTTCCCAGACCTTACATTCGGTACCTACCGGCAGGTTATTCAGCTGCGGGCGGGTGGGATCGGCGCTGGAGAACGTCTGGCCATGCTTGAGCTTGAAGTTACCCTTTACCGGGTAAGAGCTACCAGGAATGGTGCAGGAGTAACCAAAGTCGAAGGCTACGTCTTTGAGGACGGTTTCCGGGGAAACTACTCCGGAAACTAGTTTTTTAACTTCGAATCCGCCAACCTTTTGATTGACGTATTTGTTTTCGACTTTGATAGTGGCCTTTTGGCTTTCCCCAGCCTGAATCGGGTTGGACAGTGCCGCGTTATGCACGGTACGACCACCGAGGGTGACCATCTTGGGAGCTTGTCCGTCGAAAGTAGTGGTCAAAGTAGTGTTAGGTACGTTAATACCGGTGGTATCTTCGTAGACTGCACACTGCGACCCTACCGGAATACCGGTAATGGTTGCGGTGCCACCTTTGTTTACGCTTACCGAACCTTCCGGGACGGTTAGACTGGAGGCCTTTTGTCCGGTAGCACACAGGTACTTCATTTGGAAGGTACCAGGAATGTTACCCGCACCGGCGGTTTGATCCACTACCTGCTTGGAGATTTCCAGTTGCCCGGTCTTCTCGGTGTAGGTGTTGGTGGCGACCAGTGCCACGTTGTTATTGGCATCGGTACGGAAGGTAGCAATCCCGTCCGCTTGGCTATCCGCGCCGTCCCATGTGAGGGTGCGGTTCAGATTATGCGGAGTGGCGCTATTTTCTTTCACCTCGCACTTAACGCCAGGTTTCACGTTGATTGCTGCTGAGGTTTCTCCGGCTTTCAAAGTGGGTATGGTCTTCCAGTAGGCATCGCCATCACACTTGTAGGAGAAGTCGAAGGAGTTCGGCACGCTGAAGTGGGTTACTTCGGCTGCTTCTACGTTCTTGCGAACCGTGAACTTGGCCTGCTTCGGAGTGAAAGTGTTGGTCGCAGTGACCACTACGGTCTTAGCGTTGTTCTCGGTGAGGTTGAACTTAGCAACAGTACGGTCACTGTTGGTGTTGGTACCCGAGAACTTTACTTTCACCGTATTTAGGTTGTCGTTTACTTCCTGCTCACTCACCTGGCAGCTCATGCCACTGGTGAGGGCGGAGTCAGAAACCTTGGTTTCACCCTGGGTTTGACCTTTACGCACTACCACAGCCACCGTGGTCTTGTAGCCCCCACAGGCAACATCAAAGTCGAATACCCGATCGGTGTTGGCGTTATCGCCTTCGGTCTTCTTCACAATCTTGAACTCGGCAGGTACTGCCTTCTTGGGCGCTACCGTGATTGTCTGTGACTGATCATTAATCTCTTGGTGTTTCGCGTAGGGTTCACCGCTGGGCTCAGTGGTTTGCTCGCCTTGGTAGATACGTTCAAACACTACGTATTTGCCATCGGCCTTTACCTTGGAGCCGTCAACTGCCAGCTCTACCAGGGTGGAGCCGTTTTCAGTACCGTTGGTAAATACTTGCCGTCCACTGGCAATGATTTCCTTGGGGTTATCTTTATTAACCAGAGTGGCAAAGGCAGTGTAAGTACCGACCTTAAGATCTTTATATTCAATCTTATCTTTGACAATGAAGTCTTTACCGTCGGCCTCAACCGAGCTGATTAGGGATTTCCCGTCATCTCGCACCCAGGCCACAGTCTTAATAGTGGGCAGCTTGTGCTCTTTGGGGCTGACGCTTACGGTCTGACCATCATCATTCTGATCTTCGTGTTTGGCAACGGGCTCACCGGAGGTGTTATTTCCGCCCTTATAGACTTTCTCAAACACCACATAGGAGGCGCCGGGATCTATCTGCTTAGACGGCAACTTGAGATCCATCGTAACCGTGCCGGTTTTACCACCAGAAACGCTGAAATTCTTCTGGGTGGCGGATCCGGGTACTTCACTTACCTGGTCACCTACCTTCTTCATCAGCTTGCCGCTGAGAGTGTAGGTACCGGGCTGCAGCTTGTGCCATACGACGGTGTCAGTAATCTTTACATCCGCGCCTTCGGCCGGGCGTGCTATCTTGCCATCATTTAGGGATTCCCCGTTTACCTTGGCAGTGGTGCCAATCCGCGGCTTTTCCGTTACGGTCTGGCTGGCATCGTTCTTGTCTTTGTGCTCTTTGACTTCGTTTCCGCTCTGGGGCGTAGTGCCTTTGTAGAGAGTTTCGTAAGCCACCAGTTTCTCGTTCTCACGAATCTTCTTCACCGGAACCTGGAAGGCCATATTGACGGTTCCGGAATAGTATCCCTTCCCGTTGTTAATCCCACCGGATGCTTCAGGGTCAAAGGGGTCGCTGACGCCGGTTACTCCAACGCTATTGCCATCACCGTCTACCAATTCACCTTTAATGACGTAGTTCTGTCCGCCCTTAAGGTTTTCGAACTTCACCTTGTCAATCAAGGTTACGGTATCGCCGTCTTTCATGCCGGCAGTATCAATCAGCTTAGGATCCTTACCGGGACCCTCTAGAGTGGTGCCGATGCTGGGCTCAGGTTCCTTCGGGCAAGTGGTTCCGAAGCTGAAACCATGAGTGGAGTTACCCGACACATGAATCTTGTATTTATTCAGGATTACTTGACGCTGGAATGGCTCGTTGCCCTTGCTGAACGTATAAATAGCCGACATTTCCATATCGCCACTGAATTCAGCAGTCAGAGAAGCAGCAACACTGCTCCCGCAACCAGTACCGGCTGGTACTTCCGCATCTACCAGGATGCCTTCACTTAGCTGCGCAATGGTGACATTCGCAGGAATTTTTACGTTAGTACCGGTCAAAGTAACCTTGCCGTACTTTTCAAGCATGGCAGCTGCCTGAGAAGAACCGGTTAACTGTACTCGGAACTGCGTTTCATTGGCGCGGTAAACCGCTATTTTCAGGGAGCTAAGTAGCTCAGAGTTAGTTTTATAAAGAGCGTCCTGTTCCGCAATCGCCTTTGCGGTATCTGCCTTCCACTTTGCGAGAGCTGCCTTATACTCTTCCTCATTCTTTATCTTTTCGTTGTTCTTTAAGGTCTGGTAGGCCTCCCAGAGATTTATCTTTTGCTTAGCAAGATCAGCGATTGCGTAGTAAGCAGCACCTGCGGCCTGGTTTATGCGTGAATCATTGATAGCCCACCATTCGCCTTTGGTTATATACCAAGCAATTACCTGAGCCATGGCATTTTTCTGAGCGGTAGTCTTACCGGCAAACTGCGCCATCGCCTTGTCATAGGCGTCGAACGCACTTTGGTTCTGCTTTATAAATTCCTGGGCAGCGACTGATTTATCAGCTTTTACATATTCTAGGCGAGGATCTCCGCCCTGGTAGAGATAAGCCAATATCTGCATCTGCTTTTTCTGGTCATCAGTCATATTGAAACCAGTGCGGTATGCTCGTGAACCGGTATTTGCGATGGCTTGAGCAGGATCAAGGGTCATCTCCAGCTTATTTGCTTTGTCTCGGAGATCCTTCGAACTTCCTAAATGGTAATAATCGACGGTGGTTACTTCGGGGTCTGCGCAGAAGACACCGCCGATAATCGCACCGTGAGCAGCCGCGGGATACGACTGAATGTGGAAATACCTGCCGGCAGTTCCCAAAGCTTCCATATTATCTTCAAAGTTACGATCCAGAGCTTCCTGGAACTGCTGAGTACGCCCATTTTCCGCTGCATAACGCTGGTAATTTGTCCATTGTCCAGTATTCTGCCTGTAACTGAAATTAATTACCGCACCAGTATCATTCCAGCCGTCCCCCATGTTTAAGGAAACCGGCTGTTGGGAGCTGGTTCCCTGGAAGGTGTCGGAAATATTGTAGGTCTGATCCGTGGAGGCCTGGGAGGGGGCTACCAAGGTGGTGATAGTCCACGCCAGAGCCAATGCGGCAGCTAATCCAGCGACGATCCAACGCCGCAACAACTTCGCAGTTTGACTGTTAATCATCATTTATCCTGTGTCTACTAGAAGGAGGGATCGGCATCTCCACCAACAGATCCTGACGAGGCGTTCATCCGGGTTATGTCATGCCCAAACGCCCAGCCTGGAGGGACCTGGCCTGTTGTTAATGCCGACAGGAACACTATTAACTTGTCTTTGTGCAGTTAATATACTTTAATGCATCTACCATCTTACAAGATTTTCATGGAACACCGCAACAAATTCTTAAGACTTTCTCAAAATTTTTGGGGCACGCAAACCAACGTATCCCCTGCTACCAGCCAAGTTAAAATCACATCCGGTCATCCGACCCGCAAAAACGTGTAGAGGTTCACAGGACAAAAGCCCCAGGTAAACACCCTGGGAAACATTAGAGTTTCGTGAACGTTAGACGAGGGCGGCCTCTGGCACCACCCCTAATCATTAGAAACATTACTGTTACCACTACAAACAATACTTTAGGTGACTAAGTGTCACCAAAGCGCTCAGTTAAGCGGGGAAACCCTCCGGTTCTTTTGCCAGCCACAAAGTAAAAGGGCCGTCATTAACTAGCGACACTTGCATCATCGCCCCGAATACCCCGGTTTCCACTTCGGCGCCGCCCGCGCGCAAATCTGCTACCAATTTTTCAAAAATAGGACGCGCTACCTCACCCTTAGCTGCGTAAGTCCAGGAAGGATGGCGTCCCTTACGCACCGAACCATAGAGGGTGAATTGGGAAACTACCAGCAAAGGCGCGCCCGCCTCCAGAGCCGAAACTCCGCCTTCAAAAATTTGTTGATTCAGCAGACGCCGCACTGTCCAATCGATCTGTGCCTGCCCGTCACCGGGAGTAATCCCCACGAAAGCCACGATGCCAGGGCGCTCCAACTTGCCGACAGTTTTACCGTCCACCGTTACCTCGGCAGACAGCGCTCTTTGAATTAAGGTACGCATAAAACTCTCCTAACCGGCGATATTTAACGATCCGGAATCTGAACGCGGTGAGGCGTCAGCAAAGGCTTTCCGGTCAATGGGGGACTGTCCCAGCCAGGAAACCCCAGAGGGATCCCCAATTACCGTCGCCGCTGCCGCTAAAGAGTGCTCTTCCTCGCCCTCTTGCCAGCTGACGGTTAGTTCCCCGGTGGGAGCAGTCCGTTTAACTAACCCCAAGGCAATCGGTCCGTCCTCGAAATGATTAGCACTTACCCGCACGGTACCGACTTTGCGGCTGCCCGCATAAAGTTCCGCGCCTGCGGGCGGAAGCAGAGAGGAAGTGCCGTCAAGGTGCAAAAACACTGCCCGCCGCGGCGGATGCCCCAGGTTAACTATCCGTGCCACGGTTTCTTGCCCGCAATAGCATCCCTTATTTAGGTGTACAGCGGTGCGGAGCCAATCCAGTTCATGCGGCAGGGTGCGTTGATCAATATCGGTTCCGTAGGGGCGCCAAGCCGCTATCCGCAACGCCCGCCAATCGGACTCGGCAGCAAAAACCGGGGCAGACAGGCTGTAACCGTCCTCAGTTTCTCGTGGCCAAGATACCTGTTCCCAGCGGCTACGCAATTCGGCGTGGACTTTGGCGGTCTTTTCGCCGGGAATCACCCCCAGGCGCGCCAGGCAATCCCGCCCCGGATGCACCTCAGAGCGCGGGGAATAGGCAGTGCCGCCGGGGGTAATCCCCGGCCAGGGGTCAGCCCAGATAGGACCAAAACCGGCTAGCACTTCCTCTGCCAGGCTGGGGGCAAAAAATCCCCAGACCTGTTGGTCGAGGTGGGCGGTTACTTCTACCCGCGACATAAATTTCATAGATTCTAAAAACTGCGCCAAAGCCGAGGCGTCCGGGGTAAACAGCCAGGCAACCTCGCCCGCCCAAACAATTCCGGCCGCGAATTTAACTCGGCCATTAGCGTCCAGGAATAGCATTTCCTGGCTCTCCCCCGCGCCCATATCCCTTACTATCTGCGAAGATAAGGTGGTTAGCCAGGAGGGCACATCCGGGCCAGACACGGTGAGCACCTCGAGACCGGTTTCCGCGATCCCGTATCCGGCCCGCAAAGCCACTTGGTTATCTACAAAAGTCACGTCTAGTCTCCTGGTTTCCGCTGGCTATCAGGAGTTTCTTCGCTCTCTTCGGCTGCTGTCTGACCGCTATCTTTTTTCTCTTCCGGGGCAGCGGCTTCCTCTTTATCTAAATCCCCTCTAGGATCCTCTCCGGCGGGCAAAGAAGTCACCCCGGGAGCGCTTAAGGTTTCCTCCCCCGCAGGCAGGCGCAGCAGACGCGCCGAAAAATCAGATTCGGAATCTTTACCCGGTAAAACTGAATCTTGCGCCCAGAACAGTTCCGAAGAAACCAGCCCCATCATCCGGCTGAGCTGCTCAAAGGAGGCAGGGGCGCGGCGAGAAGAAATCATGATCCTAGGCCCCATCGAAACCGCCTCCCAGGAAACCTCTTCGGTGTAGGGTCCGCCGGAAGATGTCAGGCGGCACCGCGAACGCGCCTCTTGCTCGCTATCTGCGACCGCCGAAGCAGTCACTCGCCAAGAAGTATCTTCCCGCCACAGCAAGGATCCTCGCCGCAACTGGGACAAGCCAGTGGCCGCATCAGCTTGCATATCGGGGGCATCGCCTACCGGTTCAGCCAGCCACGTAAGGGTTACTTGCTGCAAACTGGTGCCGGTAGCGCGAAAAGTAGTTTCTTGCCAAATAAAACATTGCTCGCGCTCGCCGTTTTTGGCTCCCGGATCCTTGGGCAGATTCGTGGTTCCCCAGCCCCGCCACGAGCCTAATAGCCACGCCAAGGGGATTAATTCTTTCGCCAAGCCTAAAGGTAAATCCATCATGGGTTTAAGCCTAGTAGAGTAGGGAAGCAGCAAGCCAGAAAACTGGCGTAATTGGGCGAAGAGCAAAACCGTGAGAACATCGAGGATATGGAAGATTCGGCAGCTAGTCCTCTAGGGGCATCCCGCAGCGCAACCCCGCCCGCTGAGCTAACAACCGCAGCGGCAGGCGATGGGGCAGCAAGTTTCGCGCAAGGTACCTCTTATTCGTCGAAACGACTGGATTTAACGGGAGTATCTGCTGTTTCCCCCATACCACAGGCAAGCAAACTGCCAGATTCTCCGGGGAATAAATCAGTTTCTCCTATCGCCGCCCGCAGCTGGTGGGTAGCGTTACTGGCCGCTCTTCCTCCCCTGGCGATGCTGTTATTCCTGCATTGGAACCCCTACCTGGTGGTGCTAATCGCCGCGGCAGTAACTATCGCGGTTGCCATCACCTGGGGCGGGCTATCCCAAGCTCCCAGCCCGGTCCGCACCGGAATCGTAGTGGCGATAACCGGAATCGGCTGTCTGCTCGCCACCTTCATTACCACTAATCTCACTTGGGTGCCGCTGGTACTGTCTTGGTGTCTGCTGGCGGCCTTTATCGCGGAAATGACCCGGGGAAAACATCGCCCCCTGACTACCTGGTCGTTATCCAGTACTATCACCGGATGCGCCCTGGTGGCAGCAGGTTCCGCCTGGGGACTAGCTACCGCCTATCCCACTATGAATCTGCTGGCAATGGCAGCCCTTCCGGCTATGGGATTAGCGTGTCTATCCTTGGCTCTTCCCACTAAACACGCCAGTATCCGCTGGATGTACTGTGTTTTGAGCGGAACCATTGCCGCCGGGTTACTCACCTATTTTGTACTCTACGGATATTCCGATTTAGCGCTGGCAATTCCCTTCGCCTACCGCAATCCCTCTCTGGCTATCTGGACCATGACCCTGGGGATGGGATTCGGCTCTGGACTTTTGGTAGCCTGCATCAACGTATTGTTTATGGTGCCGGCAGGCAAGAATTACCGCTGGCGGCAACTGGCACTCGCCCTGCTGCCTACTCTGTTCATTTCGGTGCCGATTTACTCGCTGGCACGCCTAATTACCGGATAAGGGCGCTTTTAGACGGCGAGGGCGCGGGCAAGATTAGCGCATTGCCCATAACCTGGGCGCATTTACGCACCCAAACCTAGGGCGAGGACGCAGCCGACACCGAGACACAAACGCCCGATAAACAGCACTTTCCTCTGAAGACTCTTAGCTTTCCTCCGGAATCATCATGATAGAGCCACAAGGACACTCTTCGGCGCAAATCCCGCAACCCTTGCAGTAGTCATACTTGAACACGTACTCGCCGGGTTTAATCTTGGTGATGGCGTTATCGGGGCAAACCCCGAAACAGTTATCGCAACCGAAACAGTTGCCACAAGACATGCAGCGCCGCGCCTCAAACAGGGCAGAATCTTGATCTAGACCCTGCACTACCTCGTCAAAGGTAGAAGCCCGGCGGGCAGATTCAATCTTGGCGCGTACCCGGTGGGGGGCATCTGCGTAATACCAGTTAGTGAGGCGGTCATAGGTGGCATCCCCGGTGACCGGAGGCTTGTGGTATTCGGTTCCGTGCAGGAAAGCATCAATATAACGAGCGGCTTTCTTGCCATGACCAATCGCCACCGTAACTGTGCGTTCGGAAGGAACCATGTCCCCACCGGCGAACACGCCGTGGCGTCCGGTCATCATCTGCGAGTTAACCTGCACAACTCCCTTTTCGATTTCAATATCGCGGGCGCGCTCGACCAGACCTAAGTCAGATTCCTGACCTAGCGCCATCACCACCGAGTCGGCGCCGAGTTCTTCATACTCGCCAGTCGGCTGGGGGAAGCCGTTCTCGTCCAGCTCCATCTTTTCCACCGTTAGCTTGCCGCCATCAATATGTTTAATAGTGGATAGCCAGCGCATCATCACCCCTTCTTCCTCGGCTTCACGCACCTCGGAATCATGGGCGGGCATCCGGTCACGGTTACGGCGATACACAATCACCGCTTCTTCCGCGCCCAGGCGTTTGGCGGTACGAGCAGCGTCAATAGCGGTATTACCTCCGCCGTAGATTACTACTTTCCGCCCTACCATCGGTTTTTCTTCGCCTTCCATTTCGGCGAGCATTTCCACGGCGTCCATCACTTTGGCGCTAGCACCAGCGGGAATATCAGCGTGGCGACCTACATGGGCGCCCACCGCCAAGAACACCGCGTCGAAGTCATCGGCCACATCGTCAACGTTTTCGACTTTGGCATTGAACTCGAAACGTACCCCCAGATCCTCGATCCGTTTAATCTCGGCATCGAGTACCTCGCGGGGCAGACGATACTTAGGAATCCCAAAACGCATCATCCCGCCGGCCATGGGACCTGCCTCTTTTACAGTGACCTCGTGGCCGAGGCGGCGCAGGTGGTAGGCAGCAGATAGCCCGGAAGGACCCGCCCCCACTACCAACACATGTTTACCGGTGGGAGCCGCATCTACGCTTACGTTCCAGCCCTCTTCAATAGCTTTATCGCCCAGGAAACGTTCAATTGCGTTAATCCCTACGGCCTCATCCATTTGCCCGCGGTTACAGGCAGTTTGGCAAGGATGGTAGCAAACCCGCCCCATAGTGGCAGGTAGCGGATTGTTTACCATGATTTCGCGCCAGGCGGCTTCGTAGTCGCCCTCTTCCGCGTGATAGAGCCAAGCCTGGACGTTTTCACCCGCCGGGCATGCCTTATTGCAAGGGGGCAGCATAGATACATAAACCGGGCGTTCGGTGCGCCAAGAACCGGTTTCATTCGCCAGCGAAGAACCTACGTTCAAAGTCACTGCCCAAGGGGCAGTATCTTCACTGCGTACCTGCGGAGTTGGTAGGACTGTGGAACTCATTTATTTTTCCCCCTTAGGAGCCGCGTTTCCGGCAATATGGCGCATCGCTGAAGCAGAGGTTGCCCCGGAAACCGGGTGGTCATCAACGGAAAATGCGTCGCTTTGGGTGCGTTTGGCTTTCGAGGCCTCTTCGATAATGCGTTTAGTAAAGCGCCCCTCGGGGTCTTCGCCCGCCGCCAGGATGCGCTCTAGTACGTCCTCGTCCAGTTGTTCCGGGTCGATGAGGCCGTAGCGACGAATATTACGATCCGCGATTTGCTGCATCCGCTCTAGGACGTCCTCTTGCCCTTTCTTAAATACGTGGGCGAAGCGCCGCTGCGGACGCATATACTCGGTGACCGGCACCGGGCGACGCAACTTGGTAACCGAAGTGATTTCCCCGTTCTCAGCCTCGTACACCGGGAACAACCCGCATTGAGTAGCTAGACGCGCCAGGCGAATAGTCAGATTAGAGGCCGAGCCCCAACCCAACGGACAGGGAACCAGGACGTGAATATAGCGGGAACCGCGGAACTGCATGGCTTTGCGTACCTTGTATTCCAAATCGCGCAAATCCGCGACCGTGGCAGTTGCCACGTAGGGAACCTCGTGCGCCATGGCGATTCGCGGGACATCTTTACCCTGGCCAAACACGTTTCCAGGATTTTCACCCACCGGTTGGGTAGTGGCAGTACGTGCCGCAGGCGGGGTAGCGCCACTTCGCTGCACCCCGGTATTCATATAAGCGCCATTGTCGTAGCAAATATAGAGAACGTCATCATTACGTTCGAACATTCCCGATAGGCAGCCCATGCCGATATCAACGGTGCCGCCATCGCCACCCTGGGCAACTACCCGGGTGTTCTTGCCCTTGGCGCGAAGCGCCGCTGCCGCCCCGGAGGCGACTGCGGGAGCATTCCCGAAGAGGGAGTGTACCCAGGGGATCGTCCAGGCGGTTTCAGGATAAGGAGTAGAAAATACCTCTAGGCAGCCGGTAGCGTTGACCGCCACCAAATCCTTTCCCGCCGCCTCCATCGCGGTGTCGAGGGCGTAGCGCGCCCCTAGGGCTTCCCCGCAGCCCTGGCAGGCGCGGTGTCCGGAGGTTAACGAGTTAATCCGGTTGGGGTCGGACTGGAGGGAACGATAATCTAGTTCCGCGAGCCGGTTACCGACCGCATAGGAGCCTACCTGGTAAAACTTTACATTTTCGCGTGCCGGAATCGCGGTTTCAACGCTTTCACGAAACTGCGGTGCCGGAAGCGGAACACTCATAGTTGCTGACATTACCTGCCTCCTAAATTCCGCGCGCCGCATTGGCACGCTGAGTGGCGTGACGTTGAATGTTTTCACTGATCGGACCAGAACGCCGGGTGGCTTTCTCCCGTTCCAGCTCTGCCTCGACCAGTTCCTGGTCCAAATCCAAGAAGGTTAGGTGTTCTAGCTGATCGGCGGCTACCTGATCAAGCATCTGGTCTAGAGAACGCTCAGTAATGTTGCGCCCGCCCAAACCGGCAATCACTTCATAGTCACGAACTGACTTACCGGCGCGCGAAAGAGCAGAGCGGCAATGGGTGGCCACGATTCCCCCGATGCCTAAGGAGAAAGCTTTCTCTAGGCACACAAAGCGCTTGGCACCCCCCAAATACTTGGCTACCTGCTCGAAGGGGAAGGGACGGAAGGAACAAATCCCCAGTACCCCAAGCTTTTCGCCTTTATCCCGGCGCTGGTCGACTACATCTTTAATGGTTCCCAGCACCGAGCCCATGGCTACGATTACGGTTTCGGCGTCCTCGATCCGGTAGGGACGCACCAGCCCGCCGGAATCGCGTCCGAAAACTTCCTTAAACTCTGCCTGAACCTTGGGGATAAGCTCTAGGGCTTGCAGTTGCTTTACGTGCTGAAGGTACTTTACTTCGGTAAAGGCTTCCGGCCCCACCATCGCCCCAATAGTAATGGGATCGGTCGGGTCGAGGACGACGCGGGGACTATAAGGGGGCAGGAACTTTTCTACCTGCTCTTTTTCCGGTACATCTACCTGTTCCACCGCGTGGGTCAAAATAAAGCCATCCATACATACCATCACCGGAACTGAAAGTTCTTCGGCAATCCTGAAGGCTTGTACGTGCAAATCCGAGGCTTCCTGGTTATTCTCGGCGAACAGTTGCAGCCACCCGGATTCGCGTTGGCTCATGGTGTCGGAGTGGTCATTCCAAATGTTGATGGGCCCGCCGATCGCCCGGTTAGCCACGGTCATTACAATCGGCAATCCCAGGCCAGAAGCATTATAGACTGCCTCTACCATGTAGAGCAGTCCCTGGGAGGCGGTGGCGGTATAGGTGCGCGCCCCCACTGCCGAAGCTCCGATGCAGGCTGACATGGCTGCGAACTCGGATTCGACATTGATATATTCGGCGCTGCCCAGCTTGCCCGCTTTCACCAGCGCAGATAGTGCCTCTACGATGTGGGTTTGGGGGCTAATCGGGTAGGCGCTGATAACTTCGGGACTGCAGGCAGCAACTGATTGCGCAATAGCTTGCGAACCTTCGATTTG
This sequence comes from Varibaculum massiliense, assembly GCF_900106855.1. Classification (NCBI taxonomy): domain Bacteria; kingdom Bacillati; phylum Actinomycetota; class Actinomycetes; order Actinomycetales; family Actinomycetaceae; genus Varibaculum; species Varibaculum massiliense. The sequence goes on along the minus strand of NZ_FNWI01000004.1, from coordinate 1,309,946 downwards.
TTTTAGCACGTTACTTGGCCTCTTCTTTCATCGAGCTGACCATTTCGTAAGCGGCAACTGCGGCGGCCACGTTGCCCTCGCCCACTTTGCCGTGGAAGCGGTTTTGAATCGCCTGGGTAACGCTGGATAGGCGCACCAGACCAGTCAGGGCAGCCGCTCCCCCCAGCATCACTGCGTTCGGTAGGGGACGTCCCAGGTGTTTCTTGGCGATTTCGGTAGCCGGAATCATCACCACGTGCCCTTGCGGGTGGGCAGCGACTACCTCCTCAATCCCCAATTCAGCGGCTGACTTGGCCGAGTTCACCAGGGCGAAACCGTCCGGCTTCAGACCCGAAAACACGTCCATAATCGCCAGTAGGGTGGCATCTTGCACCACCACCAGGTCGGGTTCCTGTACGGGTTCGCGGGTACGGATTTCTTTATCTTCAATACGGCAATAGGAAACCACCGGAGCGCCGGTGCGCTCAGAGCCAAAGGAAGGGAACGCCTGCGCATGATGCCCATCGGTGAACGCCGCATAGGCAATCAAATCAGCTGCAGTTACGACCCCTTGTCCGCCTCTGCCATGAATACGAACTTCAGTCATACTTTCACCTTAGGACTGCGGTCCCAGCAAAAAGACATCTAGTTTTTAAACCGCGACTACCAGCGTTTTTAATAATCGCAGCTCGGGTAACAGTCAACGGATTCCCTGACGCGAATGTATCTTAATTAAGAAAAATCGCACTTTTTAGCCCTGTTAAAATTGTGACCAAAGTGTTATTTTACGCTGTAACCGGCGCTTATATATCTATTTGATACCGAATCGTTGCCGCTTCGTGAGCCAGGATTAAGCAGAATCTCATGAGTTCATAGTACGGTTGCCCATGTGTCAAAAGCGTACGGAGCCGCAAAGTCCGAAAATTTTTCGGATGCGGACAAGGAAAAGCGAGCGGAGATGTCCTCTCAGGGGCAACCGTTGCGCAGCACTATTCCGAACGCTTCTTTACATACCCGCGCTGGTAAAGACACTTTTCCTGACTCGGATGCGGCGGAAACTCCCCAGGGCGCAGGCTCTCTACCTGTACAAGAAAGCGGCGCGGAGGGCGCTGCTCGCAAACTAGATGATACGCATCAACTTGCTACCAGCAGCGGTGATAGCCCCCTTCCAGGACGTAATAATCAGCCGCAACGGCGTTCGTTACTAGCCCGCAAACCTCAGGGGTTTAGCGCCGAGGACGGATCGACGATTACCGCCACCGGAGGGGTAACTGCTGTTCCCAACACCGGCAATATCCAGAAGGTGCATGCTCCTTTGCTAAGGGATGCCAATCAGACTAGCTCCGCGAACCCGGCAGACAACACTCAGGAGTCCGCTGAGGCCGCGCCGGCGAAGGAAAAAGTTTCGCCGGCACTAGAAAAACTGCATCTGCCGGGAGTGCAAGCGCGCACTTCTAGGTTTCGGCGAGTCACTCACACGGAGTTTTCGCAGCTAGCCAAGCCCTCCGGTCACGAAGATCACTCGGCTAGAGGAAAAGATGCGGGTAAAAATGCAAGAGAAAAAACCGTAAAGCAAAAAAGTAAAAACGATTTCCGTTGGGGGCGGTGGGCACGTGCCGGTTGGGTACCTGCACAAGAGGGCGCTTATGCGATGGCGTTGCTCCCCTATTGGATTGGAGTTATCGAATCTTCACTGCGCTGGATTCACTGGTTAGTGTTCGCGTTGTGGATTTGCGGATATTTCGCGTTTAACGTGGGAGGAATTTGGCTACGCTCCCACCGCAAAGACCGCTACTTCAAGCCTTTGCAAATCTATGGGGTGATAACCCTTATTTTAGGAATAGTTTGCCTTTTATTAGCTCCTCCCCTGCTGGAATGGGCAATAGTTTTCTTCCCGCTGATTGTAATCGCAGTTACCGAATCGGTACGCCACCGGGAACGTTCCCTATTGGCGCGCACCTCCACCATATTGGCTACCGGAGTGATGACCCTGGTGGCCTACGATATTGGAACCCAGTTTTCGCGTTCCTTCGCCCCATTTTCCTGGCTAGAACATACCGCCACCAGCAATATTGAATGGGTGGTTTCCCCCACTGGCAACCTGCAAGGATGGAGCTGGATGCTGGTTGTTGCCTGGATAGTTACCTCTTACTATTGGTCAACTATTCCCTACGTGCGTTCCCTGGTGCGCCAACGCGGATCGCAAGTATTTTTAGCATTCTCGGTCGCCTGTCACGCCATGTTGACTGCAGTAGTCGTAGGATTCTTTATTTTAGGTTGGGTAACCTGGTGGCACCTGGTGGTTTGGGTGCTGCTATTCGTACGCTCCCTGGCAGTACCGCTGCTCCAGCAGCGTTATGCGCAGCTAGTCACGGTTTCCCGAGTTGGTTTTATCGAGATAGCGGTAGCCATGCTGGTACTAATCACCCTGCTGGTATAGGTTCCGCGGCTTTTGGCCTGGCTATTCGCAGCCACTTGAGTCACTTGTTTTCCGGGGTAAGCTCCCGCTTTGCGGGGTTAACTCGCTCCCCAAGATTGCAGTAACTTTTCAAAAGCTTTGGAACTTTCCGGTTGTGGAGCTTCCTCGCGGTTTACCACAAAGGATTGCGCGCTGGCAGTGGTGCTTTTATTTATCCCTAAATTATGGTTACGCGTCTCAATAAAACGGTAATAGTCGCCGTCACCCGAGTGTTGCCAAGCCTTTGCTATCTGCGCATATAGCTCTTTAGAATGATTGGCGCCCAATCCCTGATTGTCCCGGTAGGTTTGCACCGTAGTCAGATTAGGTACATTGGGATTTGTCCGCCCATCCAGACGCGGTACCACATCGGCACCATTTTCTAACGCCACTATATGTACCCCCCGTGCCGGGCGGAAACTTCCGATATTAGATCCCATAGTCACCACACTTTTGACGTTATATTTTTTCGCTAAATAGGGATTCGCGCCTATCTGCGCCGCCACGGCTCCCCCTTGGGAATGTCCAATCAGTTCTACCGGCTGACCGCGGTGATATCCAGCCTGATCGAGAGCGCGGGTAACCGCTTTGGTCATATCAGAACTTCCTGCCAAACCGGCCGCATTAGTTTGCAGATTAGTGCGCATATCTTGTGGATGCGGCCCACGAGCGCTCCAGACTTGGGTACCGCGAATATCTACCCGCCAGGCAATATTTTTTCCCGTACGGTATTTAACTACCCGAATCTCCCCGTGATCGGGATAGGCTTTTGCCTGGTTGAATTGGGTAACCAATCCGTAGGCGTCTAAAGGAACTGGGACATTGCTGCGTTTAGCGCCGATCTTGGGCGCCACTTTCAGGCTGCTTGGTCCACGTGACAGCTTTATTTCCAGAGCTAATATGGCAGAAGGGATTGCGAGAAACATTCCTCTGTAGTCCTCGTTCGCGTTGCCTAAAAATGCCAGCAACGGATTGTCGTCCTCCCAGGCACCTCGCTCAATCCACAGCGGATTAGTGGCCAGTTTCTTATCCCATTCTTTCCAGAGTGAATAGCCAAGAGCGCCCCCGCCAAGTACAAAAAATGGCAGCGAGTCCAGGGAAGAAACATATTTGCGTGAACGGGCTTCGCTGTTTTCGTAGCGCTCAGCTGCCCCCAGTAAATTGCGTTTCAGAGTGACGATATGAGTGCAGGTATCTGCAGCTGCCTGTCGCAGGGTTAATAAGGATTGGATTAGCGCTACCACTATAGGGATACGCGGAAGGCTGGCGGCAGCGGAGAGAGCATCGTTGGCGGTCTGCTGCACCTGCAAGGCACTGGTTGCCGGAGGGGTTAATGCATACGCACTGGCACGGATAGTGCCGGTATCGATACCCATTTGATGACCGCCGCTTACACTGATGGGCGGCAGTTTAATCTCGCTAGACACGGGATGCCTTACAGCTTTCCTGTCTGTTGCAATGCCAGTAGGGAGCGGGTAGCTTGTTCCGCTAACCTGGCCGTTGCCGCTGCCGCCTGGGCAAGAGCGGACATTTCCTGTTCACGGGATTGTAAAATTCGTTGAGCCTGATCGGCTGCTCTAGATTCCCATTGGTTACGTAAATCCATTCCCGCTAGTTGTCCCGCACTGGAGGCAGCCTGCTTTGCCGCCTGTCGCATATCGGAGCTGATGCTGGCGGCTATTGCCACCTCGCTCGTCATAGTTTTCCCCTTTCGTCTCGTTGTTTGCACCATAGTCAGAAGCAGAATTGGCTTCGACTGCCCGATAACTAAGCCAGGAAACGAGGGGATTATTCGCGCTTGTGTACGGACGGTGCGAGTGGCACTACCTGCACTTCTCGTGGGATGCGCTAACATAAAACACATGGTGAACCCCGCAGACGCCCGCCTTAATACTGGACTCAAATTGCCTTCCAGCGTTTCTGATCCCGTAATTTCGGTCAATAACTTGACCAAAGATTATGTCTCGGGCGCGGGCAAGGTGCGTGCCCTCGATCATATTTCCATCGGGATTGCCCGCAGGCGCTTCACCGCGATTATGGGACCGTCTGGTTCTGGCAAATCTACGTTTATGCACTGTTTAGCGGGTTTTGAATCTGCTACTTCCGGCTCTATTAAGATCGATGGCACCGAAATCGTAGGGATGAATCAACGCCGCCTCACCCGGCTACGCCGCGACCATATCGGTTTTATTTTCCAAGCATTTAACCTAATCCCCACGCTGAGCGCGAAAGAGAACATCCTGTTACCTTTCCAGATTGCCCGCCGCAAAGTCCCGCGAGAACGTTTTGACCGGGTAGTGGCAGCTTTAGGTCTGGAAGATCGTTTAACTCATCGCCCTTCGGAACTTTCTGGGGGACAGCAGCAACGAGTAGCTTGCGCCCGTGCCTTAATGCAAGATGCGGTAGTACTATTTGCAGATGAACCCACCGGGAACCTAGATTCTGAATCCTCGCAGCAAGTGCTACGTTATCTGCGGGAAGCGGTCAATGACTTTGGACAATCAGTAGTGATGGTTACGCACGAGGCCTCGGCTGCCGCCTATGCTGACCGGGTACTTTTCCTTTTAGACGGCAAAATCGTTGCCGAACTAGATCATCCCGAGCGTGAACGGGTCTTGGCAGCGCAAACCGAGTTGCCACAGTTCGTACAAAAACATCCTTTGGAAGAGTCGCGGGGACGTCTTAACCGTCTAGAAACCACTACGCAAACCGATAAAGGCTTCTTGCCGGCGGGCAGTAAGCCGGGGGCTTGGCCTGACCGGGAAAAGATGCAGGAAAAACTAGCGAACTTACAGGTGGCACGGGGCGCCAAAATCGAAGTGCAAACCATTCCGGCTACCGGCTCACCGGTTCCTCCCTCGGCAGTTAACCCGGTAGCGGGTCTAGATACCGGGACACTCAACGCCCTCATGGGACCGGCTAAACCGGTGGTACCTGCGGAACTGCGCACTAAGGAAGGAGCGCGGCGCGCCCTCGCCGGAGAGAAACTTACCCCGAAGGCAGCGAAGAAAACCACTGCAGCAAAGAGCACCCCCTCCACCAGTAAACTTACTTCTTCAGCTACATCAAAAACCGCTCCTAAGAAGGGAACTGCGCAGCTGAGCGGCAGCGTGTGGGAAACCCACGATGAACGGGGTACCACTTGGGCGGGATGGACCCCTAAACCAGGGCAAGAACCCGTTAAGACCAGCAAGGACAAAGGCGCTGCCGCCAAGCCGGCAGCTTCTGCACTTCCTCAACGCCAGCAAAAACTTAACCCTAAAGCCTCATACAGTAAAGTTAGAGGTAGTGGCGATGTTAAGGACTTACCGGCAAAGAAACAGGTGGCACCGGCACCAGTGGCAGAGGGGGGAGTGAAACCGCTACCCAAAAAGCCCGCCAGCTCCCCGGTAGCGCCTACCCGCCCCCAAGAAGCACCAAAGTCCCCCTCCGAAAAAGATTCCCGAAAATCGGATGAAAGTAAGCGCTGGTCAGAACTTTATTCAGTGTTTTCTAATCCCGTAAGCGAAACCTCCGGTTTTTGGGAGGACGCGCCCGCGGGTAAAAGCGCGGTAGCACCCGCTGGAGAACAGGTAACCACGGCAGCTAAAAGCCCAGTAAGTTCGAGAGAAACTTCCAAGATTTCCCTCCGAAATCGCGGGGTAAAAGCAAAGAGCGAACTGGCAAATTCGCCGGCATACCCCCAGGAAACCCCACTGAGAAGAACTGCTAACGCCGCTGATTCAGCTGCCGAAAACGCCAATAAAGACAAGGAAAGTGGCAAGAGCAGTCCGATACCGCGGACTCCGGAAGAAACCTTGAGCCAGGAAAAACAGCGCCTGCTGGCCATGATTAAGAAGGCCGAAGCATTGCTGGATTCCTCGCAAGACGCGATTGCATCTTTCCAAGAACCCCAGGATAAAGCATGATTAGGATCGCTTGGCGGAACCTGCGCGCCCACCTGGTGCGTTTCCAGATGGCGCTGCTAGCGGTAGTGCTGGGGGTAGCTTTCTTATCGGGGATTTTCGCCCTCCGCGCCACCCTCTCTGATTCCTATAATTCCCTAATTTCTTCCGCCAATACTTATGACTATTACCTGGTAGGGAAGGTGCAAGGCGAAAAAGTGGAAGGAGAAGCACCGGTACGATCAAGTGTGCCGGTAAAGGCGGCGCGCCAGGCCAAGGAAGTTTCCGGGGTCAAACACGCTGACCCCTATTTGACAGATGTTTGTATGCTGACTGACCAGGACAGTAAACGTCTGGGGAAAGGCGAGCAAGTCTCGATTTTACAGGTGATTTATCCGGGTCATTCCACCCAGCCGCGTCTAGTTAAAGGTGAGGCTCCCAAAGGTAACGCCGAGGTTGCTTTAGAGGAATCTGCGGCTAAGCGCCTGGGAATCTCGACTGGTAAAAGCCTGAAAGTTTATGTTTCCAGCGAAGGAAAATCCGCCAAAGTTTCCGGCATTTATCGTTTCCCCGATCCAGTAGCTTTTACCAACTATATTTTTGTGTCTGAGGACGGCTTTGAAGCGCTGACCCAAAAACCTCTGCCCCCGGCAACTACTACCATCGCTATCACCGCTGAGAAAGGAGCGTCTCTAACAACGCTTCGAAGCGCGTTGAACCAGGAGTTTTCGGGTAGCGCAGAGGTAATGACCCAGGCGGAATATAACGAGGAAATCAATACCGCGGCTTCCACGTCCCTCGATTTTGTGAACGTGTTTTTGCTAGTATTCGCGGCAATCGCCCTATTTGTAGGGGCGTTTATTATTACCAACACCTTCCAAATGATGGTGCGTGCCCAGCAACCGCAATTCGCCATGTTGCGGGCAATCGGCGCTAGCGGAGGGCAAGTATTCTTCGTGGTCGCTTTCCAAGGGTTACTAGTGGGGATTTTAGGTTCCCTAATCGGGGTGGGAGGAGGCTATTTGCTGACCCGCCTGGTTTCCTGGGGGTTGACGCAATCCGGTTTCGAAATGCTACAAATCGGCTGGTCATGGTCTATTACTCTCCTGGCTTTAACCGTAGGAGTAATCGTGACGGTAATCGGTTCCCTCTGGCCGGCTCGCTCCGCGGCACTAACTCCTCCGGTAGAGGCGATGCGGCAAAATACCCAAACTCAAAATCCGGTATGGCCACGCGCGATTATTGGGGCGGTAGTCCTGGCGGTCGCTGTGGGACTGCTGATCTGGGCCTCCTCTGATGGGGGCAAAAGCGGTCTTTGGCTAGGAATCGGTGCCGCCCTATTTTTACTATCCATGCTGATTTTGGTGACCCCTTTGGCCGCAGTCGTGGTGAGAATTCTAGCGGGGCTACTTTGGTGGCTGCGCCCTCATGCTCGCCTAGCGATGCGCACCCTAACAGCTAACCTGCGACAAACTGCCAACACGGCAGCTGCCCTGATGATTGGGGTCGCCCTGGTTGCGGTGGGAGCAACCCTGGCGGCCTCCACTAAATCCTCTACCGAATCGATAGTAAAACAGCAGGTAAATATCGATTTAATGATTGCCCCGGAGCCGCGAGTAGTCTCGATTTCGAATACTTTAATAGACAAAGTTGCCAAAGTTCCCGGGGTTAAGCGGGTTGACCCCCTGACCGGCATGGCACTTTTTCGAGTGCTGGTTCCCGGCAAGAATCCTGCTGACACCATGATGCAGGTAACCCATCCCCAGTTCCAGCGCTATGGTCGGATCAGTGCGGTATCTGGTTCGATAGCTGATTATTATTCCCAGTCGCTTCAGGATCCGCAGGCTATCGTTTCACGCACGTGGGCGAAATCCCAAGGACTCGCCCCGGGAGACACTTTTGAGGTAGTTGGGATTCGTGGGCAAACCACTGTAACCATTGCCTCCACCGTAGACACCGGTTTCTTATTTATGGATGTGGTGCTACCCCATTCGTTATCAGCTAAGTTAGGACCGATGGCAGCCGATATCACCGCTACTGCCGTCATTAAGCTTAAAAATGGGGCTGACCGGGATAAAGTACAGCGCGCAGTAGAAAAAACGATTGCCGACAACCCCTTTATGGTGGTGCAAAATCAAGAGCAAGCCGCCGATAAACTGGCTGCTACCGTCGATCAAGTGCTGGCAGTTCTCTACGCACTGCTCGCCTTATCGCTGATAATAGCGGCTTTAGGGATTATGAACACCCTGTCGCTTTCAGTACAGCAACGCTTTAGAGAACTGGGGTTAATCCGCACCGTGGGGTTGTCTTCCCTGGGGCTTTCCCTAATGATAACCGTGGAGTCGGTGCTGATCACTCTGGCAGGTACCCTTTTGGGGATAGGCGGCGGGGTCTCACTAGCGGTGTTTGTGTGCCGGTACTTATCGGATCAAGGAATCACCACTATTGAGGTGCCTTGGACCTCGCTGGGTTGGATTTGCCTGTTAGCGGTGCTGGTTGGAACTTTGGCGGCCTTACTTCCGGCGCGGCGCGCTCGTAAAATGCCCATTCTAGAGGCAATCTCTTCCGCGGATTAGTCTTATAACCAGTACATATAGTCAAATATCACCACTAAGCAGTCTGCTTACAGACTAGATTCCCGACAGGTTCTGGCGTTTACGGTGCATATAGCTAAATGCCACTAACCTTGATCCGCTAGTAGCAGCGTCTAGCCAGACGGCTACTTGAACCAGTCGTCGTCAGTTGCGGACGGAATATGGTCGCGCCAATCTTCAAAATCGTCGCCGCTGTCATCAGCGGATTGATCGCGCTGTTTAGCCTGCAGCTCTCGCTGCAGTGCCTCGTAGTCCGTTTCGGGACTGTAATACTTGAGCTTACGCGCTACTTTTGTCTGTTTAGCCTTTTGACGGCCGCGCCCCATGGCGTGACCCCCTCCACTATAATCACGGGTACGTTAAGGCACCCTAAAACTTTCCTTAAATGTTCTGTATAAAAACATACCGCATTGCGGGCGCTATGACCATTTAATTCCACGGTTGAGTTCCACGGCACACGAAGTCGCTGGAAAATCTTCCGCTTCGCATAGCTTGGCTTGGGGATTACTTTAACATCCGACGCACTAGCAGCGCCCCCAACAAGAGCGCGCCCCCAGCCACCGCTGCCACCTTCTTAATCGCCTCGGGTTTACCCGCACCGGCCTGTTCTACCGTGTTTTGAGCCCTGCCCGCCAAGACACGCACCCTTTGCTGGGCATCCGCCTTCGCCCGCTCCACATTAGCTTTCGGCGAAAAATAGTCGGAAAGCTCCTCGACAGTGCTGCTCAGCTCGGCGCGAGCAGCCTCGAGCTCCGCCTGAATCTGACTTTCGCTGCGTTGTTCCATTCTTATTCCAAGCCTTTCTTTACTGCCGCAATACCTTCTTTTATTCCCGCTTGCGGATCTGGTTTATCAGACAAACCTTTTTTCAGCGAAGCCTTGCCTACCAGCGCAAAAATCACTATCAAGACCAACAGTATGCCGGCGACAATCAGTTTCGCTGCCCAAATCGGCACGATTAGCGCCAGGGCATAGGCAGCGGCTCCGAATAGGAATCCCAGCATATAGAGGGCAAGTACCCCGGCTACTACCAGGAGGGCAATTCCCACCCCGGAGCGCTTGAGCATATTGGAGACCTTAACTTTCGCCAGTTCAATCTCGCCCTTAACTAAAGCTTGTACCTGGTCAGAGAGCTTTGATACCAGATTTCCCAAGCCCGGACGAGCCGAGGTTGCTTTGGTCTGTACCCCGGGAGCTTTCTGGTTGTCCCCATCCTTTTCAGCAATCGGAGAAGGGGGGATATCGGAGGGAGCGGTGCTGGCCTGGCCAGAGGAAGCATTATCCGCACCGGAGCTAGCGACCTTAGTTTCGGCTTGACTCACAGATGCCCATTTCGTGCCCTCTCCTGCAGTATTTTTATTCGCGTGGTATCCGGGAGTTGCCGGGACTCCCGAAACTGGGCGGTGAGCTGGCGGAGTTCCCGGTGCGGGATGATAACCCGGCGTAGAAGGCACGGGTTGCTGCGAATCTGACATTTTCAAATCGCTCCTATCCATTGCTGAGAGCTGTTCCTGTTAGTAACCATATTCTACGTTACGGACCGATTTCTATCCTGGGCACCGGTTTTCCCCTTAGCGAAGCCTGGTCTGTTCAATCCTGCTAACCTGCAGAAAATCTAGGACAGAGGACGCGGCGGGGAAAATACCGGTAAACAAGCAGTTAAATCCGAGCCTATCCCGGTAGCGTTAATCTGTTTAGCGCTCACCGCATTTTCCCAGGTCAAAACCCCAACGGCTAAGGCTAGCCAAGTATCAGTTTTCATTTCTACCACCGCCGGCGGGGTTCCCCGCCGATGTACGGTTCCGCTGCCAATCTGTACTGCCCCAAAAGGTGGCACCCGCACCTCAACCGCCTGCCCGGGGTGACGCTGAGCTAAAACCTGCAGGCTATAGCGCACCGCGGTGCCGGTCTCTGCCCGGCTGGCACTTCCTGTCCTCCAAGCCGCTAAAGCGGCACGCCCGTCCTCCGCAGAAATTTTTCGTCCCAAACCGGCCTCCTAAGTTGCTAACTGGGGCAGCGCTGAAGGCACCGAGATGCACTAACGCTTTCACCTCGCCACCCCTTAGGCTATAACCAATGCATAATCCACAGCCAGACCAGCGCCAACACTACCGCGCACTTTACACCTTGCTTTCCGCGGCAGCCCTGACCTTACTGGCAGTGTCGATGCTGAACGTTTCCATCCCTTCCATGACCAAGGCGCTGGGGCTAACCAGCAACGATGTTCAGTGGATTATGGCGGGCTACACCCTGATTTTTGGAATTGCGCTAATCCCGGCTGGCAGAATGGGGGATATCTGGGGGCATCGCCGCCTGTTTGTAATCGGGGTAGTGGTGTTCGGGATTTCCTCATTAGGAGCGGGTCTAGCTACGACCCCGCTGATTTTAATTTTGATGCGCCTACTTGCCGGCGTTGGGGCAGCGATTATCAGCCCCCAGGTATTAGGGCTAATCCAAATACTTTTCCACGGGCAAGAACGCGCCCGTGCCTACGGATCCTTCGGAATGATTATCGGGATTGCCACCGCGATTGGCCCCACTATGGGCGGGGTACTAATCGCGTTGCTGGGTACCAATGCGGGATGGCGAGCCGCATTCTTAATCAATATCCCGGTATGCCTAGTAATTATTTTCGTCACCTACCGCACTATTGACCCTGACCCCACCCGCACCGCTAGCGACACCCGCCTTGATTTGCCGGGAATTTTCGTGCTGGCAGCCGCATTCTTAGCAGTAATGTATCCCTTCATCGACGCCACCATGCCCGGCGGGGGACTGGGAAACTGGCGCTGGCTGTTACTGCCGGGCGGAGCCCTAGGATTCTTAGGGTTTTGGGCGCTAGAAAACTTCCGAGAAAGACGCCAAATCCCGGTAGTAATGCCCCGCTCCCTACGTCTAGATCCTTCCTACATGGTGGGTACGATAGTACTTACTGCTTTCTGCGCGGGTTGGACGGCACTTTTTATTATTTACACCTTGTATTTACAACAAGGTCTAGGGATAAGTCCCCTGGTTGCTGGACTTTTACAAATCCCTTTGGCTCTAGGCTCCGCGATTGCCTCCGCTAAATCTTCACGCCTAACCCTAAAGTGGGGACGCTGGATTCTAGTGATTGCTTGCGCCCTAGTGATTATTTCTTTGGCTGTTACGGTGTTAATAACCCAAACTGCTTCCCCCGGGAACATTCCCTACCTGCTAATAGTCTCCATGTTTTGTTCAGGTTTAGGTTCGGGAATTATCTTTTCTCCCGCCCAAGCACTCTCGCTGCTTTCAGTGCCTCCCGGTAGAGCGGGTGCCGCTGGCGGGATTTCCCAAACCGCTCAACGAGTAGGAGGAGCAATTGGGCTGGCCGGCGCTACTTTAGCTTTTTACCTCCGGCTGGGAAGCATCAACGCGGCTCCCGGGAGTACCCCCGCTCGGGAAGCCTATACCGGGGCGTTTAGCTATGGGATGAGCGCGGTAATCGCCTTCATCATCATTGCATTTCTGTTTGCCCTAGCTGACGCCTTAAAACGGCGAGAAAATCCGTTAAAGTTTGAAGTGAATCCGCCGGAGAAAGGGAATAAATAAATGATGGCTTTGGCGATTGGGATCTGCTATCTGCTGCTGGCAGCCTACCTGGCAGCGGGACTAATTTTATTTCACCGCCACCGTCTACCCCGCGGTTCCCGCTTCGGAATAGTCAATGCCGCCACCACCAGGGATGATAAAATCTGGCAGCGTGCTCACCGCGCGGCAGCTCCCCTGCTAGGGGCTAGTGCGGTACTGTGCGTGGTCAACGGATTCGCTATTGCCGCACTCACCGGCGAACACGCAATTTCTGTACAGCTTATCTGCGCCCTAGGCACCGCGATTTTTACCGGAATCGTCTACTGGGCGGCGCGTCGCACCGCCACTGTCAGCGCTAAGAAAACTAACTAACCGGGTAGCCGTATCCTTTACGCGCGAGCCAGAAACTCTACCTCTACCTCGCAAGGGGCTCCTAGCGGCAGGGAGGCAACCCCCACTGCCGAACGGATATGGGGCTGGTCAAAGAGCTTCCCGAAAGTATCCGAGGCTCCATTGGCTACCGTTGCTTGACCGGTAAAAGTGGGGCTAGAGGCTACGAACACGGTCACTTTTAGTACCCGCTCTAACTGATCCACCCCGCCGACAACCTCCCCGCCCGCAGCCAGGGCGTTAAGAGCGCAAACCTGGGCGGCTCGGTAGGCATCCTGGGGACTAACCTCCGTCCCCACTAGACCGATTGCCACCAGCTTCCCATCCACTACCGGGATCTGCCCGGAGGTGCGCACCACTAATCCTTCCGCACCTTGCAGAGCAATCGCTGGAGTATAGGCGGCTACCGGGGTCGCTACTGGAGGTAAAGATAATCCCGCCTCAACTAGACGGTCAGAAACTTTCGACATTTTATTCGCTGCGAGGACGTTTCAAATAGGCAACCGGGTTTTCCCAACCGTTAGGACCGGCAATTACACTGACCAGTTCCCAGCCGTCTTCGCCCCAGTTATCAAGAATCGCTTTTGTATTGTGCGACAGTAGTGGAATCGTCGCATATTCCCATTTAGTCATGACTTAAGTCTAGCGGCAGCGTTGCCCTTAACGCACCCGCGCTAAAACATTGGGGGTAGTGGGCTGGCGAAGTTCAGCCGCAAGTTCATCAGAAGAACTGTTCAGCCACTCCCACCAGTCGGTGACCTCATCGTAATAGCGCAGCATCGCCCGGCGTTCCCTCTCGGTGAGACCGCCCCACACCCCATAATTGGCTTCCGATTGTAGGGCATCCGCCAGGCATTCTAGACGTACCGGACAAGCAAAACAGCGGGTACGAACTTGTCTTTGCGCCGCACCCTGCACAAATAGCGCATCTGGTTCTTGGGAAGCACACAGAGCTCGTGCAGCCCACGTCTCGTCCTGGCTAAAACTCATTGTTCACTCCTTGAACTCTTGCGGCGACATTGCCTATATATGTGACCGTACCTACATTTTGCTAAAAATACAAAACGAAAACGAGAGGAAAACTTAACTAGGTCACCAGGTGGTGATTGCCCACAATCTGCTCGAGAGCTTCCCTCGAAGGTGCCGAAATCAGGTCAGGCAAAGTAGGGTAGTAATATGCACAAAGGCACCGATCGTTATCTGCCACGCCAGCAGCTACGCCGTACCCTGACGGCGATGGCAGCTTTAATCGCTCTGGCAGCAGTACTGCTAGCCGGGCTGTCCCTACCCGTCGTGGGTATCGCCGGGTTAACAGCTCGGGTAGGGATGAGCGCAATGACCGAGATTCCCAGCGAGTTCAAACCCACCCCGCCTTCCCAACAGTCGGTACTTTATTCGCACGACGGCAAAGAAATCGCCCGCTTTTATGCGGAGAATCGAATCGTAGTCAAACTTAAAGATATGTCCCCCTGGGTGCAAAAGGGGACCATCGCCATTGAAGATCACCGCTTCTATGAACATCGTGGGGTAGATCTGGAAGGGATGGCACGCGCCATTGTCAATAACTTGGCTGGTCGTGATACCCAAGGTGCCTCTACCCTTACCCAGCAGCTAGTCAAGAACACCTTAATCGACAAGGGGTTACGCGCGGGAGATATGAACGAGGTTCGCAAAGCCCGCGAGCAGAGCATTTCCCGGAAAATGCGGGAAGCCAAAGACGCCCTCGCCATCGAAAAGAAACTTTCCAAAGACCAGATATTAGAGGGGTACTTAAATATCGCCCCCTATGGGGCTTCGGTTTACGGGGTGGAATCCGCTAGCCGTTACTATTTTTCGAAAGGCGCGAAAGATCTAAGCCTCGGGGAGGGCGCGCTGCTGGCCGGAATGACCCAGTCCCCGGCAAAATATGACCCCACGGTACATCCCGACGCGGGTAAGAATCGCCGTGACCAGGTGCTAAAGGCTATGTTGCGGGAACGGATGATTACCTATAAGCAATACGAGGAAGCCAAGGCAGTAAAAATCGAAGATATGCTGAAGGTTTCGCATTTTCATCAGGGATGCGCTGCTGCTGGAAAAGCTTCCTATTTCTGTGCTTTTGCGGTCAATGAAATCTACAACAATCCGGCTTTCGGAAAATCAGTTAACGACCGCTCCCGGCTACTGCTGCGCGGAGGTCTCAAGATTTACACCACTATGGACTCCGCCATGCAGGAAGCCGCTAGCGATACCGCTTTCAACCGGATTCCTGAAAATGATTCCTCCGGCTTGTCGGTGGCGATAGCTTCCATCGAGCCTGGTACTGGAAAGGTTCGTGCTTTAGCACAGAACACCCCTTATGGGAATCCGGACGAGGAACATCCCCGGGCAACTGAAACCTCTTTTGGGGTAGATAAGGCACACGGCGGGGGCGCGGGCTTCCAACCAGGATCTTCCTATAAACCGGTAACCTTAGCTACCTGGTTTGATAATGGTTATTCTGCCTACTCGGTAGTGGGAGGACGCACCTATTATTCCGCTCAGGACTGGAAGATTTCTGGTAACTGCCCGGTACATGCTGGCTCTTGGCCGTTAAAGAACGCTACCGGGGGAAATAATTATGCCACCTCGGTAGTTGAAGGTACCGAGAAATCTTTAAACACTACCTACGCGGGAATGGCCGTTAACCTTGACCTTTGCGATATCTACAAAATGGCTCAAAAGATGGGGGCGGTCAGCGGGGACCCAAATATAAAAGAAGATTTCGGACCCTCCTTCATTATTGGCGCCTCCTCGGTTCCGCCTTTGAATATGGCTAACGCCTTTGGCACTATTGCCTCTGGGGGAAACCGCTGCACCCCGATTGCCTTGGAAAAGGTTACCGATTCCAATGGTAAAAACCTGAAGGTTCCTTCCGGGAACTGCAAACACACTATCGATGAAGCAGTGGCTAATAAAACTGCCCAAGTGCTAGTTTCTACCGCTAATAGCTATGGAGGTCGGGTAAGCATCGGCCGTCAAGTTATGGCTAAAACTGGAACTACTGACGGCCCCAAAGCCGCCTGGACAGTAGGAGCAACCCCCAATCTGGCGACCGCTGTTTGGGTAGGTTTTTCTCAGGGTGGAAACCGCGATTTGGTGAGAATGACAATTAATGGCAGTTACTACGGGGTGGTTTACGGCAGTACCGTCCCCTCCATGACCTTTAGGGAATACATGGCGAAAGCGGTACAGTCGCTACCTGCTGCCAGCTTCCCCCAGGCAAACCTGCGGGAAGGCAAGACTCTTAACCAAGGGCCGCGCCGCCCAGAAAAGACTGAATCCCAGGAAGGATCCCCCAGCCCTAGCACCACCGAAATCACGGAAACCTTCTACGAAGGAGAAAACTAGATTTTGAGGAAGCGCAGCGCCCTAGGAGCATTAGCTTTATCGGCGGTAGCCTATCCTTTTTGGGAGGCACGCCGCCCGCGGTTGCGCCGCTATCAGCTACTTAAAGCACCCGGGACGTCGGGGTTAAAACCAGAAGAGGCTTCGTATATAGACGGAAACCTGCCGGATTTACGGGGTGGATGCTGTCAGGCACAGCGGAGATGTACCGGTAAAGAATCTGCCGCTACAATAGCAAACCGGCAGCTAAATCCTGCCTGGCAAATACGGATACTCCATCTTTCTGACCTGCATCTTTGGTCAGAAAGCGAGTGGCTAACCAAATACGTGGCTTCTCTAGCAGAATTCACCGAGATAGATTTTGTGGCTTTAACCGGGGATAACTTTTGCGACGCCTCGGGATTAGAAATGCTGCGACGCGCCCTCACCCCTTTAATGAAGCTGCCCGGAGCCTTTGTATTTGGTTCTAATGACTACTATTCGGGGCAGTTCAAAGTACCATTACACTATTTTTTCCCGGAAAAGAAACCAAAACTTCGTCGCGTCCCCGACCTTCCAACTGCTGAATTCCGCGAGTTCTTAACCTCGGGAGGTTGGTCTGATCTCAATAATCAGGTGGATACCTTGACGATTACCTCTCCCACGCGGCAAGGACGAGCGGCTCAGGAGATATCCGTAGCGCTTTCCGGTACCGATGATCCCCATATCGGACGGGACGAGGCGGTACAGGTACCTGATACCTGGGGGAAAGCCGATTTTCGTCTCGCCCTCACCCATGCCCCCTACGCCCGTGTCCTTGACCAATATGCGGCTTGCGCAGCTGACCTGGTACTGGCGGGGCATACCCACGGGGGTCAGGTTTGCCTGCCGGGCTTAGGGGCTTTAGTCAATAACACTGATTTACCGCTTTCCTATTCGGGAGGAGTCCATTCCTGGCGAATAGGCACCGTGCCGAATCCGACGCCTCGGGTACGTCTTGGAAAAACCTATCCCCCAGTTGAACTGCAAGTACTTCGGAGCCAGGCGGGAATTTTAAACCCGACAGCAGCGAGGCAAACTACGGTACATATTTCCCGAGGTTTAGGAACCTCCAAGTTTACGCCGGTGCGGCTAGCATGCCCGCCCGAGGCCGCTATCATCACTATTTCCGGGCTTTCCGCGAATAAATAGCTGGATAAATCTGCCGGAACCATAAAGGGCAAACAGCCGGGAAAAGCCAAAACCTCCGGTTTTTAGATACGTCACGCAAAATATCAGGGGATGCAGTTTTCCCCTGTTCGCTGCGGGAAAGAAGCCTCTTTAGCAGGTAAAGCCGATTTGCGGTAGAATGGTGTCCGGAAAATTTGTATTTGGGAGCCTGTAAGTTATGACATTTGAAATCGGCCAGACCGTTGTTTACCCCCATCACGGTGCCGCGGTGATCGAAAATATCACTACCCGCAAACTCAAAGGTGAAGACACCACCTACCTGATGCTCCGGGTCACCAATGGAGATATGACTATCCAGGTGCCAGCAGCAAATGTGGATATGGTAGGGGTTCGCGATGTGGTTGACGAGGAAGGACTCAAAGAAGTGCTTGCCGTGCTACAGGAGCCTCATATTGAAGAGCCCTCCAACTGGTCGCGTCGCTACAAGGCCAATGGCGAAAAAATTGCTACCGGAGATATTTTGAAAGTCTCGGAAGTAGTGCGGGATTTAACTTTCCGTGACAACGAACGCGGGCTGTCTGCAGGGGAAAAACGGATGTTGGCTAAAGCGCGGGCAATCCTAATTTCCGAACTCGCCCTAGCTAAGGACGAGGACGAGGAAGCCGCCTCCGATCGCCTCGATAAAATCATGGAAGAAGCCCAGGTAGAACACGACCGGGTCAATAACAAGTAAGGGCTAAAGGACTGGTTATGGGGCGCAGCATCTACTGCGTCGTGACGGCTGCCGGTTCCGGAACTCGGCTAGGTAATCCCGGGCCGAAAGCGCTGGTAGAGTTGGCTGGCGAATGTCTGCTGCATCATGCTCTGCGCACCCTCGAACCCCTGGAAGGTTTAGCAGGAGTGGTGATTACTGCTCCTCGGGACTACCTGGAAACTTTCACCCAGGTTGCCCGGGAGGCTTCCCTGTCCTACCCCTGGAAAGTTGTTGCCGGCGGCTCCACTCGCCAAAACTCTGTCTACCTGGGTTTACAAGGACTATTGAGTTTTGATAGAGGCGCCCGGCAGGTGTGCGCTAATGACCCAGAAGCAATCGTTTTGATTCATGACGCCGCACGCGCCCTCACCCCCCTAGAGCAGTTCCAACGGGTTTGCAGGGCGGTCGCATCCGGATGCCCCGCAGTAGTGCCTGCCACCGAGTTGGTCGATACCGTACGGGAAGTCGCGGGCGAGAGCTTTACCCGCCAAGAGGTAGCAATTACCCCTGCCGGTGCCACCCCCGATCGTTCCCGCTTGCGCTGCGTGCAAACCCCACAAGGATTTGCGGGAAACGTTATTTTTGCCGCTCACCAGCAAGGACGCGAGGAAACTAATACTACAGGCGGAGCTCTAGATGATGCTATGTTGGTGACACACCTGGGTTACCCACAATACTTTGTAGCGGGGTCGCGGCGAGCAATGAAAATCACCTATCCCTTGGATTTACATCTAGCCACCTGGATGGCGCAAAATTCGAACCGAGAATGAGAGCAGAAAAATTATGGCTGACAACGGTGACAACCAGAAACATTTACCAGCAGAAAACCATGACCGCACCAAAGGCAAAATATTAGCTTGGTCGCTGTGGGATTGGGGTTCCGCTGCCTTCAACGCGGTGGCCACCACCTTTGTTTTCACCGTTTACCTGACCACCAAAGATTTATTCGCCCCCGGAAACCGCGCCACCACTGATTTATCGATTGGTCTAGCTTTCGCGGGACTGGTGATTGCCCTGGTAGCACCAGTTTCTGGGCAACGCGCTGACCATAAGGGGCGCGGCACCCGGATGCTGGCACTGTTTTCTGCCCTAGTCACTATCTGCATGGCGCTAATGTTCGCGGTCTACCCCACCTCTCCCCTCGGAAAAACCGGAGCGCTGTGGCTAGGGGTAGCGTTGCTATCTTTTGGAAATATCTTTTTTGAGTTCGCATCAGTAAACTATAACGCCATGCTGGCACGGGTTTCCACGAAAGAAAACATGGGTAAAGTCTCCGGAATCGGCTGGGGTATGGGGTATTTAGGCGGAATTATTTTACTGGGGGTGCTCTATGTCGGTTTCATCTCCCCCGAAGTGGGCTGGTTCGGGGTAACTGGTGAAAACTTCCTTAATATCCGGATCGCCATGGTCTTTGCCACCATCTGGTTCGCGGTGTTCTCGATTCCGGTGATTGTGGCGCTGCCCGGACGCCGCCGCGGCGCGGATGGGAAACTCCATCCCGTGACTATGGCAGGGGTCGATTCCCAAGACCAAGAACCTATTGGGGGTTTGGCAGGAGTTAAAGCCGCCTATATTGAACTGTGGGAAACCATTAAACGTCTAGCAAAAACCGCCCCCGAAATTTTACGCTTCCTGATTGCCTCCGCGATTTTCCGAGATGGCCTCGCCGGGGTGTTTACCTACGGAGCCATCCTGGCCTCCACCGTTTTCGGTCTAAGCGGCGGTCAGGTAATGATTTTCGCAATCGTCGCCAACGTAGTAGCAGGAATCGCCACTATCGCTTGCGGGGCGGCCGATGACTTTTTCGGTCCCAAAAAAGTAATGATTTTTTCTCTCGGTTGCATGACCACCCTGGGTCTAATCCTCTTTTTTGCCCATAACGGGGGCGCCAAGATTTTCTGGTCTTTCGGGCTGTTGCTGTGTATTTTCGTCGGCCCCGTGCAGTCGGCCTCCCGCTCCTTCCTGGCTCGGATTATTCCTAAAGGACGCGAGGGCGAACTTTTCGGACTTTACGCCACCACCGGGCGCGCGGTTTCTTTTATGTCTCCAACCTTATTTGCCCTGTTCGTGTGGATCGGGAAGCTTTTCGTGCCCGCCGGTGCTAGCTCCCAGCATTTTGGAGTTTTGGGGATTACTCTGTTACTGGGGGTAGGGTTCGCTCTGCTGGCTCCCCTAAAAGCCCCACAGCGCCCTCAAAAATAAACAAACCTGCCTAAATAGGGCAAGCCGGAAACTATTTGTGGACAGGAATCTCGCCAGAAAACCAGACCTGGGCAACCCCACAACAACAACTCCTAAACACGCTACGGCTCCCCTTAGCTCAAAGAAACCCTAGCGTCAAAAAGTGGTAAGTGACACAATGAGGACATGCATGCGGAAATTAGGGTAAATCCCGGTTATAAGGAGTGGGTATGATTTCCCTGGTTCTGGTGTCGCATTCATTTGCGTTAGCCGCTGCCGCCAAAGAGTTAGCGATGCAGATGATCAGCACCAAAACTGCCCCTAAAGTGCTGTTGGCAGCAGGTATTCGCAAAGGTGAAAATTTGGAGCTGGGTACTGATACCCAGCAAATCAGTGCAGCTATTGAAGCAGCCGACAACCCCGACGGGGTACTGATTTTGGTGGACTTAGGTTCGGCGCTGCACAGTTCGCAGATGGCACTAGAGCTGGTAGATTCTGACCTAGCTGATCGCTGCCTAATCTCCTCTGCCCCTCTAGTGGAAGGGCTGGTGGCTGCCCTGGTAAGCGCAGCTAGAGGCGCCAACCTGAAGCAAGTTGCCGCCCAGGCGCGGGGAGCTTTAGCGGAAAAAATTGACCACCTTGGCGAGCAGGAAGAATCCGATTCTGCAGGCAAAGAAGAATCCGTAGCAGTTACTACCCCTAGAGCCTTAGGGGCAAATCCCTTTTCTGACCCGGATGCCGCCATCCTCGTCCTCAAAATTATTGATCCCCACGGAATGCACGCCCGTCCCGCTGCCGCCATCGCTAGAGCCCTCGATGCTACCAAAGCTGCAGTTTATGCGCGTAAAGGTGGGGCTTTCCGCACGGTGAACGCCGCCTCGCTAACCCAGGTGAGTGCCCTGGGGATTGGCGAAGGCGAAAACCTGGAGCTGTGTACCTCAGATCCCGATGCCCAACACATTTTCAGCGCTATTCGCCAAGCACTATTAGAAATCGACCCCCCGGTGATTGCCGACCCCTCCTGGGGGAAGAACGAAAATGCAGTTAACGGCATTTCTTTGCGGCTTTCTCCGAAGGTTTCTGCCCCGCGGGATCCGGCTCGCAACGGCGACCAGATTGTTATCGGGTACGCGATGCTACTAGGCGGTCAAGAGGACGCCGAGTTTTATCGAGTAAGTCCCAACGAGGGCGAGGCGGTAAATAACGCACGGAAGGCGGTTAAGGCCTATCTGTCTTCGCTGGGGTCAGATTCGATTATTAAAATGCAGATTGGACTGGTAGATGACCCCGAGTTGCGCACAGAGATTGCCCAGGAAATCGCGGGCGGAGTCAATGCCTTTAATGCGGTAGATAAAGCCTATAGGGCGGCAGCAAATAGGATGCGCAAACTCGATGACCCTTACCTGGCGCAACGGGCAGCCGATTTCAATGCGGTATCGCGCCTACTAAAGAAAGCGTTAATCGGTCAGGAACTCGATAATCTCGATGAGCTGATTAAGAAACATTCCACCCCGGCGGTGCTAGTAGTTGACGAACTTGATGCGCCTTTAGCAGCCAGTTTGCCCCCGGAAATCGAGGGGGTAGTTACCCGTAGTGGAGGCGCTACCGGGCATGGCGCGATGGTGGCCGCTGCCCGGGGAATCCCGGTCTATGCTGGTCTGAAATGGGGAGTTCACGATGGGGACACTATTATTTTTGACCCGCGTACTAAACACCTAGAAGTTAACCCCAAAGCCAGGGTGTTTGCCCACTGGATAGAGCTGGCTCGCGAGCGGGTCGCCATCGCCAGCAAAGCCTTAGAGCTACTGGAGGAACCTGCACTTACCCCTTCTGGTAAACGAATTCCGGTACTGGTCAACGTGTCTACCGCTACCGAGGCGATCAAAGGCGCCGAAGGGTGCGGTCTTTTACGAACCGAAACTTTATTTGCCGGTTACCAAATAGCGCCTTCCCGCAAGCAGCAGGCGGAAGTCTACGCGAGGCTTGCCCGCAAACTGGGGCAAACCACTATTCGACTTTGGGATATTGGAGCAGATAAGCCACTACCATTCGCTAAACAACCCCCGGAACCAAACCCGTTCCTAGGGGTGCGCGGGGTGCGTTTGCTGCGCAAATTCCCGCACCTAGTGCGCGAACAGCTGGGGGCAGTCCTGGACGCTAACCAAACTTTAGAGGCTGCTGGACTGGGTAAACCGCTGCGGGTAATGATTCCTATGGTTAATCATGTGCGGCAGGTGGACTGGGTACGTTCGCTGCTTGAAGAGATCACCGCCGATACTTTCGAAATGGAAGAGGATGTCCGTCCTGTAGAAATCCCGTTAGAACTGGGGATAATGCTAGAGACCCCCTCTGCTGCTCTGCGGATGGCAGAGTTCACTTCGGCAGTCGACTTTGTGTCGGTAGGCACCAATGATCTGTGTCAATACGTTGCCGCCGCGGATCGTGAAAACTCGCAGGTAGCAGAGCTGGCTGATGAGGTACGAGAAACCGTAGTAGAAATAATCCGTGAAGTAGTGCGGCTGGCACATAGCGCTGAAAAACCGATTGAGGTGTGCGTATGTGGAGATATGGCCTCTGATCCGGCTTGGACAGGCAAGCTGGTGCAGGCGGGAGTGGATTCGCTTTCAGTGCGGGCGGGCATGATTGCGATGATAAAACAAACTATTCGCCAGCTGTAACCCTTATTTCTGTTTCTTCCCACGCTGCCGACACCTCGAGCGTGGCGAAAATAACCGTTCTACCTGGTGGAAAAGTTTGGAAAGCGGAGGGAAGGCTAGATAGACTGACACGGTGCCTAAGGCATTTTGCCGCTATAGCTCAGCTGGTAGAGCAACGCTCTCGTAAAGCGTAGGTCATCGGTTCAAGTCCGATTAGCGGCTCCGGTTTCCTACCTGCGGGTATTTTTCCGCAGTCTTTCACCAATTTTTCTGGCGTGAGCAATGGTTAAATGCGAAATCAGATGGTTTTTCACCCCGAGGAAAAGTCATTTACCAGGCATATAAGAAGCAGTTAGGATAGGGCGCAGGAGGTAGCAGTTGGCTAATAGTATCGATAATCCCCAGAACCTGGAACTAAAAATTGGGGGGATGAGTTGCGCGGCGTGTGCGGCTCATGTTGAAAAAGCCCTCAATAAAATGCCGGGAGTCAGCGCGTCCGTTAACTATGCGACTGAGAAAGCCACTATTTCCCAAAGTGGTGATTTTGGCGCGAAAGATTTTATAAAAACCGTGGAAAAGGCGGGCTATAGCGCATTTGCGGGCGGGGCTTCGGAAAATGAAGACGGGCAAGAAAACCCGAAGACCAACGCGGAGGAACTGGCAGGGCTTAGGCGCCGCCTAATTATTTGCGCCCTCCTGGCGGCTCCGGTAATAACTTTGGCGATGATTCCGCCCCTGCAATTCCCCTATTGGCAATGGGTGTCTTTGGCTCTAACTGTTCCGGTGGTGCTGTGGGGAGCTTACCCGTTCCACCATGCGGCGTTTGTCAACGCCCGTCGCGCCACCACCACTATGGATACCCTGATTTCATTGGGTACTTTAGCTGCTTTTATTTGGTCTTTATACGCCCTGTTCTTAGGGGATGCTGGCCGGATAGGCATGACCCATGATTTCCAGCTGCTCGCTAGCCCCGGGGAAGCTGCCAGCCACATTTACCTAGAAGTTTGTTCCGGGGTGACTCTTTTTATCCTAGGCGGACGCTATTTTGAGAAACGCGCCAAAGTACGTGCCGGGGATGCACTGCGTTCACTCGCCGAAATGGGGGTGAAAGAAGTAACCGCGCTGCGAGCCGGACAGGAAGTAAAGATCCCGATCAAAGAACTTGGCGAAGGTGAAGAATTTATTTCTCTGCCGGGTGAAAAAATCGCTACCGATGGAGTGGTAGTCTCCGGGGTCAGCGCCGTCGATAATTCCTTGCTAACCGGGGAGTCAGTCCCGGTAGAGGTAGGAGTAGGTGACCAGGTTACCGGCGCAACGATCAACACCTATGGCCGCCTGGTAGTTCGCGCCACGCGGGTGGGTTCACAGACGCAACTGGCTCAGATTACCCGCCTAGTAGAACAGGCGCAGGCCGGTAAAGCCCCGATTCAACGCCTGGCAGATCGGATTTCCGCAGTTTTCGTGCCGGTAGTGATCGCGATTTCGCTGCTTACTTTGCTGATCTGGTTAATATTTTCAACCCCGGTTACCGCTTTTACCTGCGCGGTTGCGGTGTTGATTATTGCTTGCCCTTGCGCCCTAGGGTTGGCTACCCCTACCGCGTTGCTGGTGGGAACCGGCCGCGGGGCTTCGCTAGGGATTTTAATTAAGGGCGCGGAGATACTGGAATCTACCCGGCAAATCGACACCGTCATCCTCGATAAAACCGGGACGGTAACCAGTGGCAATATGGAGTTAGTCAGTATTTATCCCCGCGATGACTTCCAGATTTTACAAACTGCCGCTACTTTAGAGGGCGGTAGCGAACATCCCATTGCCAGCGCGATTACCCGCGCGGCCCGAGAGCAAGGACTTACCTCCCCTAGCAGCGAGGTGCCGGCAGATTTTACCAACTCTGCTGGAGGAGGCGTGCGCGGCACCGTTGAGGGGCAGCAAGTTCTGGCGGGAAACCAGCAGTTCGTTCGTGATGCCGGCGCAAAGATCCCCGAAGAAATGCTCACAGCACTTAACCAGAGCAGAAGCCGCGGGGAAACCACGGTGCTGGTAGCGATTGCGGGCGAAGTGAAGGGAGTGTTGGGGGTTGCTGACCGCATAAAAGAAACTAGCCCCCAGGCGATCTCGCTGTTTAAGGAATTAGGACTCACCCCGGTGCTACTGACGGGGGACGGGGAAACAGTGGCTCACCAAGTAGCCAAGCAAGTGGGCATTACCGAGGTGATCGCCGAGGTTAAGCCGGAAGACAAAGTGGTGGCAGTTTTCCGTAAACAAGGACGGGGCGCCACCGTAGCCATGATTGGTGATGGGGTTAACGATGCGGCCGCGCTCGCGCAAGCAGATTTAGGAATCGCGATGGGCTCCGGCACCGATGTGGCGATACAAGCCGCCGATATTACTTTGATGCGCCCAGATTTGCTGGCCGCGGTAGATGCGATTCGGCTTTCACGCCGCACCCTAAAAATCATTAAAGGGAATCTGTTTTGGGCGTTCGCCTACAATGTTGCCGCCATACCGCTGGCAGCCCTGGGGTTACTTAACCCCATGCTTGCGGGAGCCGCAATGGCTTGTTCCTCGGCATTTGTAGTAGGAAACAGCCTACGCTTGCGCTCTTTTGAGCCGGTGAAAGCCCTCAGCTAGACGTTACTGAGCCGGGCGTTCCCCATCTTGCCAAACCCACTGGGGACCATCGTTATGGTAGCCCGGGCGAGTCAGGATTCCACTTTCGTACTCAATCATTAGATCTGGACCATTTGCCCAAGCCTGACCGTCAACTATTAGGCTCCAGCCGTGGGGATAGGGACTTTGCCAAATCAAAGTAACATTCGGGTTGGCCGCCCCATTGCGCAGCGCCGAATCCTTCGCGTTCTTGATTACTAGCCGCCCATCCTCTAATAGCGGATCTACGGTATGCACTTTCACATGCGCCCCGTAGGGCAAAGTAATTAAAGAGGCCGAGTTGAAGCAGGAAATAGCCTCTGCCAATCTATGAAACGGTACCGGAATAGTCATCTGTCTTTCCTCTCTAAAATCCTGACGGCAGTTAACACCACAAGTAGTTAACGGATCGCCCGATTCGAAAGCGCCAGGTGCCGAAGCCAAAGTGGCGCCCCAAAATCCCGTCTATACTTGCAGCTTACCGGAAAAGTCTGTTAGCTAATAGAAAATGCCACAGCCGAACTTAGGATTTCCTCAATCCTAGGCATCATTGATTCGCCAATAGTCCTGGTAACGGTCGAAATGGTCGAAAGCATCGTGGATTATGGCGCTGCGCGAATACCCCATCACATCATAATCTTGATCATTATCGGGCAAATGTACTTCCAGGCGGGTAGAACGGGGAGTGCTGGGGGCAGAACCCGCATAGATAGTATTCGCGGTATCTACTGCCAAAATTCGGTAAACAAACTGGTCAGGACCTTTGAAGGCAGTTAATTTAAGACGGTCATAGATGCGGGCTTGTAGATCTACTTGCTCGAGGGGATCATTATCTCCCCGGACGACCTCGGCGGGAATCCCCTGTTCGTTAAGTTCTGTGGCAAAGGCTCGCAAAGCCGGTTCAGCCACTTTATCCAGGTAGACCTGAGCTTCTAGGGGGGTTACCTGCCCGAAGGTTCGCGTAATCCGATCGCGCCAATTGCTTTCTATTCGCCCGGCAATAGACCCGGTTCCCGCCAAAATATTGCGGGCTGAGTGCGCCCGCAACTGCCGGGCACGCCGATCTTGTTTTAAGGCTCTGGCCAGGCCTATCATCACTAGGATCATTACTAGCGAGAACGGCAGTCCCATGATGATGGTGGCGTTTTGTAGCGCTGGGATGCCCCCAACTATCAACATCCCGATAGTTAACAGCCCGGTTACTGCCGCCCAAAAAATTCGCAGCCAACCGGGAGCATCGGAGCGTACCGTCGGGAGGAATGCAGACAGGTTCGCCATAATCAGGGCGCCCGAGTCCGCGGAAGTTACGTAAAACAGCAGACCTACGAAGGTGGCTAGACCCATAATGAATACCGCTGCCGGGCATTGTTGCAAAAGCAGATAAAAACCCATTTCGGGAGCTTTTAGAGTGGCGTCTGCGAAGGATTTATCTCCGCTGCGAATCAGGTCGATGGCGGCGTTACCAAAAATAGCTACCCACATGAGGACGTAGGAGAAGGGAATCAGCATGGTTCCGACTACGAATTCCCGCAGGGTACGCCCTCGGGAAATCCGCGCCAGGAACATTCCCACAAAGGATGCCCAAGCCACCCACCACGCCCAGAAGAACAGCGTCCAAGCCGACATCCAGGCACTGACGTCATTGTAGGCGAAGGTTTCGAGGGCGCGGCGCGGGAAAGACCACACGAAGTCCCCGATGTTCATCACGATGGCGTTAAGGAGAAAATCTGTTCTTCCAGTGATGAAAACCCATGCTGCCAGGAACAGGGCTAATACCACGTTGAGTTGACTGAGGAAACGGATTCCTTTATGGATTCCGGTAGTTGCAGAGATGGTAGCCATGGCTACCGCTAGGATCACTAACCCCACCTGAGCGGGGATCCCCTGCTCAATACCGAAAAGGATTTGCAGCCCCACATTTAGCTGCACCACCCCGATTCCGAGGGTAGTGGCTACCCCGAAGATGGTTCCTAGGATGGCGGCTCCATCAACGGTGTGACCGAGGGGACCGTCAAGTTTGTCACCAAAAATTGGATGCAGCGCGGAACGTACCGAGAGTGGTTTCTTCCGGCGATAGGCGAAATACCCTAACGCCATTCCCATCAGGGCATACATTCCCCACCCGGTGATGCCGTAATGGAAAAGAGTCCAGACCGTGGCCTCCCGGGCGGCCTGGATAGTTTCCCCTTTCCCCACCGGAGGCTGTATATATTGGCTGACCGGACCAGCTACCGAGAAAAATAGGATATCAGTGCCGATACCGGCAGCAAACAGCATGGATGCCCAAGAAAAAGTGGAAAACTCCGGACGCGAGTTAGGCGGTCCCAGCCGGGTTTCCCCGTAACGGGAAAACCCGAGGAAAAATACAAAAACTAGAATGATGGCGGCAAGTACAATATAGAACCAGCCGAACCATTTGGAAATCGCCGCGACCGCTACCCCCAACACATCGGCGGCACTGGTGGGGGAAAAAAGTGCCCACAGTGCGATGGCAAGGATACCTGCCGATGATCCCAGGAAAACTGGGAAGTTTACTTTTGCCTCACCCTGTCCATCTTCCGATATTGCGGATGTCGGCTCAGTTGGGGTTTCACCTACAGATTCGCTCATAGAAACCGTCCGTCCCATATTGTCTTCGCCTGCCACCTTCAAAAGTGACAGCTAGTTGTATCTCTAGGTTAAAATACCAGGTTTTTCCCACTGCTTATTTAGCGGTATCAACATGGGGGAAATTTCCTCACTCGCACTAAAAGGGAAAGAAACTGACGTTTCTCTCCCTCTTGTGCTCGCTCGTCGGGGTATTCGGCGGGACGCCTACGGCCCCTTCCTCACTCGCACTAAAAGGGAAAGAAACTGACGTTTCTCTCCCTCTTGTGCTCGTTCGTCGGGGTATTCGGCGGGACGCCTACGGCCCCTTCCTCGCTCAACACAAAAGGGAGAAAAACTGACGTTTCTCTCCCTTTCGGTCTCGCTCGTCGGGGTGACAGGATTTGAACCTGCGACCTCTTCGTCCCGAACGAAGCGCGCTACCAAGCTGCGCCACACCCCGCGTAACTCCCATATTGTAGGCAGACCCTCGGTAAATCTAAAAATCACCTGCCCAGATTCCGGCGGATGTCACATAAAAAACGGAACCGGAACCAGAAAATTTCCCACTTTCTCAAAAATCAAAACCAAAAACTGCCAAGAGCTAATCCTGCTGCCGCCGCCAGCAGCGAGAGCGCCCACACCAAAAGCAACGCCCCCCAGGCGCGATGCCAGTTTCCCCGTTCGGTGACCGAAAAAATATCGAGAACGAAAGTGGAGAAAGTAGAAAACCCCCCAAGAAAACCGGTGGCTACAAGCGTATAGAGCCGGCTATTTGCTTCCAGATTCCCGCCAACCACAGCGGCTATCAGCACCCCACCCAACAGGCAGGCCACCACATTCACCAGAGCAATTCCCCCGGCAGGATGGCGTTTTTCTAGCTTTAACCAGGTCACATCCAAACCCCAACGACAAAGCGCCCCCACTCCGCCACTAGCCCCTAACACCAGCATAAAACCTAACCCACTCATCAGCGTACCTGCCCGCGCCCGCTCTTAGCGCGCCCTCCCGGAGAGTCTTTGGTAGCCAGGCGATATCCCAGCCCCGCGCAGAATACTCCCACTACCAGCAGGATTAAAGCCAGGACTGCCGCGGAGTAAAACTTTCCGTTCAATGCCCAAAAACTACTGTTCAAAGGAGTTTTTTCGCCACTAACCGCCGCGATTCCAAAAGCCGAAAAAGTGGTGAAAGCCCCTAAGAATCCGGTGGTAATCCCTAGTTTAATCCGCGTACCTAGAAGGTGCAGACGGGTACCTTTGCGATTAGCGCGAGTCTTAAAATATCCCAGTAAGAACGCACCCACCAGATTCGCTAAAATCACCCCAAAAGTTAGCGCCGACCAGGTGAAATAGCTATTGGAAATCGACAGGGTGCAGGTATCTAAGCCCCAGCGCGCCCAAGTTCCTGCCATGCCCCCCAAAAAGATGGCAACGCCATCGGCTATAAGAATAGCTGCTGGGCGCCTCGCCCCCGGATTTTCCCTGCTCATCCTCTGAAATCTCCGACCTTAATCATTACAGGTAACATCACTATCCGGTAAAACTCCGCCCACCAGGTATTTATCTACGGTATCTTGCACGCAATCAGACCCTAAACCGTAAGCGGTGTGGGAATAGGATTTCCAGGTCAAAAGCCGCGAGTTAGGGATTTGCTTATGTACGGAACGCGCCATCTCATAAGGAGTCGCCGGATCCCCCGTATTGCCCAGCAACAATATGGGTTGCGCCCCCTCGATTTTTACTTTTTCCCGTTTAGCGGCAGAAGGCCACGGCCACTCCTGAAGCGCGTATTCTCCGTACGCCATCGAAGACCCCATAATCGGGAAGTCCCGTAAAATCTTCTTCCCGCGTTGGTCCCACTCTTTTTTATCTCCCTGCACCGGATAGTCGGCGCCGTTAATCGCCATAAAAGCATCCTGGGAATTATCCTTAAATTTTCCGTCAGAACCGCGATCATTAAATAAATCCGAAACCTGCAAGAGTGGGGTGCCATCGCCCTTAAACGCCGCCTGTAACCCTTCTAGCAGCGAAGGGTAGAGAGTTTCGTAATAGAGCATCCCAATCGCCGCCCCAAAAGCTAAAGCCCCATTTAGGGGGCGAGAAGCATCTTCAGTGGGAATCGGAGAGGCATCGGCAGCGGCGAAAAACTCTTTCAAGTGCTTCAGACCTGTCTCTTTAGTTTTCCAGGGGCAATTCTTACCTTCCCGCACGCACCAGGATGCAAAGTTGCCGAATGCCTCCTCGAAACCTTTCGCCTGCGCTAAGGAAACCTGCCCAAAGGAATACGACCCGTCCAAAATCCCGTCCAGTACCAGGCGCCCCACATTCTTCGGGAATAATTGCGCATAGGTTATCCCCAGGAACGACCCATAAGAATACCCCAGGTAGGAAAGTTTTTTATCCCCGAGGACGGCCCGTAAAATATCTAAATCTCGCGCCGTAGAAACCGTATCTAAATACCGTGCCAAGTCACCACTTTTTTCTTGGCAGCGCTGAGCAAACTCCTTCATATCGGCAATCGAACGTTCCCGACCGGCGGCAGTACCAAGATCGAGGCTCTCGGCTAAAGATTCATCCTTTTGAGCATCCGTGGTGCATTCTATCGGGTGTGAGCGAGAAACTCCCCGCGGATCAAACCCCACTACGTCAAAGGCCGAAAACACCTGATCAGAAAACATATCTGCAGAGTTTCCTAGCAGGTCAACCCCCGATCCACCAGGTCCGCCCGGGTTAATCAGCAGGCTCCCCAATTTCTTCCCGCTTGCCTGGCTGCGAGCCAGCGCCAACTCAATATCTTCCTTCTTAGGGTCGGCGTAATCCAAAGGTACTTTTACCTGCCCGCATTGATAATCTTTAAGCTCATCTTCCGCGCAGGGTACCCAGGAAATTTTTTGCTGATAGTAGCTTTCCAGTCCGGCGGGAATGGCAGCGTCCTCTCCGGCTAAAGAATTAGTTCTAGAGGAAGCAGAAGGGGCTAATTTGGAGTGGGGTTTAATCGGTACCCCACACGCCGATAGGGTTAGGCAAAGCGCAAAAGTTGTTGCTAACAGCGTGAATAGTTTTCGTTTGACCATCATTTACTGCCTTAAATCCATCATCATTGCTTCCATAGTAAGCAACGGGGTCACATTTGCCTCCAGGCGCTGCCTGGCCTTCCGGATTGCATCGATACGCGTCAAAGTGCGCGCAGCCGAAGATCCTTGTGCCAGCTTGACCAGGGTTTCCTCTAAATCAAGGTTAATCACCGGCACCTGCGCCCCGCACTGCAGCAGGTAAACATCGCGGTAGAAACCTAAAAGATTGAGCAGCACCCGGTCAAGACTGTCACGCAGGTAGCGGGTAGCGCGGCGCTTTTGATCTGCTTTTAGCGCAGTTTCCTGGGCTTTTAAAGCCGGCGGCAAACGCGTGCCCTCCTGGTCATATCCCAGGGAGCGCCGCAACTGCGCCAGTTCCTGCTGATCTTTTTCTTCCGCCCGTTTACTAGCATCCGCTTTCGCTGCTTCTACCAATTTTTGCGCCAGCAGCGCTGCCTCACCCACGCTGGAAGTAGTGGTGGCAGAAAGTAAAATTTTTCGGCGCCGCTCCAGTTCTGCCGGATCGCGAGCTAAAGATTTCGCTACCCCAATATGGGATTGAGACATCGCCGCTGCTCGGCGGGCAGTTTCGGGAGCAATCCCCTCCCGTTCAACCAGTAGCTGCGTCACTTCCTCCACACTGGGGGTAACTAGGCTGAGGTGGCGACACCTAGAACGAATAGTAGGTAACACATCGCCGGGTTGGGTGGTGCAAAGTAGCCACACGGTGCGCGGGGGTGGTTCTTCGATTGCTTTCAGCAGCAGATTCGAGCTGCGCTCCACCATCCGATCGGCGTCTTCCATCAAAATCACTCGCCATTTTCCCCCGGCAGGTGCCTGCTGTGCCAGGGTCACCAAGGAAGCGATCTCCTCGATTTTGATGATTAGGCGTTCGGTGGTCACCACTTTAACATCTGGATGGGTGCCTTTAAGGACGCGCTTACACTCGGGGCATTGTCCGCACCCAGGGGTTTGGGGATCTTCGCATTGCAAAGCCGCTGCAAACGCCAGGGCGGCTACGGAACGTCCCGCCCCGGCAGGCCCGGTAATCAGCCAGGCATGTGCCATTTGTCGAGCTAAAGCGGCATCATCACTGCCTGCTTCCCGCAGGTTCCTCGCTGCCCGGGCAGCAGCCTCGAAAACCGCTACCGCCGCTTTTTGCCCAACTATCTGATCCCATACGCTCATAGCTGCCGCAAACCTACCTGCTGATTGCGTATGTTCTGTGCTATTTCCGCCAGGTCAGCGGAGTCTTTGGTCGCAAAATCTCGTTTTTCTTGCCGGCCTCCCTCCGCTTTTGACTTTGCCGCAAAAGCCGCGCTAACCAGGGATAAGACTTGCTGATGGATTTCTTGCACTCCGGCGGTAGCATCAATAACCTTTATCCGCTGCCGGTCGCGCTCAGCTATCTGCAAGAAGGCTTGCCGCACTGCCTGATGGAATTCGGCACCAGCAGCCTCCATGCGGTCGGGACGCTCGGTTCGCCGCGCCACTAGCACCTCCGGGTCACCATCAAGCAATATAGTCAGGTCAGGGCGCAAATTTCCGGTAGCCCACAGAGAGATTTCTTCAATTTTTTCTAACCCCAGACCCCGTCCTATTCCCTGATACGCCAAAGAGGAATCTAAATATCGATCAGAAACTACCACTTCGCCCGCCTGCAGATGCGGTTTAATTACCGTCTGTGCGTGCCAAGCCCGATCAGCAGCGTAAAGCAACGCCTCGGTATAGGGGTCAAGGTCTTCGCCATGCATGACTTCGCGGCGCAATCTTTGCCCCAATGAGGTGCCGCCAGGTTCGAAAGTGGCAATAGCCGCCGCCCCCCGCGTCGTTAACGCCTGCATTAACAGTTTCACCTGGGTAGATTTCCCGGTATAGTCCCCTCCTTCAAAGGAGATGAAGAAACCGGGGTAGGGTGCTGCGGCATTCATGTGTTTAGCTTACCGAACTTGGCAGGCGCGGCGCGCTCCTCTTTTAGCAAAAACGGTTCTAAAAGTCATTTAGGGGCGTGGTTAGCTTAGGACCGGCTTTCCCACCATGCCAGCAGCCGCTCACGCGCCGCCTCTTTACCGATTTCGCCTTCTTCTAGGCGCAAGTTCAACATGTATTTATAGGCTTTACCGACTTGCGGACCCGGCTTTAACTGCAAAATCTGCATAATTTCTTCCCCATCTAGTTCGGGGCGAATCCGGGAAAGTTCCTCTTTTTCTGCCAGCTGGGCGATTCGTTTTTCCAGGTCATCATAAGCATGTTCCAGGCGAGCGGCGCGGCGCCGATTCCGGGTCGTACAATCGGCGCGGGTGAGGCGATGCAGGCGGGTCAGCATCTCTCCAGCATCAGCCACGTAGCGGCGCACTGCCGAATCACTCCAAGCCTGCTCCCCGTAGCCATGAAACCGGAGGTGCAGGGAAACTAGCAGGGTTACGTCTTTAATGGTTTGCTTATCGAAATGGAGGGCGCGCATCCGTTTCCGGGTCAGCTTCGCCCCCACGATTTCGTGGTGATGGAAAGAAACTGTGCCATTACTTTCAAACCGGCGGGTGGCAGGCTTGCCCACATCATGCATGAGGGCGGCGAACCGCAAAATAAAATCGGGACGCGGTACCTCCCCCTCTGGTCCGGTCTCTAAAGCTATCGCCTGGTCAACAACGGTCAAAGTGTGTTCATAAACATCCTTATGGCGACCGTGTTCATCTACGGTAGCGCGCAGATTCGCCACTTCCGGTAGTACCATCGCCGCCAGCCCGGTATAAACCATTAGTTCTAGGCCTTTGCGGGGATTTTTACCCACCATCAAGGCCTCCAGTTCGGAGCGTACCCGTTCGGGGGAAACAATCTCGATGCGGCTAGCCATATTCTCCATAGCTGCCATCACCGGCATGGTTACGTCCAAATCAAGTTGGGAAGCAAATCGGGCGGCTCGCATCATTCGCAGCGGATCATCATCGAAAGACTGTTCCGGGGAAACCGGGGTGCGTAGCTGCCCTGAAACTAAATCGGCTATCCCTTGATGGGGGTCAACTAGGGTTAGGTCGGGCAGGCGCAGCGCCATTGCGTTGACCGTGAAATCCCGGCGAGTCAGGTCGCCCTCTAAAGTATCCCCAAACTGTACTGCCGGTTTCCGGCTGTCCTTTTGATATTTATCGCTGCGATAGGTGGTTACTTCTACAGTTAAACCTGCTTTATGGGCGCCGATAGTGCCGAATTCTTTGCCCATAGTCCACACGTTGCCCGCCCAGTTTTTCAAAATCTGTTCGGTTTCGTCTGGTCGCGCCGAAGTTGCTAGATCCCAATCGTGAGGCTCTCGCCCACACATGGCGTCCCGTACCGGCCCGCCTACCAGGGAAAGCTCCTGACCTTCGGCGGTAAACAAGTCAGCAAGTTCGCGGATCTGTGCCGGCAAATGCGCCAGGGCGCTGAGCATATTCTTTAGAGCGACCGCCGCATTTTCCGGTAGCTGCACCTGGGTTGCGGGCGAACCGGTCAAATTGGTAGCTAACTTCAGATTTTTATTCATTGTTTCCAGATTGCCAGAAACTAGACCACTCTTCCAAGTGGCAAGTTGTTAGCCCCTACTAAGGGCGCAAGGTAGCATTAAAGATATGTCCGTTCGCAATTCGTATCGTCGCCGCCGCCGCGCAGGGTCGCGCCGCTCCGGCTCTTTACCAATTGTTGACGAAACATCTGCTGGCGGGTTGGTATTAAAAGTTGAAAACCGCCAGGCTTTCGTGGCGCTAATTGCACGTCGCAACCGTAATGGGGAAATCGAGTGGTGTCTGCCGAAAGGACATTTAGAGAAGGGCGAAACCGCGCAGCAAGCCGCTCGGCGAGAAATTTTTGAGGAAACCGGGATCATAGGAAAAATAGTTGCTCCCCTAATTTCTATCGATTACTGGTTCGCCGGGGCGGGCAGGCGCATCCATAAAGTAGTGCATCACTATCTGCTAGAAGCCACTGGCGGCACTATCACCGTCGATAATGATCCCGATCATGAAGCTGAGGCAGCGGCTTGGGTACCCCTAGAAATGGTTTCTAAAGTGCTGGTTTATCCCAATGAACGCAAAGTCGTGGCCACCGCCCTCGAGTTATTAGAAATAGAGGATTAGCGTGTCTTCCTCGCGGATTGGGGCAAGGATTTTAGCGGCGATAATCACCTATGCGTGTTTTCTGCTTCTTCCGATTTTCCCCGCTCAAATAGCAATCGCAAAAGCCGCCGAGAACGATGAGGAAGGAAAAATAACTACCGCGATTTCTGCAATCAGCCCCGACACTCTTTCCTATAGCGAGGACGCAGCCAGCAAAGATGAAAAAATCACGGTGAAAGGACAGGTTACCAATAGTTCCCCATCCCCTTTAGAAGAGGTAAATGTCCAGATTTTAGCGGGCACGCGCCTAGCAACCAACGCCACCAATATCCGCGATTGGGTTAAGAGGGACTCCCGTGGAGGAATGGGACAGTTTTATGTTGCAGGCAAGAAAAATATCGGCAATATCAAGGCGGGTAGCGCGGTATCTTTCCAGATTGAAATCCCGATATCTACTTTGCCTGCCGCCAGCCAAAGCAAGCTGGGGGCTTTGGGGATTCAGGCATTAGCCAGCGCGAATAGGATAAAGAATACCGATTCTGTTCCCGGACGATCATTACTGCTGTATGCACCAACACCCAAGTCAGAGGCAAAAACTGATCTAGCGGTGGTTGCCCCGCTTTCGGCCTCCTCCCCTGAAATGGCTAAATGGCTGGCAAGAGGGGGTGCAGGCAGGGGTGCGACTGCCGCTGATCCAGGGGATATTCCTTCTCCCAAAGCCTTGCAGAGCGCCAGGGATAATCTAAAAATCCTCAATAATGTGTCCACGACTGGGGTTACTTGGGTGGTAGATCCGGCGCTGCTTCATTCTGACTCCCCCCTGCTGACCGGTAGGTTTGCTCCTTTACCAGAAAAACCTGCCCCTGAAAGACTGGATCCGGCACTACTGACCGCCCTCAAAACTGCGCAAAGTAAGGGCGCTAGTCTGTCTCTTGATTTATGGGGGGCACCCGATTTAGTGCAGCTAGATGAGGAGGGGCTCGCTAGAACGGCAAAATGGAATCGCCAGGTGGGTGCGCTTATAGGCAAACAGCTACAGCTGGCTCCTAGCAGCGTGTTCTTAGCGGATCCCCGTTGGATAAAACGCGCCGACCAGTTTTGTGAGGATAAATCTACCCAGCTCACCGCAGGTTGCGTATTTTTCACCGGGGCAGACCATCTGACCTTAACCAGTAACTACAACTACCAACCTGACCTGCTCGCTGAGCTAAACCTGGAAGGGAAAAAACGCGCCCTACTGGCAGATTACGGGGTTTTATCGGGACTGCTTGCAGATAATTCTCCCAGGGAGGCTTTCACTAACACCCAACTGGCGCGGGCGCTGCTGGCTGCGATAACCAGCGAGCGCCCCGCCCAGCCGCGGCTAATAAACGCGGTTTTACCCAATGGTGCCGTTGCGAATGCGGTAACCCAAAAGCGTTTGGCAAAGGTCTTATCTGACCCTTGGGTAAATCCTCTTCCTCTAGCTAAAGCGCTGGCAGCCGACCCCACCCCCGTGGCGTTAGCTGAAAAACAAAATGCTAATACCCTAGCTTCTTCACCGGTATCTTCTCTCGGGGTTGCCGGAAGTTCCTACCGCAGTCGCACCCAGACGCTCAACCAGGAACGAAACCAGCTGCTTTCATCATTACAGCAGATTACCCAGTCCTCCCAGCGAATCACTATCCCAGTTAACCAGCAACTATTGCTCGCAACTTCTAGAGCCATGACTGCTGCGGAGCGAAATCAGGCGCTTAATAATGCTGGCAGGCAGTTAGGGATTATTTCTAGGTCA
This sequence comes from Varibaculum massiliense, assembly GCF_900106855.1. NCBI lineage: Bacteria > Bacillati > Actinomycetota > Actinomycetes > Actinomycetales > Actinomycetaceae > Varibaculum > Varibaculum massiliense. Next base: position 1,272,815 of record NZ_FNWI01000004.1, on the reverse strand, counting down.
GTGCAAATTCAATCCTCCTCCCGAATAAATCTCATCGCCACCAATTCCCAAATACCGATAAAAGTTACAAATCGACTTCCGCTGGAGGCAAACATACGTTTGCAACTACGTCCGACTGACTCCCGCTTGCGGGCAAAATCTGCCGTAGCAGTGACTCTTGCCCCTAAAGGGTCAAAAACTGTGAAAATTCCGGTTACGGCAGTCAGAAACGGCAATGTCCGCGCTTACGTGGCGATTTTCCCGCAACAAGGTAATCTAGTCCTTGGCGACCAACAACGGATTAACCTGCGGATTCGTAGCGGCTGGGAAGATAGCATTTTCCTGGGTTTTACTATCATCACCGCGGCAGTTTTCCTAGTTGGTCTGGTTCTTAATTTCCGCCGTGGCACCCGGATGAACCGACAATAGGTTAAAGGAGGAGGAAGTGAGCAGCGAGGACGAAAAAACTGACCCGGAAATCAAGGGCATCAAGAAAATTAATGTAGCTCGCGCCTCAGGAATCATGGTCGCGGGAACAATGGTCTCGCGCCTCCTCGGCTTCGTGCGGGCAGCCCTGCTTATTGCCCTCATTGGCTCACTGGGGGCTAATGATGCTTTCCAGGCCGCTAATAACCTCCCGAACATTATTTATAACCTGCTGGCATCCTCAATTCTCTCGGCAGTACTGGTACCGCAGATTGTGCGGGCGCTGCAACGAAAAAATTCTGACGAGTTCATTAACCGGCTACTCACCCTATTTACTACCGGTCTATTACTGCTAACCCTGGTGTGTGTAGCTCTTGCGCCCCTGTTTGTTACCTTATTTGCCGCGAAACTCGATCCCGGTTGGAAACAGTTGGCGATTACCTTTTCTTACTGGTCACTGCCACAGGTATTTTTCTATGGTCTTTATTCTCTTTGGGGGCAGTTCCTAAACGCTAAAGGTTCCTTCGGCCCCTATATGTGGGCCCCAGTAGTGAACAACGTGGTGGGAATTACTGGAATTTTTATTTTCTGGCGAGTGCTAGGCACCGAAACGGATTGGGCTCACGACCCCAGCGTCTGGACCGGGAAACCAATCATCCTATTGGCGGGAATTTCTACACTAGGAATTGTAATCCAGGCGTTAATCTTGTTGATTCCCCTGCGACGTACCGGCTTTAAGATGCGCCCAGTTTGGGGCATTCGAGGTTACGGTCTGGGGGAAGTTTCCCGCACCGCTATATGGGCTTTTTCAGCTCTGTGTGTAGCGCAACTCGGGTTTTTAGCTTTATCTAACGTGGCGGCAGCCGCTAATGGTTTCGCGGTAAAACATCAAGTAACTATTGCCACTACCACCGCCTATAACACTGCCTACACGGTGTATATGATTCCCCAATCAATGATTGTCACCTCCGTGGTTACTGCCCTATTTACCTCGATGAGCGCCATGGTGGCGGTCGGGCAAATCTCTAAGCTAAGAAAACAATTCCTGACCACCCAGCAGGGAGTTTCATTAATCACCATGTTGTGTGCCGCGCTGATTGTGGTGTTGGCGCTGCCCATCATGCAGGTAATCATGCCTACCACCGCACTTGCTTCAGTTAGAGTTTTCGCACAGGTTTTAGCGATAATGGCGCTCGGAATTCCCTTCCTGGGGGCTTTCAATCTTTCGCAGCGACTATTGCTGGCATTTGCGGATGCCCGCAGCACTTTCCTAGTACAAATCCCGATGACGATATGTACCCTGGTTGCTTGTGGATTAACCGTGATTTTCCTGCCCGCACAGTACTGGGTGATGGGAGCAGCAGCTGGCGAACAGCTTTCATACGTATTTGGGGTGGGACTAACCCTGAGAAGACTACACACTCAGCATTTACCTTTAGAATTTACCCGCCAAATGTGGCGTTCCCTCTGGACAATACTTTTGGCCGGAATCGGTTCCGGGTGTGCCGGATGGCTGCTATTGCACTATTGGGGTCCGCTTTCCGGTGGTGATCACGACCCGGCATTAACCCACATTTCTGGTGCTTTGGCACGGGGCTTCGTAGTTAGCCTAGTTATGACGGTGCTCTACTTGAGCCTACTGCTGGTTTGGCGTTCCCCTGCCCTCGCAATTTTAGCGGTTCCGATATGGAAGAAACTTCGCCCTGGTAAACCTCTACCGCGCCTTTGGGCTTTCGAACAACAAACCGCCACTACCTCTGATAATCAAGTGGCAGGTGACGAGGTAGCAGCGAGCGAGATAAAATCGGGGGAAGATACCCCCAACCTGGGGGACGCAGATGGTGAAGCCCGCACCATGACTGAAAATCAAGAACAGCCAATAAAAGAAGATGAGAAATCGTTTTCGCCGCCTGCAGGTGAACTAAGCAAGGAAGATGAGGATCAAGTGGCCAGTAAGCACCCCGAATCCCAGGTGGTCACCGCCAGCTACAACCCCGATGGCTACGTCAATCTCCAACCCGGGATGCATTTAGATTTCCCCGGGCAAGAAAGTTTCCAGGTTTTAACTTTGGGGCAACGTTTAGCGGGTGATTTTTTACCAGAAAAAGAGGTGTGGACGGTCACTGCTGAGAACGGTCAAAACGCAGAACTGCTAGTTTTCCAAGGTAAACAGGAAAAAACTCGCAACTACTACCAGCGCTTGCGCGAGGTTAACGCTAGCGGTCTCCAAGAGTTTATTTGGAGCTGCACCCATCCGGTTGAGGCGGTATTACTGCAGGCGACCCCCGCGCGGCCCCTTAGTGAAATCGTTGGCTCGGGAATGCCACCGCAAGTAATCCATTCCTTGATTTCACAGGTAAGCACAGCTTTAGCACAGCTACATGAAGCAGATTTAGCTTATGGCGCGGTCGCTCCCGCGCATATTTTGGTTTCACCAGCAGGACAGGTAATTATTCGCCTGGATGTAGCCGATCAAAACGCGCCTGCCCGCCTGAAGGCAGCACAAATAGAAGATGGTCAACGGGTATTGGAACTGCTGTATTTCCTGTGTTCCGGGAAAACTGACCAGTTTTTACAGGCAAAAGCAGGCGAGAAGCTACTTCCGCCTTCTGATTTTCACCAGGGTGATGATGTCGACCTCGATGCGGTTGCCTTGGCAGGAGCAGCGATGCCCTCCCCACGTCTTTGCCAAGCAATCGCGCAGCAATTGGGAGCAGCCAATCTATTAGCAGTCCAGAAGTGGCTAAGCGAGGACTCCCCCAGGGGAGAAACCACTGCGGGTTCGGATTCTGAAGCTATCGCGGAGGAGGCGTCCTTAGCATTTAAGGAAACCCAGACTGCTACCGATGATGACCACGTTGAGGAAGCTAATAAGTTTTCCGAAGGTGAAGATTTCAGCGATAAACCCGATAACGATGAGGCCACTGTGGATTCCGGTAAGAAACATGCAGATGCTGAGGAGATTCCCGGCTCACTAGGCGCGAGGAACGAAGATACGGAGAAAGATAAGCCTGATGCTAAGCGACTAGCTATGGAAGTTTCTCCTTCTCAGCGCCCGATAAAACCGGTGTTGCCTCCGGGAGCTAAGCTTCCGGGGCATCGCGAGCTCCCCTACGAAGAGGCGGCCAGAACTCAAGCTATTCCCCTGGCGGAAATGCAGGATATGAATCTTGATCCCCAGGAAGAAAAAGCCGGCTCCGATGCCTGGGTACCGCAGGCGGTAAGTACGGAACAAGCCCGGGCAGGGGCTGTTTCGCAACCCCCCAATTTCTTAGGGCGATTAAGTGCAGGTAAACAGGGGCAGGATGCTAGGCATATCCCTACGCTAGCTAGCGCGACTGCGGACGCGGGTAACCCAGAACCAGGGGCTACCCCGAAAGTTAAGCTAGCACCCACAATGGGTTTAACAAAAAATAAAAAAGCTGTGAAGAATCCGAAAAAAGCCGCAAAACAGCAGACCAAATTGGCGCGGAAAGTAGCTAGAGAGGCGGAAAAAGCAGCTAAGCGGCAGCAACGACAGCAGTTGCGCGAACAGCGGCGCAAAAAACGGATTTCTGAACTGTCACCCCGGGATTTAGAACCGGTCAACGCTACCCGCGGGATAATTCGTTCTAGCCTTGCTGGAATGGTAATCTTACTGGTAGTTTCGGTTTCAGTATTGCTTTTTTGGCCAACCCACACCCCGCCGGTAGCGAAGCCTTCGCCTTCCCAAACGCAAACTATCAAGCAGCCCGTCAAGCCAGCTATTGCGACTAAACCAGCTGAAATTGCCGGGGTAGCCTCTATTGATGCCGAAGGTAACGATACTGAACATCCAGAACTTGCTGACCGGATGATTGATGGCAACGAAGGAACCTTTTGGTTATCTCGATACTTTGTGGATCCCAAACTGGGAGATCGTAGCGGATTCGGGGTGCTGGTTACTTTCAAGGAACAGGCCGATATCTCGCAGATTCAGTTGAAGACCGGTTCTCAGGGCGGCAAGATTGAGGTGCGCGCGCTACCTAAATCTGGGCTTCCTCGCGATGGTAAAATCCTAGCTACCAGTAGTTTTGAAGAGAAAGTTACCATTAAACTTAATCCCAAAGCTAATGCGCATGCTTTAATTTTATGGTTCCCCGAACTACCGGTAGATGACACTGGAAAGAATCGGGCTAAAATTTCCGAAATTTCAGTTTCTTAGACCGGTAACTCTCTGGTTTCGCTTACTGCGTTAACTGGTTGCGGCGCAAGGTTTTAAGCTGCGAAAATAGCTTTAGTAACTGCGGGAGCGGGAAAATCTAGGAGGCTTCATGTCGGTACGCGACATTATCATTATCGGTTCAGGACCTGCCGGCTATACGGCGGCCATCTACACCGCCCGTGCGGGTCTTAATCCCCTGCTGATTGCTGGGGAAGTAACCGCAGGTGGCGCCCTCATGAACACTACCGAGGTGGAAAACTTTCCCGGTTTCCCTGAAGGGATCCAAGGACCGGATTTGATGGCGAATATGCTTTCGCAGGCTGAACGTTTCGGTTGCGAGATTCTTTACGAGGACGCCCTTGAGCTTTCCCTAGAGGGGGAGATAAAACAGGTGGTTACCTCCGAGGGCCAGTATCAGGCTCGCCGCGTGATTTTGGCGATGGGTTCGGAGTACCGCAAACTGAATGTGCCTGGCGAGGTGGAACTATCCGGACGCGGAGTTTCCTATTGTGCTACCTGTGACGGTTTCTTCTTCAAAGACCAGCATTTGGCGGTCGTCGGCGGGGGAGACTCCGCAATGGAAGAAGCGCTATTCTTAACTAAGTTCGCCAAGAAAGTAACGGTGATTCATCGCCGCGATCAGCTGCGCGCCTCCCAGATTATGGCCGAACGGGCTGGGGCTAACCCCAAGATCGATTTCGCTTGGAACAGTACTGTTGCCCAGATTAATGGGGAAGACAAAGTAGAGTCGATTACCTTGCAGTCGACTGTGGACGGCAAAGAAAGCACGTTGGACGCCACCGGCGTGTTCGTGGCGATTGGTCACGAGCCGCGCTCCCAGCTAGTTAAAGAACAGGTAGATCTGGATGAATCCAGATATGTGCGGGTTGACCTGCCCGGTACCGCCACCAATGTTCCCGGCGTATTCGCCTGTGGAGATTTAGTCGACCACACCTATCGGCAAGCAATTACCGCTGCCGCTTCCGGATGCCGAGCTGCCCTGGATGCCGAACGTTCCCTAGCTGACTAGCAGAATTATTCTTAACCATTTAGAGAGGAAAATAAGATGACAAAACCCCTAGAAGTTACAGAAAAAGATTTTGACCAGCAAGTATTAAAATCTGAACTCCCGGTGTTGGTAGATTTTTGGGCACCCTGGTGCGGACCTTGCCGCCAGATGGGTCCGATAGTAGATGAGGTGGCCGCCGAGGTTGCGGGGAAAGCTAAAGTCGTCAAAGTAAATATCGACGAGAACCCCCAGCTGGCAGCCAAATATGGCATTAACTCTATCCCCATGTTCATGGTGTTCAACCAGGGGGAGATTGTTCGCGGCATTCTGGGAGCTAACCCCAAACGGGAACTCCTGGGTCCACTACAGGCAGAAATCGATAAATAATTTTTCCTTCACCAAAGTGCAGGCAAGACTGCCTGGCAGATACGGTCTCAATTCTTTTACCCAGAAATAATCGCTAGCGCTTTATACTGAACAGGTGCGATTTCTAAAGCGATTTGTAATAGTGCTAGCAGTGCTCGCCCTGCTATTGGGGGTCTTAGACCGGGTTACTTGCTGGTGGACGGAAAGCGAAGCCACTCAAGCGTTAGAGAGGCGTGGCGCAGAAAATGCCACGGTCAAGGTGAATGATTTACCTTTCTTAACCTCACTAATCAGCGGGGATATTAATCAGGTGGCGGTAACCATTCCCCGTTTCGATATTGCGTCCGAGGGCGGGGCAGTGCCGGTAACTAATGTGACCGCTCAGCTTCAGGGGTTGCAGCTTAGTCCTACTCGTCTTGATATCGATAAGATTGGGCAGTTAAAAATACAGGCAGATTTAGGTGGGGAAGCGCTATCTGCTCTAGTGGCACAAAAGGCTCCTGAGGTGAAAGTACGTTTGAGCCAGGGGAAACTCACTTTTTCCACTACCAAGTGGGGGCAAGAGATTCTCGCTGACGGGCAAATCGAACTAAACGGCGGCCCGGATGGAGTTTCCCCTACTTTAGTGGTTAAACCGACCGTACTGAAAACCCAGTTGCCATCGCTAATAGCCACCCGGATTCAACTTCCGGATTTCTTGCCGACATTAAATATCCCGATTAGTGGTGTTCCCGCCAGTTTGCAGCTAAAAAGTGCCCAGGTTAAAGCTGATCACCTGGTCTTAAAACTTGAGGGTAAAAATATCTTGATGCCTAAAGATTCTAATTCTTAAAGCCGCGAAGTTATGGGGGGTGCTGCCCGACTGGGCAGCACCCCCCATCCGCAGCTTAAAAACGAGGTCGGGGTCGAAATAGGAGAAAGCTATTTCGACCCCGCCCCTTGCTTTCAGGTATTAAACCCCGTTTTTGGGAATCGGCTTACAGGTTACGCACGATTTCTTCTACCGAGGCTTTCGCGTCACCGAAGAGCATATCGGTGTTTTCGTTAAAGAACAGCGGATTTTGCACCCCGGCATAACCGGGATTCATCGACCGTTTAAACACCACTACTTGGCGTGCCTTCCACACTTCCAGCACCGGCATTCCCGCAATCGGGCTGCCCGGTTTAGTGGCATCGGGATTAACAGTATCGTTCGCCCCAATCACCAACACCACGTCAGTATCGGGGAAGTCGTCGTTAATCTCATCCATCTCTAGCACCACATCGTAGGGAACTTTGGCCTCTGCCAGCAGTACATTCATGTGTCCGGGCATCCGTCCGGCTACCGGGTGGATTCCGAACCGCACGTTTACTCCTGCCTCGCGCAGCTTGGCAGTTAAATCCGCTACCGGGAACTGGGCTTGTGCCTGCGCCATCCCGTAACCGGGGGTAATAATCACGCTGGAGGCATCCTTTAACGCTTGGGCGACCTCGGCCGCACTGGTTTCGGTGTAGTCACCGTAATCGGTGTCTGCCCCCTTCGCCGGTCCCCCGTCAGAGCCGAAGCCTCCCAAAATCACGGAGACGAACGAACGGTTCATGGCTTTGCACATGATGTAGGACAGGTAGGCACCAGAAGAGCCCACCAGGGCACCCGCGATGATCAGCATATTGTTACCCAACATGAAGCCCGCGGCAGCCGCTGCCCAACCGGAGTAAGAGTTAAGCATGGAAACTACTACCGGCATATCGCCGCCACCAATCGCTGCCACCAGGTGTAGCCCCAACACTAGGGCGATAATAGTCATCACGATAATGGCTATCCACTGCATCCAAGTCAAGGTCATGGCGGTAGCGCTCAGGTGCGGGCCGCGCACCATCACTCCGATGAGCACGATGGATACGATAATGGCGATAGCGTTCAGCCAGTTTCGTCCCGGCAGCGTCAGGGGCGCGCCCTTAATCTTTCCCGATAGTTTCAGGTAGGCGACGATAGAACCGGTGAGGGTAACCGCGCCGATAAAAATCCCTACTCCTACTTCACCGAGGTGGAACCCTACCGTGGCGGGGTTAATCGCGGTAGCTGCATCTACGCCCGCTTTCTTGAACTCTCCGGGCATGTGAATGAAAGTGTTATAGCCCACCAGCACCGCCGCTAAACCTACGAAGGAGTGCAGCATTGCTACCAGTTCCGGCATACCGGTCATGGGAATAGTTTTGGCTCGCCACAGTCCGATAATTGCACCTGCAATCATGGCTACGGCGATCAAAAGCGCGGTAACCAGGGTGGATTGATATCCAGGTCCGCCCGCGTTATGAAACGCCACCGCGATAGTAGCGACCACTGCCACCAACATTCCGATTGCCCCAAAACGGTTACCGCGCAGGGCGGTCTCATTTTTTGACAGACCCGCGAGCGCCAAAATGAACAGCAGCGCCGCAATCAGGTAAGCAATGTTTTGCCCCCTGCTAATCCAAAATTCGCCCTTAGAAGCATTGGCAACCAGGGTGGGAGTTACCGCAAATAGCACATTACTCATTTCTTATTTCTCCTCCCCCCGGAACATGGCCAGCATTCGGTGGGTCACCGAGAAACCGCCGAAGATGTTAATCGATGCCACCAAGATTGCTAGGAAGCTAAGTGCGGACACCAGCGGATTAGCGCTGCCTACCTGCAAAATCGCTCCTACCAGAATAATTCCTGAGATGGCGTTGGTTTCACTCATTAGCGGGGTGTGTAACGAGTGAGTAACGGAGGTAATCACATAGAAGCCCACCACAATCGCCAACATCAATATGAAGTAATAGGGAATCAGCGGCTTGGGGGTGGCGGCAATCAGTGCCAGTCCCAAAACAATCCCTACAGCTGCCCACAGCAGACGTTTACGCTTCTTCGAGGCTGCCGCTTCAGCTTTCTTGCGAGCCATCTCGGCTGCGTCAGCGACCGACTCGGTTTTCTCTGGGGCGGGAGCGGCGTGCACCTTGATTGGAGGCGGGGGAAACATATTTTCCCCGCCCTTGGATACCGTAATCCCCCGTACTACTTCGTCCTCCATATCGAGGACGTAGTTACCGTCTTTTTCGGGAGTGATCAGCTTAAACAGGTTAACAATATTTTGTCCGTACAGCTGGGATGACTGCCCAGGTAGGCGTCCGGCCAAATCGGTGTAACCAATAATGGTCACCCCATTTTCGGTGACTACTTTTTCGCCCGGTCTGGTCAGCTCACAGTTACCGCCGCCAGCTGCCGCCATATCCACGATTACCGAACCGGGAGCCATGGCCGCTACTGCCTCTTTAGTGATTAGCAGCGGCGAGCGGCGACCGGGGATATTCGCGGTGGTAATTACAATGTCATTCGCGGCTGCCTGCTCGGTGTAGAGCTTGGTGGCAGCATCTGCTTGATCGGCGCTCATTTCTTTGGCGTAGCCGTCATCCGATTTTTCCTGCGCGATGGGGATAGGAACGAAGGTGGCTCCCAGCGATTCGGCTTGCTCCGCGGTTTCACTGCGCACGTCAGTGGCGCTCACCTGGGCGCCCATAGAGTTGGCGGTGCCAATAGCAGCGAGGCCGGCCACCCCCACTCCAATCACATAGACCTTGGCGGGCGGGATTTTCCCGGCGGCAGTTACCTGACCGGTAAAGAGGCGCCCGAAACTTTCTGCCGCCTCGATAACCGCACGATATCCGGACACATTCGACATCGAGGAGAGCACATCCATGGATTGCGCCCGAGAGATACGCGGAACCGTGTCCATCGCAAACCCGGTAATCCCCCTTTCTACCAGCGCATCTACGGTTTCGGGGTGTCGAGCAGGTGCCATCCTGGCGATTAGCAGCGCCCCGGGCCTAATCAGATCCAGGTAGTTCGCAGGGGGGGTATCTAGAACAGTTACAATATCGGCCTGCCAGGCCGCCTGAGTGTCCACGATTTGCGCTCCGGCGGCCAAATACTGCTCATCTAGGTAGGCGGCTTTTTCGCCTGCCCCCTGCTCAACCAGGACTTCATATCCCAGTTTGCTGAGTTTCTTTACCGTATCCGGAGTGGCAGCGACCAAAGTTTGGTCTGGCGTGGGCTCTTTAGGAACTCCAATTCGCACAGTTACTCCTTACTGTTTGGCTTTTCAAATGCCAATACATTTTTATCCGCGTTTTAACAGTGGATAACTTATTTTTTAGCGTACTCGGTGCCCTATGGGGGCGCACTCTAAGTCCAGCTAATAGGATGTTATCCCGGTGTAGGTAAAGATAGAAAACTTATTGTTTAGGAGTTTCCGTTTTATTGACCGGTCCGGGCCCTTGTAAACCTAAACGCTCCCGGGCTGGTTCATCCAGAAGCTCGCCCCGCCGAATAGTGAGCTCGCGCGGAGCGCTAATCCCGATACGGACATTATCTTTATGAGATTCCACTACCGTAATCACCACTTGGTCGCCGATTACAATCTCTTCGCCACGTCGGCGGGTCAGTACTAGCATCCTTGCTTTCCTCCGTTGTTAAACATATTTTTCTAAATCGAGCTTATCCATCGCTTAGCCGGAAAACTTCTATTCTCCACCACCTGTAGCTTCGTTTTCCTCTGCAGATAGGGATAGCCCCTCACTGATTTCAGCTTCCGTCCGCGCCAGCTGTTCGGCTAGTTGGTCGGGAGCGGCGTCCTCGTCTACGAAATTATCTGGTAGCTCACCGGGGGTGGGTAGACCTGAGGAATATGCCCCGTTCCTGACGTTGTTTCGAAAGTGCTCCTGCCAGCTTTGGGTACGACTGCGTAACGCCTGGGCATACGAGCCTCGTTTAACTCCCCGTACCCTATGTAGTAACACATCTAAATCCCGATTTATTTGATCATCTTCCCAGCGAGCTTTTTCCGCTAGGAGCGCGCGCGTATCGGCTAAAAGAGCTTCCAGCTCATGGTCACTGGGTACCGGCCGAGCCGCCTGCGTCATAGTGATACCTCCCGGTATTTTTTTCTGTTTACAATTGTAGATTATGCCTGTTGCCTGGGGAGGGACTTGCAGAATTATTGCTTGGATTCAACGCTAACCCTAAACTTGGTAGCAGTGATTCTATACCTATAAAGCTAACTGAACTGTTTACTCAATTCGCCGGGAGAAGAAATGCCGTTCCCTGATAATTCCTGTCAACCTGGAAATCCGCCTTCGGGATATCCGCCCTATTCTTTCCTCGGACAATCTGGTAACGGATTCGATAATCAATCCCCCCATTCCCCGGCAGGCTGCCCTGCTGGCTCACAGTATCCCGCGGAATCGGGCTATCCCAGTGGTTTGCGGAAAAATCCGCGTTCACCACTAAGCAACTAAGGTATTGGATGGGGCTTATGCACCCAAACTCAGCAGTTAACTTACCTGTCCAACCCCTGATGGAGCATTCCTATATGGCGCTGGCGGGTTCTGCCGCGATGATAATAGTTGCGGTGCTGCTAGTTGTCTGGACACTGGTTTTTTACCAAAGCGCCGCTCGCTCCCCCATCCTCACTTTTAGTGCCCGCCGTCAAGAAAATCTCTGCCAGCTATTAAAGGCATATCGTCAGCGTCTACTTTCTCTAGAAGCTGATCGGCGTTACCACAGTTTAGACCCCTACACTCGGCAAATTGTTCTAGGAAAAATCCTAGTTAACCTGGCTAGACAGTATTACCGCACTGCCGGTTGGGCTAACTATCGCCCCCAGCAACTACTGGCGACAGACTGGCCGCAAATGGCTTCCTTGATTTCCCAGCTGCTACATCCGGGGACAACTGCCACCAGCTATCCTCTAAGTGAGGTGCCTTCCTTTCACGATACGCTTTACCAGATTGACATGCGCCTATCTGCGCACCAGCAGTCGCTAACTACCCGACAAGACCTGGTAATAAAGCCCCCCAAACGCTCCCGCTTCTGGATTATTCCCGTCACTTTAGTGGTGGTCTCCCTATTAGCCGCTTCCGGGCTGCAAACTCGTAACTGGTTTTTAGAGCAACAGGCAGTGCGCGCTGACCGGGCCGGAAATATCGCCCAGGCACAAACTTTACGGATGCACCAAACCGGTTCCCAGCTAGTTGCTGATCGTTGGTTGGTCAACTATAACTTAGGTACCAGTTACCTAAAGACCGGTAACCTGGTGGAAGCCAATACCTATCTTTTTCGCTCCTCCGGGCATCTTCCGTTCCTGCTGGACGCGAAAATGACGGAGCCCCAGGCGGCGCTGGCGGGCTGCCAGGTTAACTACAACTTAGCTTTAGCAATGATTAAAGCCAACCAGGAAAAAGAAGAAAATTATTCTTTAGATGAGGCGGCAAAACTGCTGGTTTACTGCAACGAAGAAGCCTTAAAAGCCCGGCAATCTTCTTGGAAGGCTACCCAAAGAGGTTCCGATAACCGTAAAGTTGCTGACCGCTTAAAGAGATTATCTAAAGATGCTGACCTATTAATCGCGCAGATAAAGAAACAGGCAGGAGGAGATTGGGTAATGCCCTCTCCCGAGTGGCTGGAAGATTTTGGTCTCTAGCACAAGTGCTGAGCAGATGTTTTTATTCCCTAACCATTTGCGGAAAGCTAACTGCTACTTGCCAAGCAGCTATTAAAACTGTAATAAACCTTGGCATTTAGATTGGTTACTTCTCGAATTGTTTCGGAACTGCTTTTATTCCAAATCCCTATCCGATTTCGCTGCATAAGCGCCCTAAAACCAGCACAATTGAAATTATGAATCGGATGAAGCGCTTTTGGTGGGGTAAACACCCCGGCTTCACCGTAACTATCTGGTTAGTAGCTGTCTGCATTTCAATGGTGGCAGTATTTTCGGGGTTCGGGGGGAAACCCTTATTCGAACGTTTAATCACCCCTCAACCTGCCAGTCCCTCCTCGCCTTCAGCAATCGGGAAAGATCTTTACGAGCGTGCCCACGGCGATACTTATCCGGTTACTGCCGTAGTAGAGGTCAACAATCTTGAAAAAAATGCCGAGCAAATTGCTAAAATGCTGCGCCCTTTACATACCGACCTGTTAAAGGTAAAGAAAGTGAAGGGGATTGCCGACCCTTTTATCGCTTTTGATCCGCAACTTCCAGCCGGGAAAAAGGCACAAGCAGCTACCGATGAAGCCCTAGCGCAGGCGCTGGAGCGAGGCAGAGCGCAAGCCGAGCAAATTGCCAAAGCTAAAGGCGCTAGTTACAGCCAGGTGGAGAAGGCACGCCAGCGCGCTGAGAGAGAAGTGAAAAAAGAATTTGCATCTCACCTCCCCCCAGTGTGGGACACTATCCAGACCAGCCAGCTAAAACAGATGATCGCTAAGGACAATAAAACTTTCCTTATCAATGTGCAGTTAGCGGCTGACGGATATGACCAGGTAGATCCCGATGCACGTGATCAGGTAGCTGCAGTTCTAAGTGAGCTACCCGATTATTTCGCCGGGTCCGCTATCCGCGCCACAGTTAATGTGGTAGACAATACCGGGCTCCAAGACGCCGCTAATGGGCAGGTAAAAGCAGATATGTTGCGCGGGGAGGGAATTTCAATCCCGATTTCCCTGTTAATTATGGCGATAGTTTTCGGAGGAATGTTAGCCGCCCTCATGCCTCTGATTGGGGCCGGGGCAGCTATCGGAATCACCCTGCTATTGATTTTATTGCTGACCTACCTGATCACCGTGGAGTCTTTCGTAGTTAATATTGTGTCTTTCCTGGGACTAGGATTATCGATTGACTACGGACTACTAATCGTTTCCCGTTATCGAACTGAACTACATAAACGGGGAATCCATGGCGAGGAAGATACCTTCATTTTTTATCCTCGTTTCATCCAAATCTTGGTGGGATCCCGCCGCGAAGATGCTTCGGGAATGCGGATTCTCTCTCGCAAAGAGTACCGCGCTCAGCTACTTGCCACCCGTAAGCCCTATATGCAGGCTTTAGATAAAACCATGGACACTGCGGGAGCTACCGTATTTTTTTCCGCGCTAATCGTGTCAATGGCGATTTTAGGGCTGTGTATTTTCCCGCTACCTTTACTGCGTCTTATGGGAATCGGGGGAGTAGCGGTAACTATTTTGGCGATGCTCTCCAATATGACCCTACTACCTGCATTAATGATGCTTTTTGGACCGAGCCTGGCTGCACCTTCCTCCGTTGCTACCTGGGTAAACTGGGTGCGTCGCCATATCTTGCGCAAACCTAATACCCGCTCCGAGGACGACCCCTCCCCGATTTTCCGTAAAGTGTCCACTTTTGTAACCCGCCGTCCATGGCCGGTGCTAGTAGTAGTGACCCTGATTCTAGTGGTGATGTCGATTCCCTTGTACCACATGGAAATGCGTTCTTCCGCAGTGGAATCTATGCCGCGCTCAATCCCCGAGATTGGGGCACTATGGGATATGTGGGAACGTTTCCCCGACTCGGCTAACCCCCAGATTCGGGTGGTCGCTAAAACTACTCCTCAGCAGCTAGAACATTGGGCGGAGGAGAAGGTAAAACCACTTTCTCACGTAAAGAGGATTAACCCCGCCGAAGACCTGAAAATCGATGGCAAACAATACGCTGCTATCGATGTTTATACACAGGAAAAAGATGCCTTCGCTGCGCAAGTGAAACAGGAAATGCAGCAGGTACGCGATTTACCGGCCCCCTTTAAAACTTGGGTTACCGGTCAGGCGGCGTTGCAAACAGATTTTCAAGACACCTTGGCTCAGTACGCGCCCTACGTATTTATCGCCGTTGCTCTCACCACCTATTTGATGCTGTTTCTAATGACCGGAGCATTGTTGCTTCCCCTGCAAGCCCTGGTGTTAAACATGGTTTCTTTAATGTCATCTCTGGGGATTGCGGTTTGGGTATTCCAATATGGTCACGGGGAAAAACTTCTGGGGTTCACTTCCCTCGGGGCGGTGGAATCTTACGTAGTGGCAATCGTATTTTGTTTTGGTTTTGGCTTATCAATGGACTACGAAATGTTCTTGGTTTCGCGGGTTAAGGAAATCTGGGACGAAACCGCAGATAATAAACGAGCGGTTCGTGAGGGGCTCACCCATTCGGCCTCTACTATTACCTCGGCAGCTCTAATCTTGCTAGTAGTATTCTTAGGTTTCACCACCGGAGGTATCCAGGCAATTAAACAAATCGGGTTCACCCTGGCAGTAGCGGTCGCTCTTGACGCTACTTTAGTACGTATGGGGCTAGTACCTGCGATTATGGCTATCTGTGGGCGCGCTAACTGGTGGGCTCCCAAATGGTTGAGTTCCTTCCATTCGCGCCTGCCCCTTCCGGGACGCTAAAGGAGGACGCGGGTTCAGCTGCACGGCGATTTGCCTACCCTATTCGCGAGCCGGATTTCCGAACTTAGACAGACGCCCCAGGAAGGTCAGCGGGATAGTTGCGGTCGGCCCGTTACGATGCTTAGCTACGATAATATCGGCCTCTCCTGGACGGTCATCCTGGTTATAGGCTTCGGGACGATGCAGCAGCATCACCACATCCGCATCCTGCTCTAAAGATCCAGATTCACGCAGGTCGGCAAGCATTGGTTTTCGGTCGGTGCGCTGTTCAGGACCGCGGTTCAGCTGGGCAACTGCCACTACCGGAATATCTAGTTCTTTCGCCAAGAGTTTTAGCGAACGCGAAAACTCGGCCACTTCCTGTTGGCGGGATTCTACTCGTTTACCGGAACTCATCAGTTGCAGGTAATCCACGACCACCAGTTTTAAATCATTTTGTTGCTTTAGCCGCCGGCACTTAGAGCGGATTTCCGGCAGGGTGAGATTGGGGGAATCATCAATATAGAGGGGAGCCTGCGCACACCGCGAAAGTACCTGCGCAATCTTGGTCCAATCCGCATCTTCTAAATCCCCAGAGCTCATCCGGGACATGGAAACTCCGGATTCTGCGGAAATCATACGGCGAGAAATCTCGGTACCATCCATTTCTAGGCTGAAAATTACCGAGGTCATATTGTTATGGATGGCGGCGTTGCGGCAAAAATCGAGCGCCAAAGTCGATTTACCCATGGCGGGACGGGCAGCAACAATTATTAGCTGACCGGGATGCAACCCATGAGCGAGGTTATCTAACTGATAAAAACCGGTGGGTACCCCAGAAGCAAAACCCCCATTTTTTTCCAATTCTTGCAGTTGTTGCACAGTTTCATCTAGAAATTCGGTAATTGGGCGATAATCCTCGGAATTGCCACGTTCACTGACCGCATAGATTTCGCTTTGTGCCTGGTTAATTAGTTCATCAACGTCCCCGCCATCGGCAGCATAGCCCAGCTGCACCACCCGAGTACCCGCCTGAACCAGGGATCGTAACTGTGCCCGCTCGCGCACAATCCGGGCATAGTATCCCGCGTTCGCGGCGGTAGGCACCCCGGAAATTAATTCATGCAGATAGGGGGCGCCCCCGATTCGCTCTAAATCACCGTTACGTTTTAGCTGACCTGCGACAGTGACAGCATCTACTGGCTCGCCGCGCCCAAACAAATCCAGGATAACTTCGTGGATGGTTTGATGCACCGGGCGGTAGTAGTCCTCGCCGGTGATAGTCATAGTCACATCGGCGATTGCATCTTTAGAGAGCATCATCGCTCCCAAAACTGCTTGTTCAGCAGCGATATCTTGGGGAGGAGTGCGATCAAAATCTGCCATCTTAGCCTCCTAACCGTGATTATTAGCTGATTAATTCTGTCATAAACCGGGAGTGAAAACCCAAATGCTTTGTTGAAAACCCAGCACAACTGGTGTAAATGCTGTTGATAACCTGTGGAAATTTTCCAGATAGCTGTGGGTAATAAATAAACGCGAGTTTATAAACAGGTAACAAACTGGGAAACTATTAACAGAGTTTTTCTTTGGTTGTGTATAACAAATGGGGGGAGGATTCGTGGATAAAGCGCCAAAACAGAGCCTTAATCGGCAGATTATATCTTTAGCCCTGCCTGCTTTGGGCTCCCTCATCGCCGAACCTCTGCTAACCATGGCAGACTCTATCTTGGTTGGTCATCTGGGAACTTTAGAATTGGCGGGTCTAGCTATCGGATCCACAGTCCTAACCTTAATTGTGGGCATTTGCGTATTCTTGGCCTATACCACCACTGCCGTCACTGGGAGAGCAGTCGGAGCTGGCAATCGGGGTGAGGGATTGCGCCTAGGAATTCAAGGCATGTGGCTAGGCGGAGCCCTAGGGACAGTACTAGCAGTAATCCTAATAATGTTTGCTCCCCAAATTGTGGGGATTTTTAATCCGCAACCAGCGGTTGGAGCGTTTGCCAGCCACTACTTAATAGCTTCCGCTCCAGGACTTATAGCGATGCTTTCAATGTTAGCTGCTACCGGAGTTTTACGCGCACTCTTGGATACCCGCACTCCCCTGCTAGTTACCACCGTTGGGGCAATCCTTAATGTGCCGCTATCTGCATTCTTGATTTTCGGCTGCTCGCTGGGGGTCGCCGGGGCGGGGGCAGGCACCGCGATTAGCCAGTTTTTCATGGCCACCTGGATGTGGATAGTAATAATAAAGAAATTGCGTTTGGAGGGAGTGTCCGCGCGTCCTCACCCGCAGCTAGTTTTACGCTCGGGCCTGCACGGAATTCCCCTGGTTTGTCGCTCCTTGTTCCTACAAGCCTCGATTGTGGTCACTACTTGGCAGGCTGCTAGTTTCGGGGCGAACACTTTGGCGGGCTATCAGATTCTAAAAACCTTGTGGGTACTGGGAGCTTTCGGTTTGGATGCCTTAGCAATCTCTGCCCAAGCACTGCTAGCGCAAGCTCTCGGACAGGGCAACAAACAACAAATTCGCGTCCTCATAAGACGCTTAAACCGTTGGGCACTAGGATGTGGAAGCTTGATTGGACTCTTACTTGCAGCGGCCTCTCCGCTTTTACCACAGCTATTTACCACCGATCCTCAGGTTCTCTCGGTTACCACTGTCGGCTTAATAGTGGTGGGTCTAGTGCAACCTTTAGCTGCACTCACCTACATTTATGATGGTTACCTGATTGGTGCTGATGACAGTAAATACTTGGCCGCAACGATGGCGATAGTTTTTCTTATCTATCTACCAGCGATTTTATTGGTACGTCTTTTACCTGCCGGCTCCCTTGCTTTAGCTGGAATCTGGGCAGCCTACGGAATCGTTTTTATGGGCGGGAGGGCGTTCTCTCTATGGCTACGCATCCGCAGCGATGCTTGGCTCTAAATGTTCTGAGCTTTTCCTCTTAACTAGCTATCTTGCTATTGCCGCCCGCGAAAGTAGCTGAAGCTTTCCCCCAGCTAAGCAGGAAAAAGTCGGGCAATCTTTATATTTAAGATCACCCGACTTTTCCCCGCAAAGTGTAGCTATGACAGTAGTTGACTACTACTTGCCACCCTCAACATTTACAAACAGTTTGGCGCTAATATCTTCATGCAAATTGATTTGAATCTGATATTTTCCAACCGCTTTAATCGGCTTTTCAATAATAACCTTGCGCCGATCTATGGTCTGCCCGATCTGTTCTTTAACCGCTGCCACCACGTCCTGGGCGGATACTGCTCCAAAGAGACGACCGGAATGGCCAGCCCGCTTGGAAACTACCACGGTATTGTGGGCTTCAATCGCATCCCGCACTGCCCGGGCATCCTCTACGTTAGAGATTTCCCGGCGCCGGCGCGCCCGAATCATTTCGTCGATCTGCTTTTGGGCTCCCTTAGTCCAAGGGTGCGCCATTTTTCGCGGTACCAGGTAGTTGCGGGCATAGCCGCGAGCTACGGTTACTACGTCACCGGAAGAACCCAGCCCCGGTACATCCATATTCAAAATAATTTTGGCTGTTGCCATGACTAGACCCTCCTATCAGCGACCAGAACTTGTGTAGGGAAGCAACGCCATTTCGCGGGCATTCTTAACTGCTTTAGCGATGGCGCGCTGTTGCTGTACGCTAACTCCGGTAACCCGGCGCGAACGAATCTTTCCGCGATCGGAAATGAACTTCCGCAAGAACGGGGTGTCTTTATAGTCGATTTTTTCAACCGGCATATTACGTAGCGGATTAGCCTTTTTCTTTATTGGCTTCGCGCGAAGAACTTTCTTCGCCATATTTACTCCTTAATGGTGTGACCCGAAGGTCTTATCCTGAAATTTTAGAACGGCGGTTCGTTACCCTCGCCGTTATCGCTGGTGGCAGGAGCAGCCCAAGGATTGTCATCCACGGACGGTTGCGCCGCACTCATCGAACCTGTACCCAGGTTTGCAGCAGCGCCCCCGTTAAATCCCCCACCTTGATTGAAATTGGCAGCTGGAGCGCCAGAAGCGAATCCGCCCTGTCCTCCCTGATTGAATCCTCCGCTGGAACGGGGGATCCGGGTAACCTGGGCTTGCGCATAACGCAAGGACGGACCGATTTCATCTACCTGAATCTCTAAGGAGGAACGGTTCTGTCCGTCCCGTTCCCAGTTGCGTTGCTGCAAGCGACCGTAAACAATCACTCGCATCCCTTTGGTTAAAGATTCGGCGATATTTTCAGCCATTTCCCGCCAAGCAGAACAACGCAGGAACATGGCGGTACCATCTTCCCACTGTCCGGATGCGCGATTATAGGTTCTGGGAGTGGAGGCCACGGTAAACGAGGCCACTGGCACCGATTGCGCGGTATAGCGCAACTCAGGATCTGCAGTCAGATTCCCAATAACCGTTATCAGGGTGTCTCCAGCCATTTTGTTCTCCTCGAACTTAATCGCGCCGCAGCAACTTGGTACGCAGAACTGATTCGTTTAGCGTTAGCTGCCGGGTTAGCTCTTCGGCAATCTGCGGAGTAGTGGTCATATCGATGACCGCATAGATCCCCTCAGAATGCTTTTCAATCTGATATGCGAGGCGACGCTTTCCCCAAATATCGGTCGCATCTACACTTCCCCCGTTAGTAGAAACTACCGTGAGTAGCTTCTCTAATGCCGGGGCTACGGTGCGTTCGTCGATTTCGGGATTCAGGATCACCATCATCTCGTATTTGCGCATCTTAACCCACCTCCTTTGGTCTAACGGCCACGGTCCTTCCGTGGCAGGAGGGTATATGCTATCGACCCGAAGGTCGCACTACAGGATAACCCAGTTAGAAGCGCTTTTTCTAGCCGATAATCAACTTTGTTATGAACCCCTCTTTTTCTGGTATTTCACCCAAAAAATTCTTTTCCACATCCATAATGCGGCTGACAAAAAATAAACTTTACAGATTTTTCCCAGCTTCTTGTTCCGTTTTTGACTAGGGCTCAGGTTGCTCACTTTCCTCTGAAGAGGGACTTTCTGCAGGTTGACTAGTTACAATCAGGGGTCGGGAGGTCGTAGGGGGAGGGGGCGGCGAAGGTACCTGTGCAGTTTGATAAGGAGTTGATTTTTCCTTAGGAACAATCTTATTTTCCTTGTCTTTATCCTTATAGGAAAACAGAGGCTCCACAGGTAAGTCTTTGACTGCGTTCTTCATATAAGCCAACCAAATCCTTGCAGGTAAAGTACCTCCGGTAACCTCTCTTACTCCCGCGAAGGGAGTAATTGATTGTTCAGATCCATCTTCGCCAACTTGATACATAGAAACCGCAGTCACCATCTGCGGTACATATCCCACAAATTGAGCTGACCGGTTGTCATTGGAAGATCCGGTCTTCGCTGCTACTGGCCGACCCAGTTTACCTGCAGTCGCTCCAGTTCCTCCGCTTTCGGTAACAGCAGCTAGCGCTTTATTAAGTTCCGAAATATTTTCTTCTTCAAACTGACGAGTTCCGGTAGTATCCGCCTCATAAAGCACATTCCCAGCGGAGTCGGTAACTTTAGCGATAATGTGGGCAGGTCGGCGTATTCCTCCGGTGGCAAAGGTGGTATAGGCATTGGCAATATCAATATTATGAGGCGAACTACTGCCTAAGACCCCAACTAACACATCTTGATCCAGACCGGCAGTATCTTTGGGATACCCCGCGGAAATAGCCACCTGCCGGGTGGTATCCATTCCTACTTCGCTGTTAAGCCTGACATAGGCAGTATTAATAGACATTTTTGTCGCTTGAATAAGATCTACTTGACCATAAGAGGCTCCCCCATAGTTACCTATGTAAGTATCACCAATTTTCATCGGTCCTGATCCGCTAATTTTTTCTTCTAACTTATGCCCGTGTTCTAGCGCAGCTAGCAGGGCAAAAGGCTTAAAGGTAGAGCCGGCTTGCGCAATATCTTGGGTGACCGCGTTTCTCTGAATCTTTTGATAGTCCTCTCCCCCATACTCAGCAATAACTGCTCCGGTAGCGGTATCTATTGAAATTGCCGCCACCCGCAATCCCTGGGGTTTATTTTCCGGCAAAGTCCCTACCGCGTCCTCTAACATTTTTTGTTTTTCGGGATCAATAGTGGTGTAAACCTTAATCCCCGCGCGATCTATTTCGTCTTCGGTATAGCCAATTTCAGTTATTAATTCTTGCCGCACATGCTGCAATAAGTACCCGGTAGTTCCTTTAAAATAGGTGGCTTCCGGCTTTTTTTCTTGTACCTTGGGAAAAGTTGCGGCGTCTCTTTCTGCTGGTTTAATCATTTTGTCAGTAACCATCAGGTTTAATACCCGCTTCCAGCGTGACTTAGCCTGCTCGGGACTAACTAGAGGATCCCAAGCATTGGGAGCAGGAATAATCCCGGCCAGTAGTGCAGATTCGGAAAGATTTAAATCTTTAGCACTCTTTCCAAAATAGGCGTTAGCTGCAGCTTCTATCCCGTAAGTTCCCCTACCAAAATAGATTGTATTTAAATAGTCGTTAATAATCTTTTCCTTAGGAACCTGCCGGTTGATTTTCAAAGCTAGAATGGTTTCTTTAAATTTTCCGGTGTACCCCGTATTTCTTCCGGTGTAGTAATTTTCTACATATTGTTGGGTAAGGGTAGAGGCGCCTTGGGTAGGTCGTCCCCGCACGTTATTCCACAGGGCGCGGGCAATACCTTTAAAATCAATGCCACTATTTTCATAAAAGGTACGATCTTCACTGGCAACTACGGCATCACGAATATAGGAATTTTTGAAAGATTTAGTATCTACGATGGTACGATTTCGTTCCGCAAACTTTCCCATCATAGTGTCGTTATCACCCCAATAAACCGTGGTTACCTGGGCATTCGCAAATTTTTGAGCTTCGGGAACTTCCAGGCGATAGTAGGAAATCAAGAAAGTCAGACATCCGGCAATGATTCCTACTAAAATCAGTCCGCTAATAACTCCTAATATCCTTTTTATCCACACCCCCACTCTTTTAGGATTTTTTCCTGGGCGAGTTACCTTCGAATTTTTCTTATTACCTGGTCTTGAGGTACTAGGACGCGAATTGGTTGGTCGACGATCGTTCTTCATCCCGGAATTTTTCTTCGGGGATACACTGTTTCTTCTAGGTTTAGCATTATTTTTCTTAACACTTTTTGCTGGTTTACCTGCCGGTTTTAACTTTGCAGAGGAAGGGACTGCAGAAACACTATTAGTTCTTCCCCGCCCGGAAACACTCTTAGCAGCAGATACTTTCTTTTTGGGGTTACTTTCATAACGAGCCGGATTAATAGGAGCCACCGAACGCGTAACATCCGCTTGAGCCCGCGCCTGAATTTGTTCTCGTTCGTGTCGACGACGTTCCTTACGGGAAGGAAAATCGTAATCGCCTAACCCGGCGTTGTCTGCGGAGTGTTTTTCGGTCATAGCTACAGATTAACCTAGCTACCGCTCAGGTCGGCACTAATTTAATAGTTAATGACAGATTATCTGCTTTAACGCGGAAAGTTATTGTTGGTTATTTTTAGAATCTTAAATTTTTTCTTCTCATAGTCATCACTTACTTGAACTTAGGGAATTATCAGATAAAACCGCAGGTAAATACCTAAATAGAGGTTGTTAATATTATCAGGATTTACTGGGGATTCTCTGGGGAAGGCGGGGACAGCGGTGAATTATTTAAGTATCTATACACAGAAACTTTGAAAAAATCCCCAATTATTAACAGGTTTATTCACAGGTGTGGAGAAACCCTATTTAACCTGTGCTCATGAGAACTACATTTTTGTAGTTCTACTGGTAGTAGCAATGAAAAATAATGTTAAATAGATTCCCAAAATTTTCCTAAGGTTAGTGACAAATAAAGGGAACTTATTGTGTACATCACTTTGCGTGGCGAGCAGCTTGTCGAATTTGATTCGTTAGTTCATTGACGTGATCGAAAATCTGCGGTTTAGATTTCATTAGCTGGGTAATCTTTTTATTGGCGTGCATTACCGTAGTGTGATCGCGTCCTCCGAATTCTTTGCCGATTTGAGGTAAAGATAGTTCGGTTAGTTCCCGACATAAATACATGGCGATTTGTCGAGCCTCGGTAAGGGAACGCGAACGGGAAGGCGAGCACAGGTCATTGACGGTGGTTTCAAAATATCCGGCGGTCTGAGCCTTAATTAAAGCTGGGGTAATTTCTTGATCATTGGGGTCAGAAACAATATCTTTAAGTACCATTTCTGCGAGCTGCAAGGTTAAGGGCTGTTTAGTAAGGGAGGCGAAGGCAGTAACCCTTAGCAGCGCGCCCTCTAACTCGCGGATATTAATAGTAAAACGAGAAGCAATATAGGACAAGACTTCCGGAGGCGCGCCCACGCCCTCTTGGCGAATCTTATTCCGCAAAATTGCGATGCGAGTTTCTAAATCGGGAGGCTGCACATCGGTAAGTAGACCCCATTCGAAGCGTGAACGCAGACGTTCCTCGAATCCCTCAAGCTTTTTGGGAGGGACATCGGAAGTAATAACTACCTGCTTATTATCGTTATGTAAAGAGTTGAAAGTGTGAAAAAATTCTTCAATGGTTTGTTCTTTACCCTGCAAAAACTGAATATCGTCAATCATTAAGATATCGATATTGCGGTAGCGGCGTTGAAACTCGTGCGCGTTTCCTTCCGATACTGAATTAATGAAATCGTTGGTGAACTCTTCGGAATTTACGTAACGCACCTTGATATGGGGATAAAGTTTGAGCGCATAGTTTCCAATGGCGTGGAGTAGATGAGTTTTTCCTAGTCCGGAACCTCCGTAAACAAAAAGTGGGTTATAGGCTTTTGCCGGAGCTTCGGCAACCGCGATGGCAGCGGCATGAGCGAAACGGTTAGAACCCCCTATAACGAAAGATTCAAAGGTGTATTTAGAGTTAAGCCGGGAATCGTAAGGTTTTTTAGGTGAGGAAACTGTAGTTTTTTCTACAGAAGTACTTTGGGTAGTTTTAGGTGCGGGTGCAACCACTTGTTGTTCATTGGGATTTATAGTCTCCCCATTATCTAGGGAGGGATCGACTGAAACCGCCAAAATAACTTCCCGAGAAGTAGCTTCGGAAAGGTACTTTCGTAAAAACGAACCTAAACGAGTTTCTAGAATCGATTTTGAATAATCATTAGGGGTAGCGATAACGATGGTGTTTTCGTAGGTGGTAAGGGGTTTAGACATGCGAACAAACGCCAGGTCTGCCTGACCCACCTGAGGATTTTGTTTTAAGTTATTAATCGCGTCTTGCCAGATTGTCTGAAGCGAACTAGACATCGATTTCTCCAAAATCTCTAAAATCACTGTGAGGAATTTCCCCAACTTTGGGGGTAATGATGATTCTAGGATAAAAACGGGTTATCCCCAACCTGGGGAAAAGATTGTGGATAACTTACACGCTTGTAGTTTAAGGGAGAATAAGGCAATAGCGTGCGAAAACTCTTTGGAAATAGAAATTTTTGAAAATAGAAAATTAACATCTTACATCTTTGTTATTTTTATAAGTTCCACAGGCTCGGTAAGAGGAAGAAAAAATAGTGGTTATAACCACTGAATAACTATTTGACCTGGCTAAGCGCTATGCGTAGGCTTGCTTATGTTGTCTAATCCAGGGTTAAGAAGCCTGGAACCTAAGATACCGGAGCTTATTATTCCGGTAAGCGAAGAACATTTAGGAGAATTACAGTGACAAAGCGGACTTTTCAGCCGAATAACCGTCGCCGAGCCAAGAAACATGGATTTAGGGCAAGGATGCGCACTCGCGCAGGGCGCGCCATTATTGCTAATCGTCGGAATAAGGGACGCAAGGAACTGTCGGCTTAAAACATGTTGCCCCAGGCAAATCGCCTGAAAAAATCAGCCGATTTTTCCTTAGTTTTTCGGCGGGGAATAAGCGCCGGAAATCAGCTGATGGTGGTGCACCACCTACCCGACCAGTTAGGCACTTCGGCGCCGCTGGTCGGTTTCGTTGTACCTAAAAGGTTTTTGCCCCGGGCAGTGGATCGTAACCGAGTTAAACGGCGCTTGCGAGCACTTAGCGCGCAGCGAATAGAAAGTTTTGGCAGCGGAAGCCTAACCGTAGTGCGCGCCCTTGGAAAAGCAAAAACCGCTTCTTATAGGCAGCTAGGAGCCGCTCTAGATCAGGCTTTAAGTAAGGCGCAGCGAAAGGGAAAAAAGTGAGTGGGAATATCGCGCAGAGGGGGCTAATATTCGTAGTTAGCTTTTATCAGCGCTACCTGTCTCCCCTATTTCCCCCGCGCTGCAAGTATTATCCCAGCTGCAGTAACTATGCGCTTTCGGCAGTGCGAATACACGGCGCCCTTAAAGGAAGTCTGCTTAGTGTTTGGCGCCTTGTGCGCTGTAATCCACTTTCAGATGGGGGAGTCGATTATCCCCCGGAAAAAGGAAAATGGAAAAGCGCGCCCTATCATCAGATGACTTTAAGCGAACTCCAAGAACATTGGGCAAAGATAGATAATGCATCCCTACTCAGCCGGGTAAAACAGTAAAGGAGCAAATCCATGTTGCTAAATGCGCAGATGCTAGCGGCATCTACCCAGCCCACATCGGGCGGCTGGTATGACACCGTTTTATATCCCTTCAAGTGGGTGACTGCCTGGGTACTAGTAGGAATCCACAAGGGACTGACTTTGTTGGGGTTACCGGAAGGACCTGGTGCTACCTGGGTGCTATCGATCGTGGTGCTGACGATTTTCGTGCGGCTACTAATTATTCCCCTGTTTATTAAACAGATAAAGTCCACCCGGGGAATGAGTGCTATTCAGCCCCAAATCAAAGCGATTCAAGAAAAATATAAGGGACGCAACGACCAGGTTTCTAAGCAGCAGATGAGCCAAGAAACCATGACCTTGTACAAAGAATATGGTGTCAACCCGATGGCATCGTGTTTCCCGTTGCTTATTCAATTGCCAATCTTGGCTGCTTTGTACCGGGTACTTTGGCAAATGCCTTTAATCGCTAAGCATCCGGGAGCTCATATCGGAGGGTTTGATTCCACCCTGGCGGCAGAGATGGATAAATCTACAGTTTTTGGGGTTTATCTTTCGGATACTTTTAATAACACCGCCTCCGACCCAACTGCGACAAAAGCCCTGATTATTATTTCCGTGCTGCTCTATGGCGGGTTGATGTTCTTCCAACAGTTCATCAATATGCGGCGCAATATGAACACTTCCAATCCGCAGCAAATGCGGATGATGAAGATGATGGTATATGTGATGCCGCTGATGACCGCCTGGTTCGGTTTTATCGTGCAGATTGGGGTGCTGGTCTACCTGGTAGTGACCATGGTAGTCAGCTTCATTCAGCAGATGTTCGTTATGTATTATTTGCCCACTCCCGGCTCCCCCGCTCATGATAAGCAAATGCGGCGTCACCAGGTAAAATACGATAAATTTAAAGAGGAAACTCTAAAGGAATACAACCAGAAGCTGTCCGAAATGGGACTAAGCGGCGAGGACGTAGCGAAGGGCTTACGCCTCGAGGTTAAAGCTAATCGCCAAGGTAATGAAGATCCCTTTGCCGAGGTGGAAAATGGCGAAGTGTTGCGCGAAGGTGTCGCCCTCCATAAAGAAACCCAGGACAGGCTGCATAAGAAAGCTCAAGACCTGGAACTAGAAGAAAAACCAAGGAAACCGGTTAAAAAGTCCCGCATGATGACGGCGCTAGAAAAAAAGGCTGCCGAACAACAGGAAGGATTAAAGCCGGGAGTACGCAATGCCCAGGCACAACCGAAACGGCTTACTCGCGCACAGCGGGATGCGCAAGCCAAACGTCGCCGTCAGGGTAGCGGGCTGAGTGAACAAGAAAAAGCGAAACGCCGCCAGGCGCGCAGGAAGAATAATGCCGGTAAAAATAGGCGGAAGAACCGATAGGATTATTGCAGGTAGTTAAGAGAGGAATAAGTATCATGAGCGAAGAGGAATCCCCAGACCGGGTGGCAGCTTTAGAAGAAGAGGGCGATATTGCCGCCGATTATTTGGAAGAACTGCTCGATATTGCGGATTTGGGCGGAGATTTAGAAATCGATGTAGAACACGATCGCGCCAGTGTTGATGTGGTTGCGGATCCGCAAGATGTTTCTGACCTGAAGCGTTTGGTAGGTAAAGAGGGCGAGGTGCTAGAAGCATTACAGGATTTAACTCGCCTGGCAGTCTCGCAAAAAACCGGAGAACATTCGCGCTTAATGCTGGATATTGTGGGCTATCGTGAGGAACGCAAACAAGAATTGCGGGCTATCGCTGAAGAGGCGATAACCAAGGCAAAAACCACCGGGGAACCGGTGCGCCTTGAGCCTATGAATCCTTTTGAGCGTAAAGTATGTCACGACGTAGCTGCTGGTGAAGGTGTATATTCCGGTTCGCAAGGTCAAGCTCCGAACCGGGCGGTAGTTATTTATCCGACCGAAACCGGACCGGAATCAGAAGAAGAATAGTTTGCCTTTCCCGCTGACTTTTAGGTCTTAGCGGGCTGGTTTTACTGATTTAGGTTTCGCTATGTCAGCAGCAGGAGATTTTGAGCTTGCGCTCCCAGGAGAGAACGTAAAAGAGTTCTTTGGTTCTTCTTTTACGGTTATGACTCGCTATGCACAGATGCTGGCAGACCAAGGTGAATTGCGCGGACTATTAGGTCCGCGCGAACTCCCCCGGCTCTGGCCGCGGCATGTGCTAAATTGCGCGGCGGCGGAAAAGTTCTTGCCTCTGGGCAGAAATGTAACCGTTGCTGATGTGGGATCGGGAGCGGGACTACCGGGTATAGTGTTAGCTATAATGCGTCCTGACCTGCAGTTTTACTTAATCGAGCCTCTGGCTCGGCGTAGTAAATGGCTAGAGGAAGTAAAGAATGAGCTGGGACTAGAAAACGTAGAAGTATTGCGTTCTCGCAGCCAAGATTTACCCCCTAACCAAAAGTTTTCTGCGGTTACCTCCCGGGCGGTTGCGAACCTGAAGAAACTAGTGCGTATCTCGGGCAAACTGGTGGCTCCTGGAGGACGGATGCTAGCGATTAAGGGCGAGCGAGCTCCCCTGGAACTAACAGAGGCTCGGGAGGAATTGGCAGCCGCTAAACTAGAGTCGGCACATATAGAGGAAGTACCTTCCCTAATGGATGATTCAATCACTCGTATCATCATGGCAACGAAGCGCCCCTAGGGTGGCAAGCTTTTTACAACTCTTGTTGGAGGCATAATGAGCAAGCATCGATTAGCAGATGCAGATATGGTGGAGCAAGCAGATAGCGGAAACGATAACGGCTTTACTAGGCGTGCGTTTAATCCCGGCGAAACCGATATTTTGCCTGCGCCCCAAAAACCGCGGGTAATTGCGGTGGCGAACCAAAAAGGCGGTGTCGGTAAGACTACTACGGTGGTGAACCTAGCGGCGGCGCTGGCTTTAGGTGGATTAAAAGTTCTGGTTATCGATGCTGACCAGCAGGGAAACGCCTCCTCTTCTCTAGGTTTTCGTCACCTCGTTGAAGGCCAGCTTTCCCTTTACGAGGTAATGACCGAAGGAACAGCTCTGCGAGACGCGCTAGTACAAAACGCGAAAATCCCGAATCTTTGGGTAGTACCTGCCTCTATGAATATGGCGGGTATAGAGCTAGAGCTAAACGAGCGGACTAATTTTCAACAGATTCTTGCCGAGGCAGTACATCAATTATTAAGCGGTGGCGAATATTTCGACTATATCTTCATCGATTCTCCCCCATCGCTGGGGATAATGACGGTTAACGCCTTGGTAGCTGCGCAGGAAGTCTTGGTTCCTTTGCAGGCAGAATATTTGGCTTTGGAGGGACTTACTCAATTAACTAACACCATTGATATGTTGGTTATTCGCCTTAATCCCCACCTGCGATTTACCGGGATTTTGCCTACCATGGTTACCACCAACACCTTGCTAGGTAAAGGAGTTTTAGAAGAGGTACGCGCCTACTATGGCGACATAGTGATGGAAACAATTATTCCCCGTAACGTGGCTTTAGCAGAGGCTCCCTCGCATGAAGAATCCATTTTGACTTACCAACCGGCCTCTAAAGGTGCAAAATGTTATTTAGATGCCGCTTATGAGTTGGTTAGCCGGGAGGAGAAATCGTAATGGCGAGAAAGAAGCATTTGGGGCGAGGGCTATCTGCGCTGATTCCCACAGAGCCAGTAGAAACTAAACCTGCAGAAGTGAAAGCAGATACTGACTCTCGACCGGCAGATATTTTTTTTGGTGGTCACGGGCACTCCCCCAAAGGTGGTTCCGCCAAGGAACTTTTGGAACCTCGTAAAATTGTTTCACGTGAAACATTACGTAGTTCGCGCCCCCAAACTGAGCGAAAAAAAGCTGAAAATTTGGCAGCACGCAAGGTAAAGCAAGTTCGATCACCTCAGTCAAAGAAAGGTGAAGGGAAAGACGATGTTTCACGTGAAACATCGTTGGTACCGGTACCGGGGGCGAGACTTGAACTTATAGCAGTTAAGAAAATAAATCCCAATCGCTCCCAGCCCCGCCAAACCTTCGACGAAGATGAAATTGCGGAACTGGCTGCTTCAATAAAAGAAGTAGGACTATTACAACCAGTTGTGGTGCGCACAGATCCTACCGATAAAAACGCTTACGAATTAATCATGGGAGAACGGCGGCTGCGAGCATGTCAGCTGGCGAAAGTAGACCAGATTCCTGCTATCGTTCGTGAAACCAGCGATAACAAGATGTTATTGGATGCGCTCATCGAAAACCTGCATCGAGTTCAACTTAATCCTTTGGAAGAAGCAGCAGCCTATCAGCAGTTAATGGAGGATTTTGGCTGTACTCAGCAGGAACTTTCAAAAAGGGTCTCTAAATCTCGACCCGCCATTACTAATGCTTTGCGACTGTTACGTTTGCCAGCTAGCGTGCAACCGAAAGTTGCTGCGGGAGTGCTTTCTGCGGGGCATGCCCGCGCCCTCTTGGGGATAAGTGATCCAGCAGATCAAGAATACCTAGCCGATCGCATTATTGCCGAGGGTCTATCGGTACGTTCTACTGAAGAAATTGTGGCACTGGGAAATGTGCGCGGAGCGGCAAGGCGACGGGGGACTTCCTCGCGGAGCAAGCCCAAACTTTCTGCTAGTCAAGAGCTAGCGCAGGCACGCTGGACAGATATTTTGGATACTCGTGTGGTTATTAAACCGGGTAAGAAAACCAGTAAATTAGTTATTGAATACGCAGATGAAGCTGATTTAGCGCGGATTACTAGCTTGCTAGAGAAGGCTAGTGATAAACGCAAGTAAGTAAGGCTTCCGCCAGTTAGTTCGCCCGCTTGTAATGAAAGGTCAACAATTCAAAGCTTGAGCAAATCTGAAAATGCTTTTTTGGGAAAAGTACCGCAGCGTTACAGCTAGCTAGGCGCGGATACCGCGAGTGGCAGCTTCGCAAGTAATCACATTGATAAGTTTTCCAAAGCCTAAATCTGACTGGGCTGCTAAAGGCCAAAGCGATGTGTCAGTCATACCGGGTACTACATTAGCGTCAATGAACCAAGGATTACCCGCCTTATCCACAATCATGTCAATGCGAGAAAAATCCTCTAACTCTAGAACCCGGTGACAGTCTAAAGCCAAGGAGCGGACCCGGTCATCAAGATCGGGATCTAAAGGCGCGGGGGTAAAAAATTCGGTGCGTCCGGTTAAATAACGCGCATCAAAATCGTATCTACCAACGTCAGTGCGGATTTCTACCGGGGGTAGAGCCCGAGGAGCGCCTGCTTCTTCAACTATAGAAACCGAGATTTCTCGCCCTGAAACAAAGCGCTCAATTAAAACCTCGTCGTCATAGGCGAAGGCGTTTACCATTGCGGTACGTAGCGCGCCCTCGTTCTCCACGTAGGTAATTCCCATGGCGGAGCCGCCCCGAGAAGGCTTAACCATTAGAGGATAACCCAAGCGATTGGATACTTCACTCAGTAAAGTATCCGCTCCCACCTGGCGAAATAGCATTTGGGGGAGGGCTACTGAACGCGGAGTAGGTAAGCCGTTCTTTTCCACCACCGATTTTGCTACCGGTTTTGAAAGTGAAATCCTACAACCCTTAGGGCCAGAACCTACATAGGGTAGTCCGCTGAGCTCCAGCAAATCTTGAAGCGAGCCGTCCTCGCCCTCACGCCCGTGAATAATCGGCCAAACCACGTCGGGGGCAAAGTCGTTGAGTTCGCTCAACAGATCCCGATCTAGCTCCAGAATTTCCAGATGGTGACCGTATTGGCGCAGCTGAGTAGCTACTCTATTTGCCGAACGCAGCGAAACTTCCCGCTCATGGAGCTGACCTCCGGTAATAATCGCAACTTTTAAGCATTTACTTTCAGTCATGGCTGTTACCTTTCTGCTGGGAAGCAAATAACCTCACTAGCTCCATTTCCCGATGCACCACTTTGGCTAAGCGGCGTACGCCCTCACGGATCTCGTCTTCCGGGGGATAGCAAAACGATAGGCGGATATTTTGGTGACCTTCGTTAGAGGCATAAAAGGCGGTGCCGGGGGTATAGGCCACCAGTTCGCTAACTGCCCGGGTAAGCATAGCTTTGGAATCTAGTCCCTCTGGCAGGGTAAGCCAAGTGTAAAATCCACCTTCGGGAACCGTCCATTGACATTCCGGCAGGTAATCAGCTAAAGCCTCTAACATGGCGTCACGGCGTCCTCGATACATTTGCCGATACGAGTCAATCTGCCCGCGCCAATCATAGTCGCGCAGATAAGCATGAATAGCCATTTGCCCTACCATTGAGGGCGATAAAATAGCGGATTCGGAGGCCACTACCAGTTTGTCCCTGACTGCCGAAGGCGCATACGCCCAACCAATCCGAAAGCCCGGAGCGAAGATTTTAGAAAATGAGCCAAGGTAAACTACCAGGTCAGGGGCAAGTTCAACTAGGGGAGTCATAGTTTGTCCCTCAAAGCCTAGAAGCCCATAAGGGTTATCTTCTAAGATCAATACCCCATATTTACGACACAGTTCCACCAGTTCCTTGCGGCGCGAAATCGACATTGATACCCCGGCGGGATTATGGAAATTGGGGATGGTGTACAGATACTTGATACGTTTTCCTTCGGCGCGCGCCTGCTCAACGGCGCGGGCAAACTCTGCCGGAATCATCCCCTGATCATCAAGGGCAATATGACGCACATCCGCCTGGTAGGCATTAAAAACTCCCAGGGCTCCCACATAGGAAGGCGACTCGGCTAAAATCACGTCGCCTGGCTCAATGAAAAGCTGCGTGACCAGGTCTAATGCTTGTTGCGAGCCGGTAGTGATAACTACGTTATCAGGGTTAGCGTGGATGCCCTCTTCGGCCATTACTTCAGTTATAGCTTCGCGCAGCGGCGCCCAGCCCTGCCCGCCACCATATTGCATCGCCTGTTCACCATGTTCTAGCACCAGTTGCTGGGCGCTATTGGCTAGTTTTGCCAGCGGTAAATCGTGGATATTGGGCATCCCTCCTGCTAAAGAAACCACTTCCGGACGGGAAACCACTGAAAAGAGGGCGCGAATTTCGGATTCTCGCAGGTTATGAGCTCGCGCAGCATAGGAATCCTGCCATAAATCCAGATGGGTTCCTTTTTCTTGCACGCTCATTTTGCCTCTCCTTTGCTAGATTACTAGCCATTTTCCCACGAAGAGGCGAAGCTACCAAAGCCGTGACCATAAAAAGGGCAAAATTGAAGTAAAGAGGTTTTACTCGCGGGGAGCAGAATCGGATTCGCCTTGCGGGTGTTTCCCGCGTTGGCTGCGTAAATACCAGGCGAGGGTGGCAAAGAACGCCACTAAAACCACTAGCAGTAGCGGTAACAGAAAGTCGGGGAGGGCGCTGGCCATGCTGGTGATGCGGGTTTCTAGCGATACTTGCTGGGAGGGGTTAAGTAAAGAGTTAGAGCCTGTGCCGCCGGTAATCAATAAAAATGCTCCTACCCCTACAAACACCAAGCCAGCCACCAGGGAACCCCAGGTGGTTTGGCGCCCTAAAAATCGGAGGGGACGCGGATGAAACAGGCGCTGTTGACGAGCAGTGAGCGAACCCCAGATTAGGGAAAGCAAGGCTACGGGAGTGAACATGCCGAGCGCATACCAAAACATAAGGATGCCGCCGCGAACACTGGAACCGGTTAAGGTGGCCGCCGAAAGGACTGCCCCTAAAATCGGACCGGTACACCCGGACCCGGCCAGCCCGTAAGAGATTCCAAAAAGAAAAATCCCGGCGATACTGGGCCGAGTAGCACCCCCTAAAGCCTGAGGTAGAGGCAGTTTAGGTAAGGGGATAGCTAATACTTGGGCGATACCTAAAGCCAAAATTACCCCCCCAGCTATGAAGGTAACTAGGCGAGAATTAGCGAGTAGCCAAGCTCCAAGACCTCCGGCGGCAAAACCTAGGGGTACCAGGGCAATGACCAGCCCGACTAGGAACACTAGGATGCGCTGTAGGAGGCGCCCGCGCTCCTCAAAAGCACAGGCGAAAAAAGCCGGCAGCAGGAAAGCTCCGCAGGGAGCTAGGAAAGTAACCAGCCCTCCCAGGTAAGCAATCGTAAAGTTAATAGTCATGGGTGATTACTTTGCGTCTTTCAGGGCGATTTCAATCGTTTGTAGAAAACTTTCCGCAGGTAGAGCCCCGGTAATGTAGTAGTTATTAATAAAAAATGCCGGGGTGCCATTAAGGCCAACCGCGTGGGCACGCGCGCTTTCTTCCTCCACTATTTTCGCAGTTTCCGGAGAGTTAAGGTCTTGAGTGAAGCGTTCAAGGTCGCTAACTCCGCTGGACTTAGCCACTTTCGTAACCAGCTCCTGATCCCAAGTAATATGCCCATTGCCTTCTTGACCAGCTAGGTTGGTGGCGGCAATCAAGAACTCCCAGAACTTGCCCTGTTTAGCGGCAGCAATTGAAGCGGCTGACGCCAGATCCGAATGGTAATTCTGGGCGAAAATCGCCAAGTTGTTGAACTCGATCCGCAAAGTTCCGTTATCAATAT
This sequence comes from Varibaculum massiliense, assembly GCF_900106855.1. Taxonomy (NCBI): domain Bacteria; kingdom Bacillati; phylum Actinomycetota; class Actinomycetes; order Actinomycetales; family Actinomycetaceae; genus Varibaculum; species Varibaculum massiliense. Next base: position 1,238,609 of record NZ_FNWI01000004.1, on the reverse strand, counting down.
AGGGTTTCAGCTGGGGAAACACCGCGGATTCATACTGGTAACACATGGGGCATGAAAAGTCTGAAAACTGAATCATGGTTACCGGTGCTTTGGGGTTACCGATTGCCCGGGCATCGTCCTTATTGGAGCGATAAAACGATTTGATAAGCTTCTTACCCTCTTCGTCACTAATTAGGTTTACCCCTTGAGGTAACTGTTGATCACCTTGAGTGTCTTGGGTGTTAAGCGAGGAGGCGTCGGTATTATTGCTACCACTAGCGCTGCTATTACCCGAACCTAGATAGTAGGCGATGAAAAATACCAGCACTAAGAAGGAAATCGCCAGTAGACTTAAGACAATAATGGCTGCTGGTTTTTTCTTGGGTTGCTCGATGGCTGGGGGTTGACTCATTAACCTATTCCTCTCTTTACTTCTAGCCTAAGGGAGAAAAGTAGGTTGAAGCTAGTTAGTTAAAGCACGTCCCGCCGTTGCAGGTGACGCATCGCTAACCATCCCAGGGGGGCGCGCATCCAGAATGTCAGTAAGCGGTACAGTAAGGCTCCAGATAAGGCGATGGCGCCCGGTACCCCGGCGACCTGCAGACCGGCAGTCAGGGCGGCCTCGACTGGGCCAAGCCCTCCCGGGGTGGGAATCAGGGAACCAAGGGTGTTGGATACCAAGAAAGTCACGGTAATAGTGGCAATGGGTAGGTGGTAGCCGAAAGCTGCCACCGCGCAATAAAAGACGGCTAGCTGCAGGCTGGTTTGCAGCAGACAACCCAGGGCAGTCAGGAACATTCGGCGAGGACTGGAAGTAATCCAGATTAGGCGCGGCCATACTTGCTGGAAGGGGGCTTCTATTTTTTCCCAAATCCATTTACGTACTTTGGGTAGGGCGAAAGCGGTTACCAGTAAAGCCACAATTACTAAAACTGCACCTACCATCGTTGAAGAGGGTAGGCGCACGTTCATAGAGGTGCCGGTGAACATTACCATTACTGCCAGCAGCGCCACCGTAATCACGAATTGGAAGAGTTGCATTAGGGAGACGGTAGCCAAAGCCAGGGCGCTGGTCATATTTTTCTTGGTTAAATACCGCAGGTTTAGCGCCCCTACCCCTAAACCTGCAGGCACGACCAGTGAGGTAACCGAACCGGCTATTTGCAGCAAAAATAGTTCTCCATACCCTAGGCGATTAGGGGTGACTGCCTGCAGGGAAAGTGCCTGCCCGCTGCTCATGGCGATAGCAAAGAAGACTCCCGTTAAAATCCACCAGCTATTAGCGGTAACAATCGTGGCGTAGATTTCTTTAAAGTTCAGCGAACCTAAGACCACTAAGACTGCCGCTACCCCCAGCGCGGTAAAAATTAGCGAAGACCAAGAGAACCTGCGCAATTGGGCGCGAGGAACAGTTGCCGGGTCTGTTTGGCTGCTGGTCAATAGTTCTTGGCGCAAGTTGGCAAGTAGAGAGGTTTTTCGTACCTGCCGCCTGGTAGAGTCGGGCAGCGCTAAAGTTTGCAGCACCGGAACCATAGCCTCTATTTGAGAACCGGGAAGTACCTTCCGCAGGGCTTTTACTGCCCGATCTTCTCCCACCAACAGGCTAGTGAGCACTAACAGTTGTACCTGGTCGATAAGGATCGACATTCTGGAGGCCGCAACCTCTCCTTGTGACCAGTTAAGAAAATAGGGGGATCCATCGGATCCTAAACAAAGATTCTCGGCACTGATATTACGGTGAGCGAGTCCTCCCTGGTGGGCGTTTAGTAGCTGCTGCCAGGCAGAGGAGAGCTGTTCATCAGAAATATCGGCAGCACCCAGGGAGCTAAACGGTCTAAGGGCAATGTTGTCCTCGAAAATGTTTAGCATGGTGGTGCCCGAGTGGGCGAGTCCGTGATAGGGACGTGTTCTGACCTGCGCACGGGTGGTCATCGCTCCCATTAGCGCGGTGTATTCGCCATTTTGCCTCACCGTAGTGGCGGTTGATTTGGAGAAAGAGCGTAGCCGCAGGTTATTCCAGATTCCCGTAATCCAGGTGGAGAGACGAGAATCCCCATCGGTGGCCACCATCCGGTAGCAGCGAGAGTCCTCGGAGATTACGCTGTAAACTCGGTCGGCAGATCCGGCTGTTTCTCCTTCAGATTTCAGATCCTGACCGGCAAAAGTGGCGAGCTCTAAGACTGGATCTAGCGGCAAACTTTCCCGTTTCATTTCCCCAACCGGTTGCAGGGAGCCCGCCTCGGTAGTAAAAGTTACCTGTTCGACGCACAGTAAATCCCCCTCGGTGGGAGGATCAAGGCGCAGGATTCGCCGGGGAGTAATCCCTACCCTGGTCAAAGCCACAATCAAGGCGCTTCCGGTGGGACGATGATTGCGCACCCCCCACAGGTAGCGCCCGATACATCCGGTGAAAGTGCCTAATAGGACGGTGACAAGCGCTGAAGGTAAGGTCATGCGACCTTGTAGGACCGCCAGGGCAAGGATTGCCCAGGTTATTGCCCACAATACCCGTACTAGCTGGTCACGTCGGCGTTCCCCCGCCATAGTCATCATCGCTACGACTGCAGTAAAGGGAATGGAAATTGCGACGATAGAACCGCCCACCGCCCACACTTTCAAAGCGTTAGAAAATACGTAGGGTAGCGCTGAAATCAAAGCGGAGGCTCCTAAAGCGACCACTCCCCCTATTAACGCAGTAAATGCGGATTGAAAGGTGCGTAACCATTGCCGACGCAGCGCCAGCATGATGAGTAACGCCACCGGAGCCACTAGGATAAATAGATTTTGCAGCATGGAGAGGGGCAGTAGCAGAATCTGCGCCAAAGTGGTGTTGATAAAGACTTTAGTTAGATCTTGGGCAACCGCCTGGGTGGTGGCGTGGGCGTAAATGGCCAGCAGTACTACCAGGATGATGGCTGCCAGGTAAAGCCCGGCGCGTGCCAGGTCATCGATACGGCGTAAACGGGAGTTTTTGGCGTCTACTATTTCGGTGAGGTGCTGATTCCCTTGGGGGCTCGCAGTATCTCCCGAAATACTCATGTTCTGATTCTATGCAATTTAGTTGGATGTGACCTTGCGCCCAGGAGGGGTTTTTGCTTGCCGGGGGCTTCACGCCCTCGTCTAGGATAAAGAGAGTTCATAATTTTGTTTCAGGAGGATCAATGTTAGGGTTCGTGGCGACCACCGGGGCAATAGATTATCTTACTGACCCGAATCTTTTGCTGAACACCCTCCTGGCTCAACTCGGCGGCTGGATGGTGGCCGCGGTCGCCCTGATTGTGTTTATTGAATCTGGGGTACTCTTCCCGGTACTTCCAGGCGACTCTATGATTTTTGCCTTGGGGATTTTACACAACCGGATTCCGGGGGTACCCGAATGGTTGACTTTCTTAGTACTATTCGTGGCCGCTATCTGCGGAAACCTGGTGGGTTATTGGCTGGGTCGCAAATACGGGCGACGGTTATTTAAAGATGATGCCCGTTATTTGTCAACCGAAAATATGCATAAGTCCGAGGAGTTTTTCCGTCGTTACGGTGGGGTGGCGCTACTATTGGCGCGCTTTGTTCCTTTCGTGCGCACGTTTGTGCCGATCATTGCCGGGATAGGTAAGCAGCATTACCGCACTTTCTTGATCTGGAATATGCTCGGTGCTGCCCTCTGGATTGGGGTGTTTATGATCGCAGGGGTGCTGCTGGGGGATATTCCGGCAGTGGCTAATAACGTAGAAATAATCGCGATTGCGATTGTAGCCATTTCGGTACTGCCGATGGTGGTCAGCTATTTCAAGGCGCGCTCGAAGAAGAAAACTGCCGACAAATAGGGAAACGGTAGCCGGGCAATAGCCAGCGTTTGCTTGCGCGCGACCGGCTTAAAAGCTACGAAGTAGGGGAGTTACTGGTCGCGTTCGATGGCGACAACTTCGTATCCGGCGTCCTTAACGGTGTCGCGGATAACCTGGTCTTCGATCTCGTAGTCAGTCAGGATGGTCACCTGGCTGGGTTCGTCTGTGCGGAGCAGTACCGACACCTGCTTCACCGTATCTAGATTCTCCAGGGCTTCACTTATGTGTTCTACACATTTATTGCAGGTCATGCCGGTGACCAAAATATCGATAGTGCGATCGGTGGCTTTTTGTCCGGGTCGTTTTGCTGGGAAAAACCGCATAATATCCTCTTCTTGTATCTTGCTATGTTCTACCTGAATTCTAATCTTTCGCTTGCGGTTTGCAACGAGTTCAGCTGTTTATGAAACCCGAGAATTTAAGACGGGGCAGGAGATTGAGGGAATCTCCTGCCCCGTACCTAACCAGAGAACTGCTAAGGCCAGTTCCCAGTGGCCTTAACCGTTCATTAATGACCTGGTTAGGGCAATGGCGCCACCTGCGCCAATCAACCCAAGAACCGCGATTGCGGCAATGGTGCCGAGCCCACCCATGCGGTCAACCACACTGGGGTTGCTGGTAGCTCGAGCCGCAGCGGGCGCCGAAGGCGCTGCCTTGGGTGCTTCTACTCCCTGAACTTGACTGGCGGTCCCATTGCCAGTTGCGTCCTTCGCGCTATCCGACCCCTCTTGAGCCGGTTTAGCGGAGTTGTTCGAGGAGGTAGGAGGAGTATCCTTTCCACTTGCGTTATTGGAGGATGAAGTATTGCTAGGGGCTTCCCGGTAACGAACTGGTCCGGGAACCGTTACTGTACGAGTGCTTTCCCGATACTGAACTACTGTGCGTACCGGAGCTGGCTGTGGCTGCGCTTGGCTGGAAGCGCTGTGCTGGTTAGCCTGCGGACGGGTTTGGGGCGTGGTACGCGGCGTAGCATTCCTGTTCGAAGCATCAATAGTCGGTGCCGGGCGCTCCACGGTAGGAGCCGTAGGAACCTCGGGAACATCAGGATGAGAAGGTTCAGTATTCGGATCAGTGCTGGGCTGAGGTGCCGGAGCAGTATCTAGTACCTTAAAGTCTCCGGTAGCCGGAGCCCTAAACTGGTGCAGCTCCAGGCGAGGATTTACGGTTTGCCGCACTGCCTGCGGGTTGACCACCATCTTCTTAATCTGCAGGTACTTGTCGAAAACATTGTTGTCTAGCACCGTAGCGAAGTCATAGTCACACCCGGCATTAACTTTCAAAGCCCCGTAAATTTCGTCCTCTAGTTGAACGAAAACCCAGGCGTAGGTCTGTTTGACCGAAGGCTTGAAGTTGTAGCTCGCTGCCAACCCAAAACCGGTGTCATGAACTGCTTCTTTAATGTGGCGGTAGTTGGCGTCAGCGTCCGTATCGAAAATGTACATGTAGCCACCGCCATTGGGGTTGCGGTAGCTGTCGCGGCTAGGGAAGGGGTTCTGGTCAGAGTCAGAAACGGTTAAGAACCAGTCTTTACCTGCAGGAAGATTACGAATCTCTACGTTTTCATAACCCAGCTGATCGGAACCGATACAGCCGCTTAAGAACTTAGGAGTGTTCGCCACTGAGGTGGTTACGTTTACCTCGCTAGCTGGCGATTCACCTTGTAGGTTGCCGGCAGCCGCGACCGCTAAGAGACCGGCGGGAATCAAGGCCGTTGCACATACCCCAGATACCAGGGTCTTGGCGAAGTTCTTAAGTCTCATGATTCAATCCCTCATCTATTGCGGAGCCGCTTTGGGAACGCTCCATTCATTTGGTACCACTAATAATCTTACCGCATGGTTACTAAATTGCCAGCTGAAAATAATTTAATCTAGGTGAGTTACATCACATAAGGTTTTAACCTTGGTAAATACCCGGGTAGCCCTGGTGAATTTTCTGCAATTTAGCTAGAAAATACCGTATTTTCAATACTTACCATCCGGTAGGTATTAGTTTTCTAGCAGCTTTCCGGTAGCCAGTTCGGGAGCATAACCGATATAGGTTTGGGGGGTGAGAGCCACCAGTCGTGCCTGCGCGTCCTCAGAAAGCCCTAATGAAAGTACGAAGTCTCTCATTGCTGCCTCATCAACTTTGCTATCACGGGTGAGCTCTTTCAGCCGTTCATAAGGGTTGTCCATTCCGGGAGTACCCGCTAAACCTTCCACCCGCATTACTTGCTGCACTGCCTCTCCCAGAACCTCCCAGTTCCGGTCAAGGTCACGAGCCATCACCTGATCGGCTACATCCAACCCGCTGAGACCCCCCGAAAGGTTGTAGAGGGCGAGCAGAGAATGCCCAATTGCCACCCCAATATTGCGTTGGGTAGAAGAGTCTGTAAGATCGCGCTGCAGACGGGAAGTCACCAGGGTTTGCGCCAAAGTTTCCAGCAGCGCACAAGAAATCTCCAGATTGGCTTCCGCGTTTTCAAAACGGATGGGATTGACCTTATGGGGCATAGTGGAAGAACCGGTCGAGCCTTGCGCCGCCAGATTTTGGTGGAAGTAGGCCATCGAAATGTAGCTCCAACAGTCGGTCGCTAGGTTATGCATAATCCGATTAGCCCGCGCCAAGTCGCTATAGAGCTCACTTTGCCAGTCGTGAGATTCAATCTGGGTAGTGAGCGGATTCCAGGAAAGCCCCAAATGCTCCACAAATGATTTAGCTAGCTGCGGCCAGTTAGCCCCCGGCACCGCCACTTTATGTGCGGCCCAAGTACCGGTCGCACCGTTTATCTTGCCCAAATATTCAGCGTTTTCAATCCGGAGAATCTGCCGGTTAAGGCGGTAAGCAAATACCGCCATTTCTTTGCCCAGAGTCACCGGGGTAGCGGGTTGGCCATGAGTGTGCGCCAGCATCGGCACCTCCGCGGCTTGGGCGGCGAGCGCGCCGAGCTGATCGACCAGCTTCTTTGCCCGCGGGAGCCACACCTTTTCCACGGCACCCTTAATCCCAATGCCGTAAGCCAGATTGTTAATATCTTCCGAAGTACAAAAAATATGCACAGCAGCCAAGTAGCGGGGCAGAGCAGTTTCCGCTAGAACATCGGTCGCGCGGCGCAGGCGTTCCTGCAAGAAATACTCCACGGCCTTCACATCATGTTTGGTTTCCGCTTCGATTTGTTTAAGCTCCGCCACCTCGGCTTCGCCGAAGTTTTCTATTAGAGAACGCAGGTAGCGTTTCTCCTCCTCAGAAAAAGGAGCCACCCCTTTTAATACCTGGTTTTCGGCCAGGAAAATCAGCCACTTAACCTCCACTAAGAGGCGGGAGCGGTTAAGTGCCGGTTCGGACAGGTAGTTAGTAAGGGCAGCCACGTGGGAGCGGTAGCGTCCATCTAAAGGACCTAAAGCAGTATCGGTTTGGGCGAAATCAAAACAGTTATCAAGCAGGGTTTGCATAAGTCCTATTATGGCACGCTCAATCAGGGTGAGTAGTTGCCCGCTCTTTAGGGGCGAGGGCAAAATCCTAAACTCGGCTGCGAAGGCAAATATGCCCGCTCGCCGCACTTTTTGAAACAGGCAAGCAGCAAACGGCTAAAAGGAGCAGACTTAGCTTATGAGTCAGGTTAGATTTCGGCAGGCACTATCGAAGCTTCCAGCCTATGTTGCGGGCAAGGGAGAAGCTGGAAAAGTAGTGAAACTCTCCAGTAACGAACTCCCCTTCGCTCCCGCCCCGCAGGTTATCCAAGCAGGTGAAGAGGCTTTAGCAACCGTTAACCGCTATCCGAATGCGATTGGTAGCGCCCTAGTGGAAAAACTGGCTGCCCACTTTGGTTTAGAAGAAAATCAGGTGGTAGTCGGTCCCGGGTCGATTCAGGTGCTTGCCAACGCGCTAACCGCGGTAGCGCAAGCAGGCAACAACGTAATCTACCCTTGGCGCTCTTTTGAGGCTTACCCAATTTTGGTGGGAATCACCGGTGCCTCTTCCCGGCAGATTCCGCTAAATAACCAGGGTAGTCACGATTTGCCAGCGATTTTGGAGGCAGTGGACGCAGATACTGCGGCAGTTATTCTCTGCAGCCCCAATAACCCTACCGGTCCTTCTCTTTCCGCATTGCAGGTTCGTCAATTTTTAGAGGATTTACCCCAAACAGTGTTGACAGTCCTAGATGAAGCCTATTTCGAGTTCGACACTTTGCCTGGTCACGTTGACGGTGCCGCTTTACTCGCGGACTTTCCCAACCTACTGGTACTGCGTACTTTCTCTAAAGCCTACGGACTAGCTGGGCTGCGTTGCGGTTACGGTTTGACTAGTCCCCAGGTGGCGGCGGCAATCCGTAAAGTAGCAACCCCTTTTGGGCTGTCGGGGGTGGCAGAAACCTGCGCGCTGGCGGCGTTAGCCGCCGAGGAAATCATGCGCCAGCAGGTAGCCAAGATTTGTCAAGAAAGAGAGCGAGTGGTGGGCAAACTACGCGAAAACGGTTGGAGTATTCCGCAGGCGGGTGGTAACTTCATTTGGTTTGCCGGGCAGGTCGGCGCAGAAATCCAGTCGGTAGCTCTTTCCCAAGGGATACAAACTCGTGGTTTTCCCGAGGGGGTGCGGGTAACTATCGGCAACCGTACAGAAAATGACCAGTTCTTGGCGGCTATCAGCGGAATTAAACCTAGGTAACCCTGCAGGAAAAATACCCGCTGGCAGTAAAGCTGCGGGCACTAACCTCTAAGTGGGAGTTGCTGGGAACCCTAAGGGCACGCTAGTAACGATTGCTTAGCTAAGGGCGAGCCGCCTGCTACCAGTTACCTGATTGCGGTTACGCCAGCAGCTCGCGGTAACTCCAAAACAGCTCGCGCCGCCAATCAGGTACGGACGGATCTACTAGTATCGCTTGCGGAAGTATCCGGGTCAGTTGCTCGCGAAGACGGGCGGGAATTTCCTGGGGTACTCCAGCACTGTCAACTAAGAAAACTAGCGGCCACGATCCCGGTTTAAAACCGTGAAACTCGGCAGTCAGGACGCGCAGCATTTGCCCGGCAGGTACCGGCGACTGCTGCATTAGCCCAGTTAGCAGCTGTTGATGTTCGTCAGTTGCCGGGGTAACTTCAAGTGTTTCAGAGGCAATCGGAGTGAGGGCATCTTCGGTTGGCATCCCAGCTACTAGGGAGTTTAAACGAGGGAGGTTGTGGGCCTCCAAAGTGATTTCGAATTGTCCCCCCGGGTTAAGGATGGCACCTGTCGGCTGGGCAGCTTCGGTATCTTCGCGTATTCGACCAAGATGTTCAGTTAGGAGGGCGGCATTAGCTTCGGCGGATGCGGGAGCGCGTAGGCGGGTAGAGTAGGCGAGTAAAAACTGGGAATCACCCTTGTTTATGACTTGCCCGCAGCTATATACCGGATAGATTGCGAGGGCGCGCAGCAGGGGTTCCAGCCGACCAGTAGCCGCCGATAGGTAGATGGCTTCATCAAGGGGCTGATCTTTTTCCCGTTTTAATCGATAGTCACGTAAACGGGCGTGCCAGGGTTTTTTCATCTATGGATGCAGCCGGGAAAAGGCCAGTAACCCGAGACCGGTAAGACCGGCAGCGGCCAGACCGACTACGAATACCGCTAGGGAGGAGGAACGAATCCACTGTTGGGCGGCTTGTTTAGTAGAAGTATTTGCTGCCTGGAACTTTAAAGGATTCTGGTTGTTAGCCTGGCTATCAGAATTTGGGCTGTTAGCAGCGGCAGAATCGGGGTCAATTCCCGCCTGGTCCCCTGCCTCTGCAGAGCTGGTTGCCGGGTCGGGGAGGGTAGGGAATGCACCTGCCAGTGGTTGGGGTAGCTGCGCGCGGGTTATAGAGCCGCCGAGGCGTGCAGAATTAGTGCCACCAAGCCGCGAACTTGCTTGTAGCCGAGAAGAGGAGGACAGCCCTGGTCTTTGCGTCGAACCGGTAGCGCCTGTTGCAGGCTGGGAGGAAGGGTCAGTCCCAGAGTTAGCGTTTCCGTTTTCGTTCCCGTGGTGCGGCGTCCGCGGATCAGGAGTTACCCCAGGATTGGGAGTGGGATTCGTCCCCGGGTTGGAGTCTCCACCTTCGTTCCCGTGACCTGGCGTGGAAGTGCCAGGGGTAGTTTCCCCAGGATTGGGGGTGGGAGGATTGTCAGGTCCTTCCCCGGTATTTTCATCGATAGCGTGCTGCAAATCTTGGGGAACCGCGGCTTCTTTACCAACGATAAAGGTGTAGGCCATTTCGGTCTGGTAAGACTTATCGGGATTTTGCGGATTGGTAGTTATGGCTTTTAGGTGGATGGTGTAAAAACCGGACTGGCTAAAGCGCAGTTCAACCGAACTCTCATCACCAGATAAAAGATTTTTGAAACCGCTATCGGATTGCCCCGCGGAAACCGAGAAAGGCATCTGTTGGTAGGTGGCACTGGTCCAGCGAGCCCGCGATTCCACCTTTGTTCCCGAATCCCAGGGGTTTACTTTGGTTACCTGGAAAACGGTCTGAGTATCCTTGCTAAAACCGGAGGCAGCCAAGGCAGATTTATCTGCCTTAAATAGGGCTCCGTAAAAGACTTGCGCACTGGACTGCCCACTTTGATCGGCAGCTACTCGCACGCAGGTACCAATCTTTTCCTTATATTTTGCATCGGAATGGGGATCAACAAATCTCTTTCCCTGTCCTGCCAGACTTGTGTTTTTAGCGTCGGTGTACCCCAGGTAGGTTTTCCCATTGGCATATCCCAAATAAATCGGGGTGTTTTCAGTAACCTGATTAACAAACTGCTCTCCACCAGGGCAATTAGTTTTTGTCCAGTCGTTGAGATTCTGGGGTTTAGCAACTGGAGCAGGGGAAGAAGTGCTGGTGACTGGCGTGTCGGAAGGAGCGGCTAGGGCTAGGGGAGCAGAGCAGACGCCAATGCACAGCGGCGCTGCTGCCACTAGGGTAGTGGCAGCAAAACTGCTGATCTTGCGCAGAATGCTCATAGTCAATCGGAACTTCCCAACCCAACCAATACTTTCAATGTAAGTGTATCACAACATTAAAGTTTAACGATAGAGTTTTAATCGAGTTTCTCCTAATTTAACCTAAATTCCTGGGGTAATGAGTGCGCAATGAGAATTAGTGCCGAGATGGCTTTAACCTAATTATCATCCTTAGCTTCGGCGGCGGCGCGCATCGCCGAAGGTAGCGCCGCTAAAATCCGTCCTACTGCGCGGTCATCGTGAGCCGAAGATACGAACCAGGCTTCAAACCCGGAGGGCGGTAAGGCAATATCTTGTTCCTCCATCGCGTGGAAGAAGGCGCGGTAGCGGAAAGTTTCTTGCGCATTAGCTTGCTCGAAATTGGTAACTCCGTTTTGTGCCGGGCCCTCCCCAAAGAACACCGAGAATAAACTGCCCGCCCGGTTGACTTTCAGCGGTACTTCCGCTTCTTCAGCCTCGTGCTCAATCGCCCCGATGAGAGCATCGGCAACTGCCGTAGTGCGGGCATAGACCGTGTGGTCGGCTAACTCCAAAGTTTTCAGACCGGCGGCGGTGGCCAGTGGGTTACCAGACAGGGTACCGGCTTGGTAAACCGGTCCCAGGGGAGAAAGCTGCTCCATGATTTGGCGGGATCCTCCCAGAGCTGCCAGCGGCATGCCCCCGCCGATGACTTTTCCGAAGGTGAAGATGTCCGGTACGAACTCCATTTTCTCTAACTGTTTTTCCCGCCAGGTAGCCAGCTCGTCCTCATTGGAAAAATCAGGGAGTTTAGCGGGCAGGTCGATCCAATAATCATTTTGCAAACCCCAATACCCCGAAGGACCAACCCGGAAACCAGTTAGCACCTCATCGGTAATCATCAGCGCCCCATACTTGCTGGTGAGCGCGCGAATATGCCGGTTAAAGCCGGGGAGTGGAGGTACCACCCCCATATTGGCGGGGCAGGATTCACAAATAACTGCCGCAATTTGCTCCCCCTTGCGCTCGAAGGTTTCGGTGAGGGCGTCAAAGTCGTTATAGGGAAGCACGATGGTTTCCGCGGCAACCGCTGCGGTTACCCCCGCGGAACCTGGTAGCCCCTGGGTGGCCACCCCGGAACCGGCGGCAGCCAGCAGTCCATCGGAGTGACCGTGATAGCAGCCGGCAAACTTGATGATTAGGTCACGTCCGGTTACTCCCCGCGCCAGGCGAATCGCGGTCATAGTGGCTTCGGTGCCGGTAGAAACCATACGTACCTGTTCGCAGGAAGGCATCCGGGCGGTAATCGCCTGTGCCAGTTTGGTTTCACTTACCGTAGGCGCTCCAAAAGACAGGCCTTTGGCAGCGGCTTCTTGCACTGCCCGTACCACCGGGGGACAGGAGTGTCCCAGCAGTGCCGGCCCCCAGGAACAAACCAAATCCACGAAAGTGTTGTCTTCTTCATCACGCACATAAGCGCCGAAAGCCTCTTTAATAAAGTGGGGGGTTCCCCCCACGGAGCCGTAGGCGCGTACCGGAGAGTTAACTCCTCCAGGAATGGCTTTGCGTGCCTGGGCGAATAGTTCTTTATCGGATTGGTTTGCTTGCTCACTCATGCGCCCATTATCGCCCATAAGTCCCCAAGAGATGATAATCGCGGTCTTTACACAGGTATTTATTGGGACATTGTCGAAGGCTGCTATTGCGCAGGATGCTGGTATCACCGCAGGCTGCAGTGGGTCTGGGGGTAAGAAAGGGGAAGGGATGAAGAATTTGGCGTTGCGCGCCTTAGTGTGGGCGCAAACCCGACAGGCGATTGCGCGACTAAAAACTGAGGAGGACGGGATGACTACCGCCGAATACGCAATCGGAACTTTAGCGGCGGCCGCATTTGCCGGCTTATTGATGGCAGTAGTGAAGGGAGGGGGGATAAAAAGCGCTTTAACTGCAATTATTCAAAGAGCGCTCTCGATTTAAAGTGAAGAAAATATTTGGGAAACATTCGCAGTCGGCGCAGTTTTGGCAGTGGCTGCGCCGACTGTGGCAAATGCGGCGGGAAAGCCAGGGCGGCTATGCCACGGTCGAAACTGCCCTCACTCTGCCTGCGCTAGTGGCAGTGGCAGTTTTGGGGTTGGGAGCTGGCGTAGCCGGGGCGGCCAAAGTGCAGGTCTGTGAGGTGGCACGGACTGCCGCGCGCGGGGCAAGTATAGGGGTGCCTTGGGAAGGCACAGCCGGGGTGACGGTGAATATAGACACCAGTGGTCAGTGGGTTAAAGCTATCGCCAGTAAAAGGTTGGCGGGGTCAGTGATGCCGGCGGTTACCTGCCGCGTAAGTGCGCTTAAAGAAACCGAGTTAATGATGGGGATAGAGCGGTGAATCTTTGGCAGCAACGGAGAAAACTAGCATCTGTAGAGGTAGAGTCAGGCTCAGCCACAATCTGGGCGGTGGGATTTATTTGTCTATTGGTGGCTTTAGCGCTGGGAATTACGCTTCTAGCTGGGGTTTTAGCCGCTAAAGCGCGGGCGCAAAACGGAGCCGATTTCGCGGCTCTAGCCGCCGCGCAAACCTATTTTTACGGCGGTGAAACCGCTCCTTGCGTCGTAGCTGAGCAAGTCGCTCGCGAGAACCAGGTTTCCTTGACCGCCTGTAGCTTGCAGGTTTCTGACGTTAAAGTTGAGGTCAGCACAAAAGCCCCTGCTAACTGGCTGCTTAAAGCCCATTCCCGAGCCGGTCCTCGTCTTAGTGGAAATTGAGCTTGCTAGAAAGCGGCTGTTTCGCCCTTAAAGAGGGACAGCAAAAATTCTAAAAGGTCACGCCCGGCAGATTTTGAAAGCATTTCGTTTCCATTCCCGCATTTAGGAGAGTGGATACAGCGGGGACAACCCTCTTTACAGGGGCACTCATTTACCTGCCGAAAGGTTAAATCCAGCCAGGTTGCCAGCTGACGGAAACCATGTCGTGAAAAACCGGCGCCTCCGGCAGTTCCATCGTAAATAAACACTGTCGGCAGGTCGGTTTGCAGATGCTGGGTTAAAGATAGGCCTCCCAGATCCCAGCGGTCACAGGTAGCCACCAAAGGAAGCATTCCGATTAGGGCGTGTTCGGCCGCATGTAAACCTCCGCCCAACAGCTGTTCTTCATTTAGTTGTAACTGTTTAACCACCTTTTCTTCTAGTGTGAACCAGGTGCCGGTAGTTTGCAGAGTGCGGGTGGGGCAATCTAACTGAAAAGTAGCTTGATAAACATGACCGGGCAGGCGTAATAAATCAAAAGAAGTAACCGTATTTTGCACCTCGATTCGCCCGTAATGCCAACTTACTCCCTGCGGATGGGTTATTGGGGTTGCTTCTTCCGACAAAATCGAAATGCTGGTATCTGTGTTTGCGCGGGTACGAAGCATTTTGGGGCCAGGAACTACCTGCGCGGTGTCCTCATCGCGCGCCGAAACCTGCCAGACGCGCCCTTGATGCACATAGATAGCATCGGGATGCAACACGCTATCGGCGCGGGAGCTATCAACAGTCCCCACCACTTGCGCGCTTTCAGCCTCAATAATCTGTACTTGACCCAGATCCCCGCGAATTTTTACTGCTTCCCAAGGCGAAAACGGTTTGGTGATATCAAAACAAAGTCCCGCCGGTCTTTCTATTAGCAAACCCTGCTGGAGAAGATCTGACATAATCTGGGCGCTACCCTCCCCAAATAGTGAAATATCTTCGCTTTTCAAGGGAAGTTCGGCGGCGGCACACAGCAGTTGGGGAGCAGATACAAACGGGTTTTCGGTATCGAAAACTATGGCTTCAACGGAGCGAAAAATTTCTTCTGGATGATTCGCCAGAAAATCATCTAAAGGATTATCGGAAACCACCAAGATGCCGATTCCGTCTTGTCCCGCGCGCCCGGAGCGACCTATTTGCTGGAAGAAACTGGCGCGAGTTCCCGGCCAAGAACAGGTAATGGTAGCGTCCAGCCCAGAAATATCGATTCCCAGTTCTAAAGCGGATGTTGCCGATAGACCTTGCAAGATGCCTTTTCGCAGGTCTTTTTCTAACTGGCGACGCTCCTCCGGCAGGTAACCGCCGCGATAGGCCGCCACCCGAGACATTAACGCGGGATTGCGGGTGCTAAGTTGATCCCGGGCGACCTGGGCGATAGTTTCCACCCCTTGCCGGGAGGGCGCGAAGACCAGCACTCGCCCTCCGTCATTTACGAGCTGAGCCAGTAGGCGCCCGCCTTCCCAAATAGCGGGATAGCGCGGACCTTCATCATGTTTGTCTGCAGGGTTACCGGGAGCGTCATTGCCGCTGAGCTCCGGGTTTTCTAGGGTAAAATCTTCCTTCTGCCGGAGGATTGGGTCGTTTTCTTCCCAGGGGTTTTGGTTATCCCAACTGGCGGGATCGCTCGCATCGATTACCGGCGGACGCCAGACTAACACTGTATGCGCCCCGCTGCCGGAACTATCGTGGTCGATAACTTTCAGGGTGCGGTCTCCACCTAATAGATTAGCGCCGTGATCTGCAGGATTAGCGGTAGTTGCAGATAGTAGGGCAAAGACTGGCTGGGCGTGATAGTGGCGGGCGAGCCGATGCAGCCGGCGTAATATCAAGGCTACATTTGCTCCCAGCACTCCGCGGTAATAGTGCGCTTCATCGATAACCACCAGTGAAAGACCACGCAAAAATGGTCGCCAAAGCTCGTGACCACGCATAATCGCAAAATGCAAAAAATCCGGGTTGGTTAGCACGATATCGGCGCTCGCCCGTGCCCACTTTTTAACCTCCCCGGGGCTATCACCATCTACCGGCGCTACCTGCAAATCCAGATCGGCGAGCCCAGACCAACGATGCAAAGCCGCAGCCTGGTCGCGAGCCAGCGCCTTGGTAGGTGCCAGGTATAGAGCCGTAGGTCGCGCTCCCTCCAGGTAAGTATCAGCATCTTTTGTATGGGCGTGCCGGGCGAGGAACGCCAGCCAAGCGGCTAAAGATTTTCCGGAACCGGTACCGGTTGTCACCATCACATCCTGACCGCTATGAAGAGCATTTGCGCAGCTAGCTTGATGTTCCCAAAGCCGGTCTATCCCGGCGGCGCTAAGCCCCGCCTGTAAATCTTCGCCCACCCAATCGGGCCAAGGCGCAAAGCTAGCGCGGCGCGCCGGAAGCACTGTTTCGTAAAGCAGCTGATCGGTGCCGAAGGCACGTAAACCTGCCAGCAGATTCTCCAACCCCACCAGCTGCTCCTTCCCCCCAGTGAAAATAGTTTTAGCTAACACTAACGCCCAAATGTCCAATGGTTGTGGAAACCAAAGAGGTGACAAAATAAGGTTAAAGCATGAGCAGCGGGGTGAGAAGTAGTCTAACCGCCGGTTACGTACGCCGTTTTTCGGCTGCTTTCCTCGCCGCGCTACTCCTGGCGGCCTGCTATCTGCTTTTTGTGTGTACCCGCGCGGGACAGGCAACCGATACTCTGGCCATGTTCACCCTTTCTGAACTCAACCGTTCGTTTGCGCCCTGGGATCAAGTGCTGCTGCGGGAATGGTATTTATTTATTTTGGTTCCTCTAATTGCTGCGGCAGTAATAGTTGCCCTGGTAAGAAGGCGTTTTGCCCTAGGGGTTCGGATGCTGGTGATGGTGCTGGCAGCAACAGTAACTACTCAGTTTCTCAAGCATTTTCTGCTTGCTCGCCCCGCGCTGGGAATCACCTACTATATGACCAATTCTTTCCCCTCCGGTCACACTACGACGGCGGGGGCAGCGGCGGTCGCGCTGGTGATGGTAGCCGCCGATCGCTGGCGGGAAGTGGCTACCTATCTGTCGGCGTTGGTGTTGTGGGTGGTGGCTTTAGCGGTGATTGTGGCGCGCTGGCACCGCCCCTCGGACGTATTTGCTGCCATTTGTGTAGTTTCAGTGTTTGCGCTGTTACTTTCTCCTTTAGAGCTGGGCGGGGAACGGGGACAGCGAGCTTTGCGACGAGGACGCATCTTCACTTTCCTGGCAGCAATCATTGCGCTGGTAGGGGTAGTGTTGGTCGCCTACTGTTACTACCAGTTAGCGCGGGGAGGTAACTATTTCACGGTCGGGACTGCCACTATGGATCTGAGCCACCTCGCTAAATCTCGCCACCCCCTTGCCCTTTCGCTGGCTACAGGCACCGTCCTTGCTTTAGGGGGAGCCTGTTGGATTTTTATTTTTGAGGTTGCCCGCGCCGGGATGCGTCCTCGAAAATCTTCCTCTCCCACCTCTTAGGACTTAAGACCCAAAGTATTTTCGCAGTTCAACCAGATGTGCACTGGCAAGTAAAGTAACCATTTTCGCCCTCGCCAGCAAATATGAGAAAAATCAGGAAAAACACAATATCTAGTGGTTCACATTTGGGAAACCTACTATATATGGTGTGTCTATTAGCCATTGCGACCAGTTTTACCTATAGTCGATAGCGTTGGCTACAAAGCCGCAGACGTTAAAACAAGAATTTGAAGGAAGCAAAAGAGGAAGAAAATGGCACCCCAAACGAAGACGAAGCACTTGGTTGATCCGGGTCAGACCGTAAATGAGTATCTATCAAAAGCCGATTGGCGAGTAAACGCCAACGCAAACCAGGGGTATTCGCTGGGGGGCATGATTCTTAACTCTTCGGGCAAACTGATTGCCAACTATTGGCTAAACGAGGTCTACACTCCCGAAATCGGGCAAGCCCACCGCGACGGCGACTACCATATTCACGACCTGGATATGTTCGCAGGTTACTGCGCCGGTTGGTCTCTAAAGCAGCTATTGCAGGAAGGTTTTAACGGAGTTCCGGGCGCGATTGCCTCGAACCCGCCGAGCCATTTTTCCTCCGCCTGCGGACAAATCGTGAACTTCCTGGGAACTTTACAGAACGAATGGGCAGGTGCCCAAGCGTTCTCCAGTTTCGACACCTATATGGCGCCATTTATTCGCAAAGACAACCTGGACTACGAGCAGGTTCACCAGTGCATGCAGGAACTGATTTACAACCTGAACGTGCCTAGCCGGTGGGGCAGCCAGTGCCCCTTCACTAATCTCACGTTCGACTGGACTTGCCCCGATGACCTGGTAGATGAACACCCCCTGATTGGGGATGAACTGATGGACTTCACCTACGGGGATCTAGCCGAAGAAATGGAAATAATCAACCGGGCGTTCATCGAAGTGATGACCGCCGGGGATGCCGATGGACGGGTTTTCACCTTCCCCATCCCCACCTACAACATCACTCCCGACTTTGATTGGGATTCCCCCAACACCGAGCGGCTATTTGCGATGACCGCCAAATACGGTCTGCCCTACTTCCAGAACTTCCTGAACTCGGATCTGGATCCCCATATGATTCGCTCCATGTGCTGCCGCTTGCAGCTAGACCTGCGGGAACTGCTAAAACGTGGCAATGGGCTGTTCGGTTCGGCAGAACAAACCGGTTCCCTGGGGGTGGTGACCATAAACATGGCGCGCCTCGGCTACCTCTATAAGGGCGATCTGGACGGGCTCACCCGCCAGCTCGATCACCTGATTGACCTGGCCAGCCAGTCCCTAGAGAAGAAACGGGAAGTTATTTCCTGGCACATGGATTCCGGTCTTTTCCCCTATACCCGCCGTTACCTGGGCACTCTCGACAACCATTTCTCCACTATTGGGGTAAACGGAATGAACGAGATGGTGCGTAACTTTACCGATGACGCGGAAGATATTACCGGCGAAATGGGGCATAAGATGTGCGCCGACCTGCTAGATCATATCCGGGAACGGATGGTGCAGCTACAGGAAGAAACCGGTCACCTCTACAACCTAGAGGCCACCCCCGCCGAAGGCACCACCTACCGTTTTGCGAAAGAGGACGCCAAACGCTTCCCTGGGATTATTCAGGCTGGCACCGCGGACGCGCCCTACTACACCAACTCTTCGCAGCTTCCGGTAGGCTACACCCAAGACGCCTTCCAGGCGCTAGAAGAACAGGTAGAACTGCAAGGCAAATATACTGGTGGTACCGTGTTGCACCTGTATATGGGCGAAGCGATGAACTCCGCGGAGTCCTGCAAGACCCTGGTGCACCGGGCGCTAGCGAACTTCAAGCTGCCCTATATTACGATCACCCCTACCTTCTCCATCTGCCCAGTCCACGGGTATTTGTCGGGTGAACATTTCGATTGTCCCAAGTGTGCCGAGGAAGGCAACCACGAGCAGCCCTGTGAGGTGTGGACGCGGGTAATGGGCTACTTCCGCCCGGTCACCTCCTTCAATACCGGCAAGCAGAGCGAGTACGCCGAACGGACTACTTTCTCACAAGAGTTAGCCGGTGTGTGATTATTCGGCAGCTGACGGGGAGCCGAGCCTGCTCGGGCAGGCCAGGCAGCTTAACATTGCGGGGCTAGTCCCGTTTTCTACCGTGGACTGGCCAGGGAAGATCGTGGCCAGCGTGTTTTGCCAAGGTTGCCCTTGGCGCTGCGCCTATTGCCAAAACTATGAAATCTTAGATTTCAAAGTACCCGGCGCAGTCCCGTTTGCGGAGCTAGAAGAGTTGCTAGGGCGCCGAAAAGGACTGCTTGACGGAGTGGTGTTTTCCGGTGGGGAGGCGCTGGCGCAGGCAGCGGTGATTCCAGCTGCCCGCTGGGTGAAGACCCAAGGTTTCCAGGTGGGGCTGCACGCCGCGGGAGCCTATCCTTCGCGTCTGCAAGCAATGTTGGCGGATGGTTTGCTCGATTGGGTGGGGCTAGATATTAAAGCCTTGCCCGCCGATTACCGTCAGGTGACTGGAGTAGCAGGTGCGGATAAGGCTTTTGCCTGCCTAGATGCGGTGTTGGCCAGCCAGGTAGCCTACGAGGTACGGTTAACTGTTTATCCGAACCACCCCGGGAAAGTAGTGGAGTTGGCGCGAGATTTGGCGGAGCGAGGCGTAAAAAACTTTGCCCTGCAGCAGGCACGCGAGTTGGGGACTTCCGCCGAATTTAAGGCACAAGCTCGAGGTTGGGATAGCCAAGTAAAGACTTGGGCTAAGGAAATCGGGCAGCTGGGGTGGGAAAACTTTTCTTTCCGTCCCGCTTAAGGTAGCTAGTAACTTTTCCCGCCGCGCCCTCAAAGAGTTAGCCAAATGTTACGAGAAGGATTTTCCGTGAGGTTATCTTAGAACTCTTAGCCATGGGCAGCGCCTGCCGCTAGAATGAGGGCAGTTTTTCCCTACCAAAGGCGAGGCAAGACTGATAGTGAAAATCTGGAAAAGTTGCGGGAGCCTTATTCCTTAGAGCCTAACTATTTTTTCGCCTCGGTCTTTTTCGCGGTAGTTTTCTTAGTGGTTGTGCGCTTCTTGGTGGTTTTCTTGGTGGCAGTCTTCTTGGTGGTTTTGCGCGTTCCGCGCTTCTTAGCAGGTCCTTTCGCCCGTTTTTCCGCCAGCAACGTATATGCCTGATCAGCTTCTATCTCTTCCACGGTGCTAGAACGCGGCACGGTCACATTGGTGGTGCCATCGGTAATATAAGGACCGAAGCGCCCGTCTTTAATTACTACCGGTTTGCCGGAGACTGGATCGGTTCCCAACTCTTTTAGAGGCGGTTTCGCGGTGCGCCCCCGGCGGGTCTTCGGCTGCGCATAAATCGCTAATGCCTGCTCCAAAGTAATCGAGAAAATCTGCTCTTCGCTTTCTAGGGAGCGCGAATCCGACCCCTTCTTCAGGTATGGTCCGTAGCGACCATTTTGGGCGGTAATCTCGGTATCGGATTCGGGATCTTTGCCCACTATGCGCGGTAAGGAAAGCAGTTTCAGGGCATCGTCCAGGCTGGCGCTCTCGATAGACATGGTTTTAAATAGGGAGGCAGTGCGAGGTTTAGTACCCTTGGGGGCGTCCTCGGGCAGTACCTCGGTAAAGTAAGGCCCATAGCGACCATTCTTTACTAAGATTAGGTTCCCGTTTTCTGGGTCTTTGCCCAGTTCTCGCCCGGTATCAGCCGATATCGTGAACAGTTCTTTTACTTTTTTGGCGTCCAACTCATCGGGCGCCAAATCTTCGGGAACCGAGGCTCGCTTGCCTTCCGCGTCCTCCAGGTAAGGTCCATAGCGTCCCACCCGCACGTTTACTCCCGGTTGCACCTCGATAGAGTTCAGAGCGCGAGCATCAATCTCGCCTAGACCTTCCACGGTGTCTTTCAGACCGCGCTCCCAGAAAGCATCGCCCTCGCCGCCTCCAAAATAAAAGTGGCTGAGAAGTTCTTTCCCGTTGCGTTCCCCGGCAGCTATCTGGTCGAGGTCGCCCTCCATGGTGGCGGTAAAGTCGTAATCCACCAGGGAAGCCAGATTTTCTTCTAGTAGCCTGACCACCGAGAATGCCTGCCAAGAAGGCACTAGAGCTTGTCCGGCGCGGCGCACATAGCCGCGCTCAATAATTACCCCGATAGTGGAGGCATAAGTGGAGGGACGCCCTACTCCTTTTTCTTCTAAGGTTTTCACCAAGGAGGCTTCGGTATAGCGCGGAGGCGGGCTGGTTACGTGCTCTGCTTTTTCTCTATCTACGCTGGTAACTGCCAGTTGTTGTCCTTCGCTAAGTTTTGGTAGCGCCGTGGAACTATCGGCGCTGGCGTAGCGGGATTTATCTTTGCCTTCTTCATAGGCGGCCAGGAAACCGCGGAAGGTGATTACGGTTCCCGAAGCGGTGAACACTACTTCGCGCGCCGCGCCCTCCAAACTCAGCTGAGCGCTTACCCGGACGGTATCGGTAGTTCCGCGCGCATCATTCATCTGCGAGGCCAGGGTGCGTTTCCAAATCAGTTCGTAAAGCGCCGCTTGCTGATCGCTGAGGGCTCCTTTTACCTGCGAGGGGGTGCGGAAGTTATCTCCCGCAGGGCGGATAGCTTCGTGGGCTTCTTGTGCGCCTTTCGCTTTCTTGGCGTAAAAGCGGGGTTTTTCGGGGATAGCGTCCGCGCCATATAGCTTTTTTGCTTGGCGGCGTGCCGCCGAAATCGCCTGGTTGGACAGCGCGGTGGAGTCGGTTCGCATATAGGTGATGTAGCCGTTTTCGTACAGGTACTGGGCTACCGCCATAGTTTGCCGCGAAGACATTCGCAGTTTCCGCCCGGCCTCTTGCTGCAGGGTAGAGGTAGTAAAAGGGGGAGCGGGGCGGCGAGTATAGGGCTTGGATTCTACGGAAGTTACCTGGCAGATGGGTTTTTCGGTTAGTGCCTGTGCCAGTTTTTCCCACAGCTGCTGATCCATAACTGTGGCTTTGCGTTTTAGTTGCCCGCGATCATCAAAGTCGCGTCCTACCGCGAAACGTACCCCATCCATTTCTAGGGCGCGGGCGTTAAAATCTTGCCCCTCGGCGTTAAAGGTGGCGGTGAGATCAAAATAGCTGGCAGGTATGAAGGCAATGCGTTCGCGTTCGCGCTGCACTACCAGGCGGGTGGCTACTGACTGCACCCTGCCGGCAGAGAGGTGACGGGCAACTTTGCGCCATAGAATCGGGGAAACCTCGTATCCGTAGAGGCGATCTAAAATCCGCCGGGTTTCCTGAGCCTGGACTAGGTCAGTGTCAATATCTCGGGTATTTTCTAGGGCGCGGTCAATCGCTTCTTTGGTGATTTCATGAAACACCATCCGCTTAACCGGAACCTTGGGTTTTAACACTTCCAGGAGGTGCCAGGCGATTGCTTCTCCCTCGCGGTCCTCATCAGTGGCGAGGTAGAGTTCTTCTGCTTGCGCCAGGTCTTTACGCAAGCCGGCTACAGTTTTTTTCTTATCCGGGTTAACCACGTAGTAGGGCTGGAAACCATCTTCCACGTTCACCGCGAACTTTTTGTACCCGGACTGTTTAAGTTTTTCGGGTAGCGCGGAGGGTTGAGGTAGGTCGCGGATATGTCCCACGGACGCCTCCACCTGGTAGTCAGCGCCCAGGTATCCGCTGATAGTGCGAGCCTTGGCTGGAGATTCCACTATTACCAGTTTTTTAGCGCTCAAAACTGCCTCTTCTCGTGGGTTAAATATTGACCTTTATACCTTATATATATCTCGGAAAGTTCTGGCGTAGCCAAATCGGGTGTTTAGTCCGGCGGTTTTCCATTTGCGAACCAGTTTAGACCCGGGGGAGTTGCTTGTCGTCCTTAGCAAGAATGACTCTAAGATGGCGAAACTTTCATAAAAGCCTTGGAAAATGAGGATAGTTAAATGTTTGCGTGACTTCTCTGTTAGATTCGCTGAGTGAGTGAAAACTCAAGCGCGGTGAGTGAAAACTCAGGTCAAAAAATAGCGTGGCTTTGTAGATCTCTATTTTTTAAACTTTTGATGAGAAAACTACTTCTTTCCACCTATATATGCTGGTAATCGCTAGGTTTAGATGAAAAGTTACATTAAATCATTCACATGGTCAAAATTGCCAGTGATGCAAAACACAATTTGTCCCCAGCCTATTACTAACATGGTAAAAATCTGAAAACATTCTAATATGCCTGGTCAAAACTACTTTATGGTTGGTAAGTATTCGCAATTTCTCCCTACCAGGTGTAAAACTTTCATTTTCCAACATTTTTGCTTCCAATCATGTTCGTTTTGGTGGATAATAGTTAATGAACGGACCGAAGGAATGCAACGTTCACGGAAATCGAAGGATTTGGTTTCCACCAGAAGAAAACGCAAGGAACGGGAACTACGATGAAAACGTGGAAAGAACATGCCAAGACATTAGTCGCTGGCGTTCTAGTCGCAGGTGTGGTTGCGGCAGGTGTCAACCTGGCCGATGCAGCTACCTTTTTCACCAACACCTCCGCCGCAGGTTCTAGTGCAGTCACTGCTAATGCCATTGACACCAACAACCGCGAAGCGGTACGCACCCGTTACCTTAGCGATATTGCCGATACCGATTACCCCGAAAGCCCCAACAACGGTGCGGATCATAATAAATGCCGCGCGGGGGTAGCCAACCCCACCACCGCTAACTCAGTAGGTCGGGCTCTTAACTTCTTCCGCGGTCTCAATGGTGCCGAGGCAGTCAAGATGGATATGACTTCCGGACTGCAAGATTACGCACAGCAGGCTGCGCTTAATATGGCTGCCAACGGTCGGCTCTCTCACTCGATTCAAGAAAACTCCAAGTGCTTCTCCCAAAAAGCAAAGCAGGGGGCCGCCATCTCTAACCTTTCTGATGGTTCCGGACAAACTCCTGCCGAGCAGATTCTGTGGTACTTCATTGATCCTTCTAACTTGGGTGCTTCTACCATGACCAAGGTTGGCTCCAATGACCGCCTGGGGCACCGCATTGCCCTGATGGATCCCACTTTGGCTACCTCTTCTTATGGGAATGTCAATGGTTACAACGCGATTGTGGTAACCGGTGATCACTTGGTCAACACCCCTGATTTCAACAACAAGCAGCTGGTTAATGACAGCGCTTACAAGCCGGAAGTTATGACTTGGCCGTCTGCCGGTTACTTCCCCTACCAGTTGCTGACCACCAACCGCGATGACCGTGACGATGTGGAACGCTGGAGCATCTCCTTCCGTGGCGAAAGCAAGTCGCAGCGCCCTGACCTCTCGAAAGCTCAGGTACGCGTGACTGGTCCGGAAGGCGCGGAAGTTCCCACCACCGTTCTAAGTAACGACCGTGACGGGCAGGGTCCGGGAACCTGGAACTACTACAACACCTTGCTAATCAAGATGCCGAAGATCAAGGATCTGCCGGTAGGTAGCGATGGCTCCCGTGACTACACGGTCAGCGTTACCGGGATTAAAGGTGCTACTCGCCCCTCCTACACCTACACCGTGAAGCTGTTCGATCCCATGATCTCCTCCAGCCAGATGGCTCCCCAGATCAAGGTGAATGCCGCCCCTCGGGTAGCGCAGGGTGGATACGCCGAACCGGCCAAGCTGACCGTGCAGGGCTCCACCGGTATGAAGTACCAGTGGCAGCGCTCCAAGGATGCCGGTAAGACTTGGGAGGACGTCAAGGACAAGTTCCGGATTCCCGATGATCACCGCTTCTACGGAACCGCGAACGATCTGGACTACGCTCCCGGTGCTCGCACCGAAGATAAATGGGGTCTGCTGCGGTCGGCTCCGATTGCTAACCGCGCCGAGGCCGAGTCCTTGCGCTTCCGCTTGAAGGTTACCAACCCGGTGGGTACCTCGATTTCTGAACCGCTGAAGCTGGAATACTACGGATTCGATCAGGATCAGGTAGTTCGCCAGGGCGACAAGCTAATCGCCAAGGTCACCTTGCAGGGTAACTCCGATTCGGTTGAGCGCTACACCGATGTGATCTGGAAAGACCAAAACGGTAAGCAGGTGGGAACTGGTGACACTTTGACTCTGACCCCCGATATGAAGGGCAAGCAGATTCGTCCCACCGTGCAGTTCTGGCTCACCTCGTTCATGTCAGCTTCTCTCTACGAGCTGAAGCTGCCCGCATACTCCGTTGGGTAACTTGCGTTTTCTAAACCTAACGGTCCCAAAGAGGGTCGCGTCCTTAGGGACGAGGACGCGGCTCCTCAAAAATAAAAGAATCCAGTCGTTACCTGGTTGATTGGCTTCAGTAAATAAAAAGAAAAAATCTGGCTCCTAGGACGTTCCCAGTCTAGGAGCCAGATTATTGTTATACAGCAGTGGGGGGGGGGCAGGCAAAATGCCTGCCCCCCAACAATTGCTGTTGCTATTTGATTAGATTATTCCGGTAGCCGCGCCTGAGTAGAGGCCGAGAAAATATGACGCCCGCCCTCTTTAATCCGTACCGGCATAACTGATCCAGCTGGCGGCGCAGAATGCGGAGGTACCCGGATAGTTACCTGGTTCAAACAAGGACGACCATCTTTGCGATGCTCCTTGACATCATGACCATCCAAAGTGCCGTAAACATAGCCGTCAGAGCCCAGTTCCTCAACGTGGGTCACCTTAATCGGAATGGTGTGCTCCGGATCCACCCCGCCCTCTTGAACCTCGAGAGCCTCGGGACGGAAGCCAATAATGACTTCCCCGTTATCCTCGGGCTTAATCGCGTCCAAAGTAGACTGTGCCAACGGAATCTTTGCTCCGCCCAGCACTGCCGAGCCATCCTGAACCTTGAAGGTGCCGATGTTCATAGCCGGGGAACCGATGAAAGCAGCCACGAAAGCATTCGCGGGGTGATCATAAAGATCACGCGGGGTACCCACCTGTTGCAAGATTCCGCCCGCAATCACCGCAATCCGATCACCCATGGTGAGCGCCTCGGTCTGGTCGTGGGTCACGTACAAGGTGGTGACCCCCAAAGTGCGCTGCAACTGGGCAATCTGGGTACGGGTCTGTACCCGCAGCTTCGCATCCAAGTTCGACAGCGGCTCGTCCATCAAGAACACCTGGGGTTTGCGCACAATCGCGCGCCCCATGGCCACGCGCTGACGCTGACCACCCGAGAGAGCCTTCGGTTTACGATCTAAATATTCGGTCAAATCCAAAGTTTCGGCGGCCTGTTCGACCCGCTTATCGATTTCCTCTTGCGGAACCTTCGCAATCTTGAGGGCGAAACCCATGTTCTGACGCACTGTCATGTGCGGATAAAGCGCATAGTTCTGGAAAACCATGGCTATATCGCGGTCTTTGGGCTGCACATTGGTTACGTCTTTATTCCCAATGTAAATCTTGCCGGAGTTAATATCCTCTAGGCCAGCCAACATCCGTAGTGAAGTAGTTTTGCCGCAGCCCGACGGACCCACCAAAACCAGGAATTCTCCATCTTCGATTTCCAGATTCAACTTATCAACAGCCGGGTGATCTGACCCCGGATAGATTCGGGTTACCGAATCAAATATAACTTTTCCCATATTTATATATCTCCTCCACGGGCAGGTACGTGCCCGACGATCCGAGTGGAGTGTCTTTTTGTAACTGCGAGGAAACTAATCCCCACGTGTCACCTGCGACACGAGCGCTGGTTGCGCCTAAACTCAGTCTGCCATATTTATCGCTCTTGCGGTAGTGAGATACGCCAAAGTTGCGGTAATTCATACTTTTTATTTCCCTGTCCGCACGCGTAATTCCAAAAAAACTCCTGTTTCCCTTATGGAGGGCGCAGCTCGATTAACCTCATTAACCGAGGTCGCAGGGGTAGGTGCGACAAAGTCCCCGAGGTCGCCCTCGGGGACTGTCAGAAAAAAAGAACTATTTACCCTGGTTGGCTACTGCTGCAATCTTAGCTTCGGCATCCGGATCCAAGTAGGTTCCGCCCTTTTTAACTGGCTGCAGATTTTCATCCAGCTCGTAATATAGGGGCACCCCGGTAGGAATATTCAAACCAGAAATATCCTCGTCACTAATCTGATCCAGGTGCTTTACAATCGCGCGCAGCGAATTACCATGGGCTGCCACCAGCACCGTCTTGCCAGTCTTCAGCTCGGGAACGATTTCCTGTTCCCAATAGGGCAGTAAGCGCTCCAAAACCTGCTCTAGGCATTCGGTGCTGGGAATCGGTTCCCCGGCATAACGCGGATCAGTGTCTTGAGAGAACTCGGAACCCAGTTCGATTTCTGGGGGAGGAGTGCTGTAGGAGCGGCGCCACAACATGAACTGTTCATCGCCATACTGGTCGCGGATAGCTTTCTTGTCTTTGCCCTGCAAAGCGCCGTAATGCCGCTCATTGAGGCGCCAGCTGCGCTTAACCGGAATCCAATGCCGATCAGCGGCATCCAAAGAAAGGTTGGCGGTCATAATCGCCCGCCGCAGCAGGGAGGTGAATACGATATCCGGCAAGATGTTCTCTTGCTTCATTAGTTCACCGCCGTGGGTAGCCTCTTGGCGACCCTGATCGGATAGAGGAACATCTACCCAGCCGGTGAAAAGATTCTTAGCATTCCATTCGCTTTGCCCATGACGGAGCAGTATCAATTTGTAAGTCATATCTTTAGTCTTTCATTTTAAAGCTGAGGTTGCACGGGGTATAAGTCCCGAAATTATTTCAAATGAGTGCGATAGTAGGCGGCACGCACCTTCGCGGAAATGCGTCCTTTTTCAGAAACCTGCATATTTTGTTCCTGCGCCCAAGCGCGAATCTTGGCAGCGTCGGAGGCGGGGCGAGTGTCAGTACCGGCGACGCGGCGTCCCCCTACCCGCCGTCCCGCCTGAATCCAAGGATCGAGAAGCTCGCGTAACTTTGCGGCATTTTCGGTAGTTAAATCGATTTCGTAATCAACACCGTCAAGACCGAACTTAATGGTTTCATCCCCGAGTTCGCCATTAATATCATCAATCAGAACAATTCTGGTTTTCCTGGCCATACTTTTGCCTTTCCGTTTTTGAGGTTTGCATTTGTCTTTTATATTAACGCTGGCGATAGGGTATTTCTATATTTAGATAAAGAATATCAAAAATATAACTGATAAAGGCGGAAACTTAAAAATGAAACCGCTGGTATTTGCCGCTTAATATGGTCAAGATAGACACGGGAAAGCGAGAAAATAGGGTTTAACCGAAAGGGAGAACTATTATTCTTCTCATATCAGGCATCTTGTACCGTGATTAATTCGGCGGCTTGTTTTGCTCGTTCTCGTGCCTGGTCAATGTTATTTCCTCGCGCCAATGCCACCCCCATGCGTCTGCCGGGGCGAGAATTGGGTTTACCAAATAGCCTTAAATCTACTTCTGGAATAGCGAGAGCCGGCGCTAAACCACGATAAACCGGAGCCGCACTGGCAAGTGGTGCGCAAATTACCGCAGAGGCCGCCGGGGTGCGCAGGCGGGTATCGACCGGCAGCCCTAAAATAGCGCGGGCATGCAGTTCAAACTCGGAAAGATAACCAGAAGCCATGGTCACCATGCCGGTGTCGTGAGGACGCGGCGATACTTCAGAAAATAGGACTTCGTCACCGCAAATAAACAGTTCCACCCCGAACAGTCCGCGTCCACCTAGGGCGGTGGTAACTTTTTCGGCAATAGCTTGCGCCTTTTCTAGCACACCACTGTCCATTGGTGCCGGTTGCCATGACTCGTGGTAGTCGCCATTTACCTGCAGGTGGCCAATCGGTTCGCAAAAACTGGTGATCGTTTTTCCGGTCTGCTGGTCGAGAGAACGCACCGTTAGGAGCGTGATTTCATAGTCGAAATCGACCAGTCCCTCTACGATTACTCTTCCCTGGCTGGCTCCGCGTCCTCCTTCAAGAGCGTAATGCCAGGCAGGCTCGATATCCTCGCGGGTTTTCAGCAGGGACTGCCCTTTGCCAGAAGAGGACATTACCGGTTTTACGATGCAGGGTAGACCGATTTGGTCTACCGCTTGGCGCATTTCCTCTTCCCCAGAGGCAAACAGGTAACGGGAAGTGGGAATCCCTAGTTCTTCCGCGGCGAGGCGGCGAATCCCTTCCCGATCCATAGTCAGGCGAGTGGCATGGGCAGTGGGGATTACCGTGGCCTGGCTGGAAGCGGCAATTTCTTCCAAAGTACCGGTGGCGATGGCTTCGATTTCCGGAATAATAAAGTGAGGTCGCACCTTTTTCACCAGGAAATCAATCTGTTTACCATCAGTCATATCTAGGACGTAGGAATAATGTGCCACCTGCTGTGCGGGTGCATTCTGGTAACGATCTGCGGCGTGGACTTCCACCCCCAGGCGGGTAAATGCAATAGCCAGTTCTTTACCTAACTCTCCCGAGCCGAGAAGTAATACTCGCAAAGCAGATTTCGACATCGGGGTTCCAAAAGTAGTTGGCGTGAGCATGAAAACCCTTTCCTAGAACTAAATTCCCACCCTTTAATGGAGGGATTTGAATACTACTTTACGGGTTCTTTAGTGAGGTAAGCAACCAAAATCCAAGTTGGGAAATGACGGCTGCCCTTGTAGAATAAAACGTGCCTTTGTGGCAGGCGCCTGTAGCTCAGTTGGTAGAGCAACGGACTTTTAATCCGTGGGTCCAGGGTTCGATCCCCTGCGGGCGTACAACGAGGAGTCCGAACGGTGAAAAAAGCCTTCGGGCTTTTTTTATTAGTGAGGAGGACGAAGTTGTGTGTAATCCCGACAGGGATTACTAGCACAACGAGGAGTCCGTCAAAGATTACTTACACTAAATTGTTTAAGCTCGGTCTTGTGCCGGGCTTAAACAATTTTGAGCCTCCGGGGATCGAACCCGTGAGGGCTGGCGCGGGGAGGGTTTGGTGCGGGGGCTAGGTTTTTCCTCCTGCCCAAGAATTTGGAAAACGTAGCGACGTTTTCCAAATTCTTATGCCCACCGCACCCACTCGGATAAAACCTAGCCCCCGCACCTCGGGCTCGAAGTTCGTGAAAGCATGTGTAAAACCCAAAAATCGCTAGCCAATCCACCAAAATCAGCACCCCAACACATTTTCGCTATTCATTCATAATTTGTGTTTACCGCAGCCGATTCTTCAGCGCGAAAGATGTTCCATCCTTCTGGTTAGCCCGTATGCATTGATTAGTCAGCATGCCAAGATGCTCGCGGGGGAAGAAGTTTTATCCGAGCAGGGTAGGCGGGCGTAAAACTCGGAAAATACCCTTGGGGATTTTTCGAGTTTTTGGGCAGGAGGAAAAACTTCTTCCCCCGCGCCCTAGGCTGTGGTTATTGGGCTCATCCTCATAGCGGACAGTGAGCGGGAAATTCGGGCGGGGCGGGTTAGCGACTATGATTGAAGCGATCATGACCTATCGCCGATAAAGGGGAGATCCTTGCGTAAGCGTCTTTTGGCCGTGCTGGCGGTAGCCGGTTTAGTGTTAGCTGGCTGTTCCAGTACCAATTCTTCAAGTAATAAATCCGAGCGCGTGCTCACGATTGGGGTGCATGCTACGCCCTCGACTTTGGATCCTTCGCATAACGATGCGGCGGCGATTACCTATGCGCTGCTCTATAACGTGTATGAAACCCTGTTGCGAGTAGACGGCAAAGGCAAGCTGGTGCCGCTGCTGGCAAAAGATTACCAGGTGTCTGCCGATCGTAAGACTTACACATTTACTTTGAAGGACGCGAAGTTTGCTTCCGGTGCGCCGGTTGATGGGGCAGCGGTCGAAAAGTCTTTTAACTACCTCCTAAACGATAAGACCGTGAGCCCTACCCGCAAACAAGAAATGGAAGCCTTAAAAGCGGTGAAAGACCTCGGGGGTAACAAAGTCCAGTTTGAGCTGTCGCACCCCTCGAACGCCTGGCTGTATTACCTGAGTTCCACTGCCGGGATTATTTATGATCCCCAGGCACTCGATAAGGGCGATTTGGCTACTAAGCCGGCTGGTTCAGGTCCTTACACCTTGAAAGAGTGGCGGCAGGGCGAAGAGATCCAGTTAGCCACTAACCAAAAGTATTGGGGAGAAAAACCCAAGGTAAAGGGAGCGACTTTCCGGTACTTCTCTGACCCTAACGCGATGAATACCGCGATGCTGTCCGGCTCACTAGATATTATTTCTAACCTGGCAGCCCCGCAGGCACTCGATAAGTTCAGTGATGATTCCCGGTTCAAAGTGCTGGAAGGCCACACTAACGGAGAAGTAGTGATGGGGATGAATCAGCAGAGCGAAGCCCTCAAAGATAAACGAGTGCGCCAAGCTATAAATTATGCTCTGGACCGTAAAGCGGTGCGGGATGCTGTTTGGGCAGGCAAAGGCTTGATGATTGGATCGATGGTGCCGCCAACTGATCCCTGGTATGAAGATTTGTCGACTGCCTATCCCTTGAATCGGGAAAAAGCCAAGAAACTGCTGGCAGAGGCGGGATACGGCGAGGGGCTCACGCTTAAGATGCGGATTCCTACTTTGCCTTATGCTGCGGGTGCCGCTACCCATATCAAGAGCCAGCTTTCTAAAGTGGGGATTACCTTAGAGATTGAACAGCTAGAGTTCCCGGCGCGCTGGATAGATGAAGTGATGGTCAAATCTAACTACGACCTCACCATCGTTGCCCACATGGAGCCGCGCGATATTTCTCGCTTCACCAACACCGACTATTACTGGCATTACGATTCGCAGCAGTTCCGGGATTTGTATCAAAAAGCCGATGAGGGTACCCCGGAAGACCAGGTCAAATATATGAAAGAGGCGGCGAAGGTGCTTTCTGATGATGCCGCTGCCGGGTTCTTGTGGCTGCTACCGAATTTGATTGTCACCAAGTCCGATATTTCCGGCCTAGCCGCGAATGTAACCGGGCTGTCCTTCGACCTATCGTCTATTAGTTACCAGAGCTGAGATGAAAGCGCCAGCAAAAGCCATCCTTAAACGGATTGCGACCCTATTAGTCAGCCTGATAGTGGCCTCCCTGGTGGTGTTTTTGCTGATAAATCTGCTGCCGGGGGACGTGACTGGCGTAATTTTAGGGGCGAATGCCGATCCGGCTTCAGTGGCGCAACTGCGAGCAACTATGGGACTAGATCAGCCGCTACTGTTACGTTATTTCAGCTGGTTGGGTGGGATGCTAAGGCTAGATCCGGGAACCTCTATATTTACCGGACAGGCAATTTCTCAGCAGCTTCCCCACCGCCTAGAGGCCACATTTTCGCTGGTGTTTGCGGGAATGATTCTGGCTTTAGTGTTGGCAATCCCCCTGGGTATGTTCGGGGCGCTGCGCCGCAACCGCAAAAGCGGGATTATAGTGTCTGTCCTCAGCCAGTTAGGAATGGCCATCCCCGCATTTTTAGCCGGAATGTTGCTAACCATAGTTTTCGCGGTGAAACTTCAGGTGCTTCCAGCGAACGGGTATGTTTCTTTCCAGGAAGATCCGCTGGAATGGGCGCGCTACCTGTTCCTACCGGCACTTTCGATAGGGATAGTGCAAGGAGCGGTACTTACCCGTTACACCCGCTCGGCTTTTATCGAAGTAATCAAACAAGACTATTTCCGCACGGCGAGGGCGATTGGTTGGCGTTTTCCGGGGGCGCTGCTGCATCACGGGGTGAGAAACGCATCTTTACAGGTAATTACAGTCTTGGGACTGCAACTTTCCACCCTGCTGGTGGGAGCAATCGTGGTGGAACAGGTTTTTGCGATTCCCGGTTTGGGTACCTACCTGATTGCGGCAGTCGGGCAACGAGATTTAACCGTGGTGCAAGCGGTAGTGATGATTCTGGTCGCCGCGGTACTGGTAATTAACGCACTGGTAGATGTGGTTTACCAGCTACTGGATCCGCGAATCCGGCAGGGGGTGGAGCGATGAAGACTGGTCGGGAACTATCGCTACGCCGCCACCCCAACCTGTGGATGGGGATTGCGCTGGTAAGCCTAATAGTGCTGATGGGAATAGTGTCCTTCTTTTACCTGCCCTTTGACCCCACGGAAGTTAGCGAGCAGCGTTTAAGTGCGCCCTCCGCTTCCCATATTTTCGGCACTGATGATTTCGGGCGGGATGTGTTCTCAAGGATGCTTTCGGGAGCCGGAATCTGTCTGCTGGTAGGGATAGTATCGGTCAGTATCGGAGCTATTATCGGGGTTCCCTTGGGTGTTTATGCTGCGGGGCGCGGAGGATTTCCGGCAAGAATTATTGAGCGTAGCCTAGACATTCTCTATGCTTTCCCCGCCCTACTCCTGGCGATATTGCTGGCGGCGGCACGCGGATCCGGTTCCACCTGGACGGCGATGGTGGCGATCGGGATAGCTTCGATTCCCGCGTTTGCCCGCAATATCCGAGCAGCCACCTTGGGGGTAATGTCGCAAGACTATATGGTGGCGGCCAGGGCAGCAGGTACTCCTCGCTATCGCGCCACCTTCACCCACGTGTTACCCAACATCGCTCCCACAATCATTGTGCAGGCCTCGGTGAGTTTCGCCCTGGCGATTTTGGCGGAGGCCGCCCTTTCCTACCTGGGGTTAGGTACCCGCCCGGACACTCCCACCTGGGGGTTAATGCTATTTGAGGCTCAAAAGTCGCTGCTGGTCACTCCGCAGTTGGCGCTGTGGCCAGCCCTTGGGATTGCGCTCACTGTTTTAGGGTTCAACCTTTTAGGTGATGGGCTGCGCGAGGTACTCGATCCCAGGCTTCGGGAGCGGTCATGAAGGGACTAAAAGTAGATAACCTGCAGGTTTCGTTTAGAGGACGCCAGGTAGTTAAAGGAATCAGTTTCGAGATTCCCCCCGGAGCGCGGGTGGGACTGATTGGCGAATCTGGTTCGGGTAAATCGGTCACCGCGCTCGCGCTAATGGGTCTGCTGGGGGAGGGCGCAAAAATCTCCGGCTCGGTGTCTCTGGAGGGGCAAGAACTATTGTCACTGACAGATAGGCAGATGGCGCGGTTGCGGGGCGCAAAAATCGGGATGATTTTTCAAGAACCGATGACCGCCCTTGACCCTACGATGCGGGTCGGTAAACAGGTGGCGGAGGTTTTAGCGCTGCACCAAGGCGGGCGGCGGGGAAAACGCCAGGAAGTCATAAAAATGCTGGAGAGGGTGGGTTTGCCCGCTCCGGAGCAGAGCGCGAGTGCTTTTCCCCATCAACTTTCTGGGGGACAGCGCCAACGGGTGATGATGGCGATGGCGCTGATAAATGCCCCCCAACTGCTGATTTGCGATGAACCCACCACCGCTTTGGATGTTACTGTGCAGGCGAAAGTGCTTCGGCTTTTAGATAAAGAGCTGACAGAAACCGCTTCTGCCTGCCTGTTTATCAGCCACGATTTAGCGGTAGTCAACCAGATTTGTGACTACCTGCTGGTGATGTATCAGGGGCAAATTGTGGAACGCGGCCCCCTGCGGCAAGTGCTTGCGCAGCCTAAACACCCCTATACTCGCGGTCTGCTGGCGACCGCCGATATTGCGGCGGTAAAACCGGGAGCGCGCCTGCCCGTCCTGAGTGATTTCTTTAGGGGGAGCGATGAGTGAGCAACCGATTTTCCTCGCCAAAGATTTAGTGAAAATCTATCCGCGCTCTACCGGACAGGTGCGCGCGGTAGCGGGAGTAAGCCTGGAAGTCGCTGCCGGGGAACGCCTGGGAATCGTCGGCGAATCCGGTTCCGGAAAATCAACCTTGATCCGGATGCTATGTGCACTTTCTCGCCCTACCAGCGGAGAAATC
Organism: Varibaculum massiliense; assembly: GCF_900106855.1. NCBI lineage: Bacteria > Bacillati > Actinomycetota > Actinomycetes > Actinomycetales > Actinomycetaceae > Varibaculum > Varibaculum massiliense. The sequence goes on along the minus strand of NZ_FNWI01000004.1, from coordinate 1,203,936 downwards.
AAGTTTGCGGGGCAGACGATTACCGGGCTAAAAGAAAAACAGTTAGGACACCTACGTTCCCGGGTACAAATTGTGTTTCAAGACCCGCTCAGCTCCCTGGATCCGCGAATGCGGGTGGGCAAAATTATTACCGAACCGTTGCGTTCCCCTTGGGTGCGCGGGCGTGAGGGGGTGCCTACCGATATTCCGGCACGCCTAGAGGAAGTACTGGCGGAAGTTGGTTTAAGCAGCGAGGACGCCGATAAATATCCCCACCAGTTTTCGGGAGGACAGCGCCAACGTATCGCCCTCGCCCGCGCCTTAGTTGCGCGTCCTGACGTGCTAATAGCTGATGAAGCGGTTTCCGCCCTGGATGTTTCGGTAAGGGCGCAGGTACTGAATCTGATTATGCAGATCGCCCAGCGAGACAAATTAACTTTACTGTTCGTTAGCCATGACCTGGCGGTGGTGCGGCACCTGTGTCAGCGGGTCATAGTGATGTGGGAAGGAAAAATCGTAGAAGAAGGTCCGGTTGAACAGGTATTTTCTCATCCCCGGCAAGACTATACTCGCGAACTCATCGCGGCCGTGCCCCAGTTAAACCTGCGAAGCTAATCCTCAAAGCCAGTTGTGGCTGCGAAAAATCTTTCCTGTCAGGCAAGAATCGGCGCGTTATCCCCAGTTTTGGGCGCTTTAGTGCTAATCGGGATGCGAAACCCTATAATGGGAGACTGGAACAAATGATTCAGCCCGGTTTTCGCCGGCTGGGTTTTGCAAATTTCGCGCCATAAACCATGGTTAAGCAGATAAAAGGGGCAGCGCATGAAGTTCGTAGTCGAGCGGGATGTTTTCGAGGACGCAATCAGTTGGACCGCCCGCACTTTGCCGGCACGTCCGGCGGTCGCCGTATTAGGTGGAGTGTGGATGAGCGCCAAAGCCGGGATCGTCACCTTGTCCAGCTTCGACTATGAAGTTTCCTCCCGAAACCAATTCGAAGCCGATGTGGAATCAGAAGGCGAAGTTCTGGTTTCTGGAAAAATGGTGGCGAATATATGTAAACAACTCCCCAAGAAGCCGGTAACCGTGCAGATGGAAGGGGGTAAAGTCAGTATTTCCTGCGGTGCCTCCAGTTTCCAGTTAGCAGTCATGCCCCTGGATGATTACCCAGCATTACCGCCCATCCCCGAGGCTATCGGAGAACTGGACTCGGTAGAGTTTGCGCGGGCAGTCGCCCAAGTCTCTCGTGCCGCCTCCTCCGATGAAGCCCTGCCTCTGCTGGCCACGGTGCGGATGGAGCTGACGGATTCCCATCTGAACCTGATGGCTACGGACCGCTATCGCCTGGCGGTGCGGGTAATGGATTGGCAGCCGAAAGAAACTGATTTTTCTGCAGATGCGCTGGTAAAGTCACGGATTATCTCGGAAATGGCGAAAGCGCTTTCCGGTGCGGGGGAAATCCATTTAGGTTTGGAAAACTCTTCCGAAGGGGGGGCGATTATCGCCCTCGAAGCCGGAGGACGCAAGATTACGTCCCAGCTCACCGAAGGGGATTATCCTCCGGTAACCAGCCTTTTCCCCAAGGACACTCCCATTAAGGCAGTTATCCGCCGCGAAGAACTCGAACAGGCAATTAAACGGGTTGCTTTGGTGACTGACCGTAGCGCCCAAATCCGCATGAATTTTGCGGACGGCACCCTCACTTTAGAGGCCGGGCAGGGCAATGACGCACAGGCGCATGAAGAAATGACCTGCACCTTTATTGCCGACGAGCCGATGATGATAGTGTTTGACTCCCAGTATCTCCTGGATGGTTTAGGCGCGTTAGGAACCGACTATGTGCGGATGTCCTTTACCCACCCCACGAAACCGGCAGTGATTACCGGGCAGGAAGAGCTAGATGGGGATGATTCTGCGGACTTTAGGTACCTGCTAATGCCGATTCGCTATTCCTCCTAGTCAGGTGGGGCAGCGCCCAAAGCCATGTATATTTCCGATATTGCCCTCGACGATTACCGCAGTTTTCACCATTGCGTAGTGCATTTATCGCCGGGGGTAAATATCCTGGTTGGTCCCAATGGTCAAGGTAAAACCAATTTTGTGGAGGCAATCGGGTATTTAACGAACTTTCACTCCCATCGCGCCAGCGCAGACAGTGCGTTGGTGCGCTTTGCGCCTCAATCGGCGGCGCTGGCTGCCCGCGAGGAGTCGGCGTCAGCGAGGTTTGAGACCGAGGGGGAACAGGCAGATAGCAGTTCTGCGAGTACCGCGCCAGGGGCGGCAGTTATTCGAGTGAAAGCCCACAGCCAGGATCACGAAATGCAAGTAGACCTGGAAATAGCTTCTGGGAGAGCTAATCGCGCGCGCCTAGCGCGCTCCCCGGTTCCTTTAAAACAGGTGCGGGGACTGATTGCCACCACGCTGTTCGCTCCGGAAGATTTAGATATCTTGCAGGGTGATCCGGCAGCTAGACGCCGTTTCCTCGATGATTTACTGGTGCAACTGTGGCCGGTTGAGGCCGGTACTATTACTCAGCATCAAAAGATTTTGCGCCAGCGCGGCGCCCTGTTGAAGCAGGCGGCAAAAAAGAAGCGTCGCGGGGCAGATCTGTCTTTAGAACTGTCTACCCTTGATGTTTGGAATAATCAGTTAGCCCAGGTGGGAGCGCGTTTAATTGCAGGTAGAGTTCGGGCTTTGCAGGCGCTTACCCCCCACGCGGCGCAGGCTTACCTGCTGGTTTTAGGGGAAGAACATCTGGCGAACTCCTCCCAAACCTTGGGATTGTCCTATGTGCCTTCCTTTGCGGCTCCCGCTGATTTGGCTGACCCCCAAGCGGTAGCGGTGGCACTCCAGGAAACTTTCGCGGCTCGCCGGGAGGAAGAACTGATTCGCGGGGTCAACCTGGCAGGTGCGCACCGCGATGATTTAGCGGTTACGCTAGATGCGCTGCCGGTGAAAGGGTTTGCCTCCCACGGGGAAACCTGGAGCGCTGCCCTAGCTTTACGGCTGGGACAGTTTGAACTGTTACGGCAGGTGGGGGAAACTCCCATCCTGATTTTAGATGACGTGTTTGCGGAACTGGATCCCTCCCGCCGCTCCGCCCTCCTCGAATTCATGAACCGCGCTGACCAGGTGCTGATTACCGCCACCAGCCGCAAAGATTTACCCGCCGAGATTGAGGGGCATTTTTTTGAGGTATTGCGCGCCGCTCAGGGAACCGCAATCACCCCCATGACGGTATCAAGTGAGATTAGTGCAGAAAATAGTTCCGAAGAAGCAGGCAGGATGTCTGATGACTGAGCAGCCAGAAGGAAATCTCACCTACACTCAGCGGGTATTGCGTGCCGCCCAAGAACACGCTTTTTCTAAAGGGCTGATCAGAATGTCAGCCAGCGAGCTGCGGCGTCACCGTGGTCGGCGCAACTGGGACGGGATAGCTGCCACCGCTTCTAAAGACACTGGCTCCCTAGAGTCCGGGGAAATCTCGCTGGGGAAGATTAAGGGAATAAACGACAGTTACGCCCGCGAGCGAGTTCGCGGATTAGCGCAATTGCAGCCTTCCCCGGCTCTGGCAGGCGGAGGTCACGGTGGCAGATGGTCACGGCGAGAACCACGCAGGCTAGGTGTGGTTTGGGAAAAATATGTCAATAATTTTGGCCTAGGAAAAATGTTAGATGTGGGCAGATTGAAAGCCGATTGGGAACAGATAGTCGGCAGTCAAGTAGCTCAACACGCGCAAATCGAATCCATCAAAGATGGGGATGTGGTGGTGCGTTGTGACTCTACCCGTTGGGCATCCGAGCTGCGTAATCTGACTCCGCAATTAATGGGGTTAATTGAAGATCATGCCGGTTCGGTGGTGATAAAAAGGTTGATTGTGCTCGGCCCGCAGGCGCCCTCCTGGAAACATGGACCGCGCTCGGTTAAAGGACGCGGTCCGCGGGATACCTATGGTTGATT